>CAYYAB010000016.1:0-20533 GCA_964469895.1 uncultured bacterium | reverse complement strand
GGCGACCGCTACGTCGCCGAGAAGATGGAGGAGGAGGGCGCCCGCCTCGGGGGCGAGCCCAGCGGGCACGTGATCTTCGCCGACCGCTTTCATACCGGGGACGGTCTGCTCACCGCCCTTCTCACGTTGGCCGCGCTGCAAGAGAGCGGCTCGGACCTCGCCGACTGGGTGGACGCGCTTCCCCTCTACCCCCAGGTCATCGAGAACGTTCCCGTCCGGGACAAACACCGGGTGATGGCGCACCCCAAGGTGGCCGAGCTCATCAAGCAAGCCGAGGCGAGGCTCGAGGGGGGGCGGGTGAACGTTCGCCCCTCGGGGACCGAGCCGGTGATCCGGGTGATGGTGGAGGGACCTGAGGAGGCCCTCGTGCGGGAGGTGGCTCGGGAGGTCGCAAGAGCGCTATCCGGGCTAGAATGAGCAGAGAAGGAGGCCGCCGTGAGCCGTTCTCTCTTGCGCCTTGAGTCGCGGGTGGCCCGGGCGCTTTCCGAGATCATCCACGAGATGCAAGACCCCCGGCTCCCCCTGGTGGTGACCGTGGAGCGGGTCCGAATCTCCGCCGACCTTTCCCGGGCACGGGTATTGATCAGCGCGCTTGAGCGGGCGGAGGAGACCGCCGCGCTTTTGAACCGGGCCCACGGATACCTGCAGGAGGAGCTCGCCCACGAGGTTCCCATGCGAAGGATCCCCCGCCTTTCCTTTCACACCGATCCCCGCGAGGTGCTATGACCCGGAGCTACCCCATTCTGGTGCGTTACGCCGAAACCGACCAGATGGGGGTGGTGCACCACGCGGCCTATGTGGTCTGGTTGGAGGAGGCGAGAACGCGGCTCCTCGCCGATGCCGGGCTCCCCTACCACCTGCTCGAGGCGGAGGGGCTCTTCTTTCCAGTGGTGGAGCTCGAACTTCGCTACCGCCGTCCGCTCCGCTACGGGGAGACCGCGGGGATCGAGGTCCGCCTCGAAGAGGTGAAGAGCCGGCGGGTGGCCTTTTCTTACCGCGTTCTCCGCCCTGGCGGCGAGCTCGCGGCGCTGGGTCGGACGGTGCACGTACCCCAGGATCGGGAGGGTCGGGCGGTGCGGCTTCCCCCGAAGGTCTACGAAAAGCTTCGGGTGCTCGCCGAAGCTTGAGCGTGCTATACTAAAGGCCCAGAGGGGCTGCCTCTGGAGGACGCATGGACGAGGTCTTTACGCTTTTCGAACGTCACATCAACCCCGGACTCGCAGGACTCCTTCGCTTTACCGGCCTTGACCGCGTTGAGGACCGGGCCGAGGGGGTCTACGTTTGGGACAAGTCGGGCAAGCGCTACCTGGACTTCCTGGGGCTTTACGGCACCCTGAACCTGGGGCACCGCCACCCCCGGGTAGTGGAGGCGGTGAAGCGCCAGCTCGACCGCATGCCGATGAGCGTGCGGGTGCTCGTGCCCGAGCCCACCGCGCGGCTCGCCGCCCGTCTTGCTGAGCTCACCCCGGGCGCGCTTTCGATGGTCTTTTTCGGGAACTCCGGGGCGGAGGCGGTGGAGGCGGCGATCAAGCTTGCCCGGATCTACACCGGAAAGCCCGGCATCCTCACCACCGAAGGCGGCTTTCACGGCAAGACGATGGGGGCGCTTTCGCTGACCCCGCGCCCTGCCTACCAGGACCCGGTAAAGCCCCTTCTTCCCGGGGTCAAGGTGGTGCCCTATGGCGACGCCGAAGCGGTAGCCCAGGCGATTGACGACGCGACCGCGGCGGTGATCGTGGAGCCGATCCAGGGGGAGGGCGGGATCCGGATCCCGCCCGAAGGGTATCTCCGAGAGCTCCGGAAGATCACCGCCGAACGCGGGGTGCTCCTGATTGTGGACGAGGTCCAGACCGGGCTGGGCCGCACCGGGCGTTTCTGGGGCATGGAGTGGGAGGGGATCGAGCCCGATCTCCTCACCAGCGCAAAGGCCTTGGGCGGGGGGGTCATGCCCATCGGGGCGACGGTGGGCCGCCCCGAGCTCTTCGAGGCTTTCCGCGAAAACCCCCTGATCCACTCCTCCACCTTCGGGGGGAACCCCCTCGCCGCGGCGGCGGCGCTGGCGGCGATCGAGGTCACCCTGGAGGAGGACCTACCTGCCCGCGCCCGGGAGATGGGGGCGCGGCTGCTTTCAGGCCTTACGAAGCTCGCCGCCGAGTGGCCGCGCTTGATCGAGGAGGTGCGGGGCCGGGGGCTCATGGTGGGGGTCGAGTTCACCGATCCCGACATCGGCGCGATCTTCATCAGCGAGCTCGCCGAGCGCGGCGTGCTCACCGCCTTCGGGCTGAACAACCCCAAGGTGGTGCGTCTCGAGCCCCCGCTGATCGTGACCGAGGCCCACGTGGACGAAGCCCTCGAGAAGTTCGCCGAGGCGCTTGCCGCCACGAGTCGGGCCCTTGAGGGCATCCTATGAGATGAAGCAAGCGATCTACGAGCACCTAAAGAGGCACAAAAAGCCCACCCACCCCAAGGAGCTCTCCCGCGTCTTCGGGCTCAAGCGCTCGGTGGTCCGGGGGCTTTTGAACGAGCTCGTCGCCGAGGGGAAGCTCGAGCGGGTGCGGAGCCGCTACCAGCTTCCCGAGCGGGGGGCGCGGGTCGTCGGGCGGCTCGACCTCGCGAAAGACGGGTACGGCTTCGTCGTGCGCGAAGACGGCGGGTCGGACCTCTTCATCCCCGAGGAGCGGCTCCGGGGCGCCTGGCACGGCGACCGGGTGGAGGCTCGGATCGTGGGCACCGACCGCCGGGGCCGGGAAAGCGGGGAGGTTCTGCGCGTCTTGGAACGGGCTCGGCGGAACGCGGTGGGCACGATCCGGTTCGCCCGGGGCTACGCCTGGCTCGTGCCCGAGGATCCCCGGCTTCCGCCCCGGATCAAGCTCCGTCCCGAGGGGCTCGGAGTGCTGCCCGATGGGAGCCGGATCGCGGCGCGCCTGGTCTTCCCCGAGGAGAGCGGGGCCCGCGAGGTATTCGGGGTCTTCCTCGAGCGCCTGGGTGGTTCCGGGGACGAGATCGAGGCCGAGACCCGGGCGGTGATCCTGAAGCACGACCTCAGGGACGAGTTCCCCGAGGAGGTGCTCGCCGAGGCGCGCCGGGTGGCCCACAGCCCGATCGCACCGGAGCTTGCGCGCAGGACGGATCTCCGGGACCTCCCGGTCTTCACCATCGACGGCCCGGACGCCAAGGACTTCGACGACGCGATTCACCTTCGCCGATTGGAGGACGGCACCTTCGAGGTGGGCGTTCACATCGCCGACGTCGCCCACTACGTCAAGGAGGGCTCGGCCTTAGACCGCGAGGCCTACGCCCGGGGCACCTCGGTCTACCTTCCGGGCCGGGTGCTGCCCATGCTCCCCGAGGTGCTCTCGAACGGGGTGTGCTCGCTGGTCCCCGGGCAGGATCGGCTTGCGGTCTCGGTGCTCGTGCGCTTGGACCGGGAGGGTAAGGTCCTCGAGCACCGCTTCGTCGAGAGCGTGATCCGCTCCCGCGCCCGGCTCACCTACCCCGAGGTCGAGGCCTTCCTGGAGGGGGCCGCTCCTAGCGATGCGCTCGTGCCCTTGGCTGAGGACGTGCAGGCGCTTTTTGCGCTCAGCCAGCGGCTCCGCGCCGCTAGGGAGGCCGAGGGCGCGATCTTCTTCGACTTTCCCGAGGTCAAGGTCGAGCTCGGTCCGAAGGGCGAGGTGCACCTGATCCCGATCCGGGAGGAGAAGGCGAGGAGCCTTATCGAGGAGCTGATGCTGCTCGCGAACCGGCTGGTGGCGGCGGAGCTCGAGGAACGGGGGCTACCCGCCCTCTTCCGGGTGCACGAGGACCCGAGCGAGGACCGCTTCCGCGAGCTCTCGGAGGCGCTCGCGAGGCTCGGCTACCGGCTCGAGGCCCCCACCCCGGCGGCCTATCAAAAGGTCCTTAAGGCGGCCGCGGGCCGGCCCGAGGCGGGGGTGGTGGCGACCCTGCTCCTCCGTTCGCTCAAGCTCGCCCGCTACGCCGAGGAAAACCTCGGCCACTTCGGTCTTGCCTTCCGCGACTACCTTCACTTCACGAGCCCCATCCGGCGCTATCCCGACCTGGTGGTGCACCGGGTGATGAAGGCGCTCATCCAGGGCCGGCTTTCGGAGGAAAAGCTCCTTCGCTGGCGCCGCAGTTTCCCCCGGATTGCCGAGCACGCTTCGGTCCGCGAGCGGCTCGCCGAGGCCGCCGAGCGCGACCTCTCCAAATACCATCAGGCTCGCTGGGCCCGCGCCCATCTCGGGGAGGTCTTCGAGGGAACGGTGAGCGGGGTCCAGAGCTTTGGGGTTTTCGTGATGCTCGATAACGGGGTCGAGGGCCTCTTGCGAAAGGAAGCACTCGACGACGATTACTACGCCTACGACCCCGAAACCCTGAGTCTTTTGGGGGAACGAACCGGCCGAAGGATTCGGCTGGGAGAACGTATCTGGGTCCAGATCGCCGGGGCCAGCCCGGCCCTCCGCCAAGTGGATCTGGTACCCGCCGAGGAGGTGAAGCCGTTGTCCGAAAAGAAAAACGGCAAGAAGAAGCGCCGCGTGGTTGGTCCTCCGGAAGGGAAGGATCGGCCCGAACGCCCGGTCAAGCTCACCGTGAACCGGGTTTATTTCGGCGAGTGGCAGGGCGAGAGAAGAAAAGAAGGCGAGGGCAAAAAGCGCCGGCGCTAGCGGGGACACGGGTCCCCGCCGGCCGGTGGTCCAATGTGCCTTGGGGTGGGACCCCGCGTCCTTGCTTGGGTGTAGGGTAAGCCCAGTGGCGCGGGCGGTTCCCGCGCGAAAGGAGGGAAGATGAGCGAGGTTCGGTTTCCTGGCATCCCCACCACCGGGGACGGGTCGGAGGCCGCGGTCTGGGTTGAGACCCATGTCTCCCAGGCGGGGATCGCCTACCCGATCACGCCCTCGACCAACATGGGGTACGGCTTCCAGGTGGCGGTGGCCAACGGCCGCACCAACCTCTGGGGCGAGCCCTTGACGTTCCTCGAGCCCGAGAGCGAACACTCGGCGGGCTCGGCGGCCGAGGGCTTCGCACTGGCGGGGGGGCGGGTGAGCTCGTTCACCGCCAGTCAGGGCCTGGTGTTGCAGAAAGAGGTGCTCCACGTCATCAGTGGTAAGCGTCTGCCGATGGTCTTCCACATCGGGGCCCGGGCGCTTACCAGTCAGGCTTTGAACATCCATGCCGGTCATGACGACGTTTACGCCGTCGCCGACACCGGCTGGGGCATCCTCTTCGCCGCCAATGCTCAAGAGGTGGCCGATATGGCCCTGATCGCCCGGCGGGCCTCGGAAGCCGCGTTGGTGCCCTTCATGGTGGCTCAGGACGGATTCCTCGTCACCCATACGGTGGAGAACTTCCGTCTGCCCGAGCCGGAGCTGATGAGGGAGTTCGTGGGCGATCCCAAGGAGAAGCTCGTGAGCCTTTTTGACCCCGAGCATCCGGTGCTTTCGGGCCCAGTGGAGAACCAGGACTCCTACATGAAGGGCCGGATCGCCCAGCGGGCGTTTTACGCCCGGGTGGTACCGGCGCTTGAGGAAGCCTTCGAGCTTTACTGCCAGCTCACCGGCCGTTGCTACGACTTCGTCGAGCCCTACCGGCTCGAGGACGCCGAGTACGCGGTGGTGGCCACCGGGAGCATGATCGGCACCATCCAGGCGGTGGTGGATTACCTGCGTGAAAAAGGCGAGAAGGTAGGGGCGCTCTACGTGCGTTCCTTTAGGCCCTTCCCGGGCGCGCGGATCGTGGACGCGCTCAAGCACACCAAGGCCTTCGCGGTGCTCGAGCGCACCGACGAGCCGCTCGCGGAGTCGAACCCAATGCTCCGGGAGATCAAGGCGGCCTTCGCCGATGCCACCGACGGCTACCCTGGCTTCCCCGAACTCAAGGTGGACCGGCTGCCCACCTTCTACGGCGGCGCTGCCGGGCTTGGCGGCCGCGACGTGCGCCCCGCCGACGTAATCGCCACCTTCGAACACATGATCGAGGGGAACAAGGATCGGCGCTACTTCGCCCTCAACATCAAGCACCCGCTCGCGCTTGAGCCCAAGGAGGACCCCGACATCACCGAACCCGGCACCTTCCGAATGCGCGGGTACTCGGTGGGGGGCTACGGCTCGGTGACCACCAACAAGGTGATCGCGAGCGTCACCGCCGATCTTTTCGGGCTTTATGTTCAGGCCTTCCCCAAGTACGGCTCGGAGAAGAAGGGACTTCCCACCAACTACTACCTCTGGGTCGCCGAGGAGCCGGTCCGGGTGCGGGCCGAGCTCCGCTACGTCGAGATGGTGGCGATCAACGATCCGCGGGCCCTTCAGTACACCAACCCGCTCGTGGGCCTGGCCGAGGGTGGGGCGATCTGGCTGCAGTCCCGGCACACCGACCCCGAGGCGATCTGGGCCACGGTGCCCAAGTACGCCCGCGAGCTCATCCGCGAGCGCGGGTACCGGCTCTATGCCATCGACACCATCAAGATCGCCCAGGAGGTGGCGACACGGCCGGATCTGGTGCAGCGGATGCAGGGCATCGTCCTGCTCGGCTCCTACCTCAAGATTGCGCCCTTCTTCGAACGGGCAAAGATTAGTGAAGAGGAACTTTGGGCGCGGATCGAGAAGGTGATCCGCAAGTACTTCGGCAAGCGCGGCGAGCAGGTGGTCCAGGACAACATGACCGCGATTCGACGCGGCTACTCCGAGCTCATCGAGGTGCCTGCCGAGGTCATCGCCCGGGAGCCCAAGGAGGTGGTGGCATGAAGACCGGCAAGTTTGAAGCCGGTGAACTCGAGCTCGAGCTCGAGGTCCTCCCCGAGCCCGAGCCCCTCGACATCGACCGCTACAACGAGGAGTTCAAAAACGTCGTCGAGGCTTACAACCGAGGCATCGCCGACGCCGAACTTCCCGCCGACCTCGGCGTCGCCCGCAGCCTGATCGCGCCCGGCACCGGCGTCTACCGCGACTTCTCCTATATCGCCCCGGAGATCCCCGAGTACTACGCCGACAAGTGCACCGGGTGCATGGAGTGCGTCACCGAGTGCCCGGACACCGCGATCCTGGCCAAGGTCATCCCCGAGAGCCAGCTCGAGGCCGAGCTCAATAAGATCGACGACCCCGAGACCCGGGAGCGCATGCGGGCGCACTTCGCCAAGACCCGGAAGTTCTACGACCTGCCCCAGAAGAAGGGGAACGAGCCCGGCTACTTCGCGATCTTCGTCGACCCCACCAAGTGCAAGGGTTGTGGCGAGTGCGTCGAGGTCTGCAACGACGACGCGCTCGCAATGATCGAGAAGACCGAGCGCACCGTTCCCGAGTACAAGGAGGAGTTCGCCTTCTTCCAGTCGCTCCCCAACACCCCGCGGGTCTACATCAACGAGCGCACGCCGATCGACCTCATGCTCGACCAGGAGACCCACCTCTACGTGGGCGGGGCGGGGAGCTGCGCCGGTTGCGGCGAGGCCACCGCGCTGCGGATGCTCTCGGCGGCGAACGCCTTCTACTACGGCAAGAACTGGGGCATCGTCGCGGCTACCGGGTGCAACACCGTCTACTCCTCGACCTACCCCTACAACCCCTTCGTCGTCCCCTGGACCAACTCCCTCTTCGAAAACGCCGCCACCGACGCGATGGGCATCCGCATGCGCTGGGATCAGATGGGCTGGAAGGACAAGAAGCTTTGGGTCGTGGGCGGCGACGGGGCGATGTTCGACATCGGTTTCCAGTCGCTATCCCGCATGCTCTCCTCCGGGATGAACATCAACGTACTGGTACTCGACACGCAGGTTTACTCCAACACCGGCGGCCAGGCCTCGACCGCGACCTACCTGGGTCAGGAGACCAAGATGAGCGCCTTCGGCAAGGTGCTCAAGGGGAAGACCGAGCACCGCAAGGAGATCGGCGAGATCCTGATGATGCACCCCGACGTCTTCGTGGCCCAGACCACCGCCGCCCACTTCAACCACTTCTACAAGGCGATCTTCGCCGCCAACGAGTACGAGGGGCCCTCGGTGGTGATCGTCTACACCACCTGCCAGCCCGAGCACGGCGTCGGCGACAACATGTCCGCCCACCAGGCGAAGCTCGCGGTGCTTTCCCGCACCTTCCCGGTCTTCATCTACGACCCCAGGAAGGGGGAGCGCATCTCCGAGCGGCTCGACCTCAAGGGGAACCCGGCGATCTACGACGACTGGTACATCGACCCCAAGACCAAGAAACCCTTCACCTTCATCGACTTCGCCCGCACCGAGGGCCGTTTCGCCAAGCACTTCGACAAGGACGGGAACCCCGACGAGGTGCTCCTCGCGGCGAACGAGGATCGGCTTAAAAACTGGCGGAGGCTCCAGGAGCTCGCTGGGATCCTCGACAAGAAGAAAAAGACGGCTTGAAAGCTGCGTGTTTTAGGGGCCGGGCTCGTGCCCGGCCCCGCTATTTACTTACAGGGGCTCGCGGGACGGCTAGCCTCGAACAACCCTGGCCACCCGCCCAGGCCGGCCCAGGGGAAAGAGGTGAACCCCAGCGGCGCCGGCGGAGCGGAGCGCGCTCAAGGTCCTTCGCGCCCAGGCGTAGCCGGCTTCTTTGCCCTCTTTCCGAAGCGCTTCCGTGAGCGGCTCGGGCACACGTGCCCAAGCGGAGACCCGCTCGGCCATTCGGGCGCTCACGAGCGGCAGGATGCCGTAGAGAATCGGAACCGGGGGTACTTTGCCAAGAGCTTTCAAAAAGGCTTCCACCTCATTCAAAGAAAAAACCGGCTGGGTTTGGAAGAAGCCGGCGCCGGCCTCGACCTTGGCCCAGAACTTCTCGGCCTCGAGAGCCAGATCCTTCGCCCCGGGGTTCGCCGCCGCCCCCAAAAAGAGCGCGGTTTTTCCCTCGAGCTCGCCCCCCGCCCAGTTCCGGCCTTGGTTTAGCCCCTCGGCGAGCCGGATCAGTTCCACCGCGCCCACCTCGTAGACGGGTTTCGCGAAGGGGTGGTCGCCTCGCTCGGGGGGATCGCCGCCTAAGAGGAGCACGTTCTTCACCCCGATCGCGCTCGCGCCCAGAAGCTCGGCCTGGAGGGCGAGGGTGTTGCGGTCGCGGGCGGTGAGGTGGGGGATCGCCTCGACACCGGTTTTCTCCTCCACCAGCCGGGCGATGATGAAGGGGCTCATGCGGAGGTTCGCCATTGGGGCGTCGGAGAGGTTCACCGCGTCCACGAAAGGCGCGACCTCCCGCACCTCGGCAAGCGTGCGCGCGATCGCGGTGCCCCGGGGCGGGTCCACCTCGGCGGTGATCACGAAGCGGCCGGTGGCAAGCTTTTCTTGAAGCGTCAACGCCCCCTCCTCGGCCGGTTCCGGTCGGCGGAGTCGAGCAGGATCGTCACCGGACCATCGTTTAAGAGCTCAACTTCCATCATCGCCCCGAAGACCCCGCTCTCCACATGGAGCCCTTCCTTTAAAAGGAGCTCGATATAAAGCTCGTAAAGCTGGCGGCCGAGGGTGGGGTCGGCGGCTTCAGTGAAGGAGGGACGGTTGCCCTTCCGGGTCTCGGCGTAGAGGGTGAACTGGCTCACCGCCAGCACCTCGCCCCCCACCTCCTTGATCGAGCGGTTCATCTTACCGGATTCGTCGGCGAAGATGCGGAGGTTTGCGGTCTTTTTGGCGAGATAGGCGGCGTCCTCCGGGGTGTCGCCCCGGCGCACCCCTACCAGGACGACGAGGCCCGGGCCGATCTCGCCGACGATCGCTCCCTCGACCCGGACCCGGCCCCACTTGGCCCGCTGCAACACGGCACGCATGGCTCGTATTTTAGGCGTCTTCGGAGGCGAGGCGGGGCCGATCGAGCCAGGACCTCGGCAGGTGGTGATGGCGGCGCGTGGTGTCGGTGACCCGCGTTCCTCGCCGTCGGATCAGAGGAAGGAAGTCCGCTTGCCTAAGAAGCGCGCATCGAGCTGCCCACTTGCGAAAGTGCCGTGAAGGTGGCGATTCAAGCCGACCGCCATTACCCAGTTGCGCTCCGTGAGGAGCGCCCAAGGTAGGCCCCGGGCGCGGGGCCGAGGATCGGGTAGGGAGGGCACATGCTACGTCGAAGGCGACCCTCAAGCCTCGGCGTCGAAGGCGAAGAACCCGTAGGTCCCGGGTCCCACGTGGCTGCTGATCACCGCTCCGAGCTCACCGGTGTAAAGCTCCTTGGGGGAAAGTCCGAGCTCGTGGACCTTGGCTTTCAAAGGCTCGACCGCGTCGGCGTCGGCGGCGAAAAGGTAGGCGATCCGGGGGTCTTTCTTCCCCTGCGCCCATTCGGCGAGGGCCTTCGTCATCTCGGCGAGCGCCTTCTTCTCACCGCGGGCCTTGCCGGCGGGCTCGACCCGGCCGTCTTTCAGGGTGAGGATCGGCTTGATTTTGAGCAGGGTGCCGAGCAATGCCTGGGCACCCCCGATGCGACCGTTCTTCTTCAAGAACTCGAGGCTTGCCACGGTGAAGCGAAGGATCGAGCCGTCACGGGCGCGGCGGAGCTTTTCCAGGATCGCCTCGAGCCCAAGGCCTTGGTCCAGAAGCTTCCGGGCGAAGAGTACGAGGGCACCGATCCCCGCCGAGGCCTGAAGCGTATCGAAGACCTCGACTTTACCAGGAAAGGCCTCGGCCGCCATGCGGGCCGACTGGACCGTACCCGAGAGTTTGGAGGAGATGTGGATGGAGAGCACCTTGTCGGCTTCCTCGAGGGCCTCGGCGTAGGCGGCTTTGAAGTCCTCGGGGGTGGGCTGGCTGGTGGTGGGGGGCTCGGTGCCCTGTTTCATCGCCTCGATGACCTCGCGGGCGGTGATCTCGATCCCGTCCTTGTAGGTCTTGCCGCCGAGGTGGACGTAAAGCGGCACCACCCGCACCTTCGCGCGCGCCACCTGCTCCGGGGGCAGGTCGGCGGTGGAGTCGGTGACCAGTGCGATCCTCATCCCGGATACCTTAGCACGGCATAAATATGTGCCAAAACCCGGTCCGGGTGGTATCGTTTTTCCGCGATGTGGCGTGTCCTCGTCACCGACGAGATGAAGCTGGGGCGGACCGAGGGGTTGCCGGCGGCGGTGGACTACCGGCCGGGGATGCCCCGGGAGGAGATCCTCGAGGCGATCGGCGACTACGATGCCCTGATCACCCGGAGCCGGACCCGGGTGGACGCGGAGCTCCTTTCGCGGGCAAAAAGGCTCAAGGTGATCGGCCGGGGCGGGGTCGGGGTGGACAACATCGACCTCGAGGCGGCGAGCCGCCGGGGCATCCTGGTGGTGAACGTGCCCGAGGCCAACACCCGTTCGGCGGCCGAGCTCGCCTTCGGTCTTTTGCTCGCGGCGGCCCGGGGGATCGCGCTCTCGGATCGCAAGCTCCGCGCCGGCGAGTGGGACCGGAAGTTTTTGGGGCGTGAGCTCCTCGGCAAGACCCTCGGCATCGTGGGGCTTGGCCGCATCGGGAGCCAGGTGGCGAAGTTCGCCAAGGGCTTCGACATGAAGGTGCTCGCCTACGACCCCTACATTCCCCGCTCGCGGGCGGAGAAGCTCGGGGTGGAGCTTTTGGATGAGCTCGAGGACCTGCTCCGCCGATCCGACTTCCTCACCGTGCACACCCCGCTTACCGAGGAGACCCGGGGGATGATCGGGCGGCGCGAGCTCTATCTCCTCCCCCGGGGGGCGGTGGTGGTGAACGCCGCCCGCGGGGGCATCATCCAGGAGGAGGCGCTCCTTGAGGTCCTCGACGAAGGGCACCTTTTTGCCGCCGGGATCGACGTCTTCGCCGAGGAGCCCCCGAAGAAGGACCATCCTCTCATCCACCACCCCAAGGTGGTGCACACCGCCCACCTCGGGGCGAACACCGCCGAAGCTCAGACCCGAGTGGGGGAGGAGGTCCTAAAACGGGTGATCGCCGCCCTGGAGGGCGAGATCGCCTACGCCATCAACGCTGGTTTCGATCCCGAGGCCTTCCGAGCGCTTAAGGGCTTCGTGCCCCTCGGCGAGCGACTTGGCAGGCTCCTTGCCCAGATCACCCGGGGGCGGGTGCAAGCGGTGGAGGTCGCCTTTTTCGGCGAGTTCGAGGCCGACCCCGAGCCGGTGGCCACCGCGGTGGCGAAGGGACTTTTAGAGCGGGTGCTCTCGGAAGGGGTCAACCTCATCGCGGCCCGGCCGCTTTTGAAGGAGCGGGGGATCGCCCTTTCGGTTAGGAAAGTGCCCGAGGCCGAGGGATACACCCAGCTCGTCGAAGTTCGTCTCCAGACCGACAGGGAGGAGCGCACCGCCCGGGGGACCGTGCTCGGGGGGCAGCCGCGGCTCGTGGGCATCGACGGCTATCCCTTGGAGAGTGTGCTCGAGGGTACCTTCCTCGTTTGCAAGAACTACGACCGCCCCGGCGTCGTCGGCCAGGTGGGGACGCTCCTCGGGGAGGCCGGGGTCAACATCGCCGGGCTCCAGCTCGGGCGCGACCGCCCCGGGGGCAAGGCGCTTTTCGTGCTCTCGGTGGACGAGCGCCCGGAGGATGGGGTCTTGAAGGCGCTGGAAGCGCTCGAACTCCTCGAGCGGGTGGACGTGGCCGAGCTATGAAGCGCGAGATCCTGCTCACCCCCGGTCCGGTGGAGCTTCACCCCCGCGCCCGGCTTGTCCTCTCCGGTCCCCAGGTCCACCACCGCACCGAGCCCGCGCGCGAGGCCTTTCTCGCGGTGCGGGAGGGGCTGAAACGGGCCTTCGGCACCGAGGGCGAGGTGCTGCTCCTCACGACCAGCGGGACCGGCGGCATGGAGGCGGTCGCGGCCGGGCTCTTTTCCCCCGGGGATCGGGTTTTGGTGCCGGTTTCCGGCAAGTTCAGCGAGCGCTGGGCGGAGATCGGGGAGGCCCTAGGGCTATCCGTCGAGCGGCTTTCGCTCCCCTGGGGCGAGGTGCTGGACCCGGAGGCCATCGCCGCGCGGGTCACGCCGGATACCCGGGGGCTTTTCCTCACCCACTCGGAGACCTCGACCGGGGTCCTAAACCCCGTGGCCGAGATCGCAAAGGCGGCTCGGGAGAAAAACTCCGAACTCCTCGTGATCGTGGACGCGGTGACGAGTCTTTTCCTAACCCCCTTTGGGCTCGACGCGATGGGGCTCGACGCCGCCGTTTCCGGCAGCCAAAAGGGTTTGATGCTCCCCCCCGGGCTCGCTTTCGTTGCCCTGGGAAACCGCGCCCTTTCCGCTTTGAAACCGAGGGGCTACTACCTGAACCTCGCCCGCGAGCTCGAAAGCCAGCGGGCCGGGGAAGGGGCCTACACTCCCGCGATTCAGCTGGTGCTCGCGGCACGGGAGGTGCTTTCCGTCCTGCTCCCCGAGCTCGACGCCCACCACGAGCGAAAGGCCCAGTGGAACCGGGCGCTCTACGCCATCGGAGAGCGCCTCGGGCTGGCGCCGGTGCCCGCCAAGCAGGGCACTCCCGCGCCCGAGGCGTACCGAAGCCCCGCCACCGCCGCCTTCTACCTGCCCGAGGGCGTCTCCCACAAGGCGCTTGCGGGCGCCTTCCTCGCCCGCGGCTACCGCATCGCGGGCGGCCAGGGGCCGCTCAAGGGCCGGATCTTCCGGGTCTCGCTGATGGGGCACTTCACCGAGGCGGACGTTCGGCGCATCCTCGCCGACGTGGAAGCCGTCCTCGGAGAGGTGTTCCTCAATCCGGCCGTGCACCCGAAAGCCAATCGGCGATCAAGCTGACCGGGTTTTCCACGTCGCGGGCGAAGAAGACCTCGAGCACCTCGACCCGGCGTAGATACTCGCCGGAAACGCCGGCGATTGCCCCCGGCCGGACCTCGTCGCCCTCGATCCGCCGGCGCTCGAGCCGCACCTCGCCTTCGGGCGAGAGGTAGACGCGGACGATCTCGTCGTCGCTCTTGAGCTCGCCGACCACGTAGTGCTTGGCCTCGCGGACCTCGAGACCGAGCGCTTCCAGGAGGTCTGTAAGCTCTTTCACCGTACCTCCTCGATCTGATTCGGACTTTTGACCACGATCTCGGGCCGGCCGCGGAAGGTCCGCACCCGACCGGTCACCCGGAGGGTGCGGCCGACGTAGCTTTGGAGGGGAAAGCGACGCGCGACGCTCTTCGGGATCACCACCACGAAGCGCTCCGTGGGGTCGAAGAGGAGCCGGTAAACCCCGCCCGCGTCCTTGATTCCAATCACCTGGCCCTCGACCTGGATCACCTGGCCTAGATACCGGCCCGCCTGATACCAGGGAACGGCGCCGGAGGGAGGTCGGACCGCGGCCCGGGCCCTTGCCCAGTCTCGTTCCATCGTCGCCTTTAGCCGAAGAAGCGCCCTGCCTTCGTTGATCACCGCCCCGAGCTCCCGGTTTGCGGTGAGGGCGGTGGGGGTGAAGTTCTGCGAGCCCAGGAAGGCGATTCTCCCGTCCAACAGCATCGCCTTGGCGTGGACCTTGAGCCCGGAAAGGTACCGGACCTCGGCGCCCTGTTCGGCAAGCCGCCTGGCCATTTGGCCGAAGTAACCGCTCTTTCGCGCGCTCGCCGAGCCGAGAATGCGTACCCGCACGCCGCGGTCCATCGCCTCAAGGAGGGCGTTGTAAACGTCCTCGTCGGTGAAGCCGTTTTGCTCGATGAAGACTTCCCGCTCGGCGGACGCGATCAGTCCCAGGATACGCCGTTTGGCGTTCCCTTCCCAAAAGGGCCGGAAGATCGAGTAGACCCGCTCGGGGCTCCAGACGAGCTTGGCATCGTCCAGGGGAAGGGCCCTTGCTTCCCAGTCGGCGGCGAAGACCCGTTTAAACTCGGCGACCCAGTCCGCGCGATCGGTGACCAGACTGTATTCCCGGTTGCTCGAGAACGAGGCCCGGGTCCAGTTTCCGGTCGAGATCCAGAGCCGGCCGTCGGCCCGGAGGGCCTTGATGTGGTAGTGGGCAAAGCGCAAGGGGCTGGCAAAACGCACCTCGATTCCGGCAGCCCGGAGTGCCTCGAGCACCGCCGAATCCTGGGGCTCGCCCCCCGGGCGCTCGTCCAGGATCACCCGAACCCGGACCCCCCGCTGCTTTACCCGGGCCAGCTCCTCGGCGAGGTCGAGCCGGCCTCGGGTCCAGAGGTAGAGGGCGAGGTCGATTTCTTGTTCGGCGCTTCTGATCAGCGCCTTCAGGTACCCCACGCCGTCGTCGGGGGCGACATAAAGCCTTTCGGCGGCAAAGGCAAGTGTGAAAAAGAGTAGGAAGGCGAGAAGGCGCCGCATTTAGCCCTCCTCCGGAGGCTCGGGATCGGGGACTGGCTCGCCTTTGTAGGGTGAGGGGATTTTTAAAAGCAGGGCCTTCTCGAGGGCCGCCTCCACCAGGGCGGGGACGTCGAGTCCGGCTTCGGCGGCTTCAAGCTCCTCCGGCGTCGCCCGGGTGGCGGGGCGGCGCGGTTCCAAAAAGGAGCAGCAGTCCTGCTGCGGCAGGATGCTGATGGCGTAGGTACCGATTTTTTTCGCCTCCTCGATCACCTCGACCTTGTCCATGCCGACCAGGGGGCGGAGGACCAGAGCGTCCACCGCCTTGGAGACGGCGTGGAGGTTCTCGAGGGTCTGGCTTGCCACCTGCCCGAGGGCGTCCCCGGTGACGAGTGCCCCCGCGTCCTCGCGTTCGGCGAGGCGCTCGGCGATTCTGAGCATGAAGCGGCGGTAGAGGAGGGTGCGGTATTTTTCCGGGCTTTTGGCGAAGATCTCGGCTTGCACCCCGGCGAGCGGCACCAGGTAGAGCCGGGCGCCCCCCTGCCAGGCGGCGAGTATTTCGGCTTCGCGTTTGGCCTTGACCGCCGAGGCGAAGTCGGTGTGGGGGTAGGAATGAAAATGCACGAAGGCGCTCTTTGCTCCCCGTTTCATCATCCGCCAGGCGGCGACCGGGGAGTCAATGCCGCCGGAGAGCAGGGTCATCACCTTTCCGCTCGCTCCTACCGGGAGGCCGCCGGGGCCGGGGTGGCGGAGCCGGTCGGTATAAACCCAAGCCCGGTCGAGGGCGAACTCGAGGAAGACGGTGAGCTCGGGGTGCTTGAGGTCGACCTTGAGGCCGGTCTGGGCAACGATGCGGCCGCCCACCTCGCGCTCAGCCTCGATCGAGGTGAAGGGGAGCTTCTTGTTGCCCCTTTTCGCGCTTACCCGAAAGGTCCGGACGTCCTTGGGGATGAGCTTGCGCGCGAGCTCGCTAAGGACTTGGAGCTCGGGCTCGGCTTCGAGGGCAAAGGCGAAGTTCGCGAGTCCAAAAACCTTGGAAAGCCTCTCCTTGACCTCGGGAAGCTTTGCCTCGGGGACGTTCCGCACCAAGATCCGCCCCGGGATCCGGCTCACTTTTAGGTCAAGGCCCCAAAGGGCCTCCTGCACCCGGGAGAGCAAGATCTGCTCGAAGCGGGCCCGGTTTCGCCCTTTCAGGCTCACCTCGTGGTAATGGAGAAGGGCGGTAAAAACTAGCGCTTCCATCGGAAAAGCCTTTCCGCGTTCGCGTCGGTGACCGCCTCCGCCTCGTGGAAGGGGAGTTCCCAGAGCTCGGCGAGCTCGGCCAGGGTGTAGAGGACGTAGGCGGGTTGGTTGTCGCGGCCGCGTTTTGGCTCCGGGGTGATGTAGGGGGCATCGGTCTCGACCACGACCCGGTCCTTTGGCAGCTCGCGGGCAATCTCGCGAAGGCGCTTTTTCTTGCGGTGGGTGAGGTTGCCGGCGAGGCTCACGTAGCCGCCGAGCATAAGCGCCGTTTCTAGAAGTCCCTCGTGCCCCGAAAACGCGTGTAGCACGAAGCGGGGCGGCCGGTTTGCGAGGAGCCACGCGATCAGGGCTCGCTCCGCCCGGTCCTGGCCCTCCTTGCTCCGGACGTGGAAGACGAGCACGTGGTCGTGGGCGAGGGCGAGCTCGGCCTGGAGGTCGAGGGCCCTTTGTTGCGCGGCCTCGCTCGCACGATCCCAGTAGAAGTCGAACCCGGTCTCGCCCACGGCCCGCACTCGGGGATGGGCGGCGAGGGCCCGGAGGTCCGCCTCCACCTCGGGGGAGAGGAGCTCGGCCTCGGTGGGGTGGAGGCCAACGGCGGCGTAGACGTTCTCGTTCGCCTCGGCGAAGCGGATCGCCTGACGGTTCCGCCGTGGGTCGATCCCTACCGTGAGCAGGGCGGCGAAGTCGGAGGCCCGGCGGAGGCTCTTCTCCGGCTCCTTTTGCATGTCGAGGTGGGTGTGGGCGTCCGTCATGCCCGCCTATGGTACCGAAATCTGCCTTAGCTCGGACGTTTGTCCGTTTTTCGGTGCTACAATACCCCCTGGCTTTTAGGCGGGCCCCTAGGCCCGCGGGGAGGCGATGAGGCATGCAGCAAGAGGTCGTACTGGCGATCGCCGGATCCGGCGGCGACGGCGTGATCACGGCGGGGGACTTCATCACCAAATCGGCAGCCCGGAAAGGGCTGTTTGCCTTTATGTTGAAGTCCTACGGACCGCAGATTCGGGGCGGGGAGTCCTCGGCCCGGATCCGCGTCTCGGCGAAGCCCATCTACAGTCAGGGGGACTTCGTCGACGTGCTCGCGGTTTTCTCCTGGAAGGATTTCAAGCGTTTCACCGACGAGATCGAGCTTCGCGAGAACGCGGTCGTCCTCTACGACGAATCCGACAAGACGCCCCTCGAGGCGGTCCCGATTCCGCCGGAGAAGAACGCCCGCTTCATCGCGGTGCCCTTCAAGAAGCTCGCGAGCGAGGAGCTGAAAGTCCCGCTCGCCAAGAACATGGTCTTGCTCGGCGTGCTCGGCGAGCTCTTGAACCTGCCGCTTGATGCCCTCAAGGACGCGGTGATGCAGAAGTTCGGCAAGAAGCGTCCCGAGGCGGCGGCGATCAACATTCAGGCGATCGACCTAGGCGCCGAGTGGGTGAAGCAGAACCTCCCCGAGGGCATTCCTTACCGGCTCGCGGCCGAGGGCGGGAACCCCAAGCTGGTGATGACCGGCAACGACGCCCTCGCCTTTGGGGCCATCCACGCCGGGCTCAACTTCTACTCCGGCTACCCCATCACCCCGGCGAGTCCGATCCTCGAGTTTCTGGCCCGGGAGCTCCCGCGCTTTGGCGGGGCGGTGATTCAGACCGAGGACGAGCTTTCGGCGGTGGCCATGGCGCTCGGTGCTTCCTGGGCAGGGGCCCGGGCGATGACCGCGAGCTCGGGGCCGGGGCTTTCCCTCAAGCAGGAGACGATTGGCCTGGCGGCGATGGCCGAGATCCCGCTGGTGGTGGTGAACGTGCAGCGGGCCGGCCCCTCCACTGGGATCCCCTCGAAGACCGAGCAGGCCGACCTCTTCCAGGCGATCGGCGGCACCCACGGCGACGCGCCCCGGGTGGTGCTGGCGCCGGCGGACGTCGAGGACAACTTCCAGGTAGCGGTGGAGGCCTTCTACCTGGCCGAGAAGTACCAGCTGCCGGTGATCATCCTCTCCGACCAGTTCCTCGGGGAACGTTCGGAGACCGTGGATGAGGAGGTCCTCTTTGCTCGAGAGCGTACGATCGCCCGCAAGCTCCCGGATAAAGAAGAACTCGGCGAGGACTACGCCCGCTATAAGCTCACCGAGGACGGGGTCAGTCCGATGGCGATTCCCGGGATGAAGGGCGGCCAACACTACATCTCGGGGCTCGAGCACAACGAAAAGGGCTGGCCGAGCTCCTCGGGCACGATCCACCAGGTCATGAGCGAAAAGCGGGCGCGGAAACTCCCCTTGATCGCTGAGGAGTCGGGCTTCGTCCGGGTCTACGGCGATGAGGATGCTCCCTTTGCCGTCCTTGCCTGGGGTTCTACCAAAGGCGCGGTGCGCGAGGCGGTCGAGGCCGCCCGCGAAAAGGGCATGAAGGTGAAGGCGATCGTGCCGCAGCTGCTTCACCCCCTGCCCACGAAGGCCCTCGATGCCGCGCTCAAGGGCGTGGAGCGCGCGGTGGTGGTGGAGCTCTCCTTCGGCGCCCAGTTCTACCGCTACCTCCGGGCCTTCTACGACAACCTGCCCAAGGAGACCTACTCCTACGCCCGCGCCGGCGGCAACCCGATCCAGGTTCAGGAGGTTTTGAAGGCCATCGAGGCCCATTACAGGAAGGAAGTGGAGGCTTAGGCCATGGAGAAGGTCAAGCTCACCGCCAAGGACTACAAGACCAAGATCCCCATCGTCTGGTGTCCGGGGTGTGGTGACTTCGGTGTGCTCTCCGCGATTCACCAGGCGGTGGCTGACTTGCAGATTCCCCCCGAGAAGCTCGGGGTGGTGAGCGGGATCGGGTGCTCGAGCCGTATCGCCGGCTACATCAACGCCTACGGCTTTAACGCGATTCACGGCCGGCCCTTGCCGATCGCCACCGGGGCGAAGGTGGCAAACCCCGAGCTCACCATGCTTGTCGCCGGCGGCGACGGCGACGGCTACTCGATCGGGACGAACCACTTCGTGCACACCATTCGGCGCAACCCCGACCTCACCTACATCGTGATGGACAACCGCATCTACGGCCTGACCAAGGGTCAGGTTTCGCCCACCACGCCGACCGGTGACGTCACCAAGACCACGCCCTCGGGTAACCCCGAGCGTCCCTTGAACCCGCTCGCGCTCGCGCTTGAGCTTGGCGCTACCTACATCGCGCAAGGGTTCTCTGGCAACGTCAAGCATCTGAAGGAGCTCATCAAAGGGGGCATCCAACACAAGGGTTTTGCCCTCATCAACGTGCTTAGCCCTTGCGTCACCTTCCGTGGCAAGCAGGAGTACGACTACGTACGCGACCACGGCGTTTACCTCGATGATGTTGGGCACGATCCCAGCGACTGGAACGCCGCCCACGAGGTCACCCAGTGGATGCTCACCAAGAATCAGGTTCCGCTCGGGGTAATCTACAAGGTCGAGGGCCGTAAGACCCTGGCCGACGAGGTGGCCGAGGTCCAAGAGAAGGCGCGGGCGAAGAAGATCTACAAGGACGTCCGCGAGCTGATCGAGCAGTTCCGTTAAGCGTTACCGGTTCTTTGGGGGCCCGGGGTTCCTGGGCCCCGGTCTTTTTGAGCTGATGGGATTCGGCGTCGATGCTCCCAGGCACGTTCCGGGAAGGTGATGCTTTGAGCGTCCCGTTTCCAGTGCGGCGCTCACGCATGCTTTGGCCTCGCCGCTTGGAATATCGTGCTCGGGTCCGGGCGCCTTCTTTGGGGGTGGGGGCTTCGGCCGCTAGTGCCTTAAGTTGGGTGGTGGTAAGCCACCCCTTGGTCTCAGGTCCGGGTTAACACACTTGTGCATTCGCCCGAACTCCCCTAACCTTTTCTTTGCGGGCGGTTAGCTCAGCTGGCCAGAGCGCCCGCCTTACAAGCGGGAGGTCACTGGTTCAAGTCCAGTACCGCCCACCATCTGCGGGGCCCCGGGGCCCCGCTTTTGGTTTCGGGGTCGTGTGGAGGCGTGCGGGTCGTGACGCTTTCCGGGGATGTTGTTTGAGCTCGAGGTTGCTGGGATCCGTGGCGGAGTGGTGGCAGGTGCCCGCGGGGGCGATCCTAGAAGCGTTTTACGCCGGCCCGAAGCGCTGACCGAAGCGACCCTGGACCCGGTTCTTTTCTCTGGATTCTGGATCTTCGGCGGGGGTCTAGCGGCTCGTTCTCCT
>CAYYAB010000015.1:0-21868 GCA_964469895.1 uncultured bacterium | reverse complement strand
GGGTTTGGGGCGTTGCCCCTTCCCCTTTGTCTGAGGCTATGCTAGTATGGCCTGCGGAAAGGGTCAATCGGTGAAGTAGGGGAAGCAAGCGATAGCAAAGTGTGGGAAGGCACGCTTTCTAGGCAAGCTCCTGGCAAAAACCACCACCGCAAGCGCTTGCGGTGGTGGCCGGGGTTCCGGTATAGGACGGTGTTAATGGCGATTTCGCGAAAAATGGTAGGGAAAATCCTTCAAGGTAACTCTTGAGCGATATTTTAACCAATCCCGCAATTGGGGGCCCCCATTTGGGGGTTGACCGCTTTTCCCAAAGCCCCAGTTGGGGGAGGATAGGGTCGTGGATCTCCTCGTCGTCCCTACCCTTGGCCCCTTGCACCTCGCCCATCCCCGCTACAACGCGGTGACCTTGCTCGAGCTCACCCGCGCCTACCGGCCGGACGCGGTGCTCCTCGCCTCCTACAGCGAGGAGGGCCTCAGCGAAGGCGCCTGGCGCGAGGCCGAGGAACTCGGCCTTTTTCACTTGCTCCCCTGGGCGGAGCGCGCCGGGGTGCCGGTTCGGGCGATCGGGGAGCGGGCCGAGTTGCTGAAGGCCGAGGCCGAGCGGTTCCGGGACTATCTGGAACAAATGGAGCAGGGCCGCCGCTACTTGGAGGAGGAGGCCGAAGCCCGGCAGGGGCTGCTTTCGTGGCTGGAAGCCCCGCTTGCCCCTGAAAGCTGGCGGGCGGAGGAACCCCTGGGTGCTCTAAAGCGCTACCTCGAGTGGGTCGCGGAGCGCTTTGGGGAAGGGCCCGCCACCGGGTTCCGAGAAGCGCGGATGCAGGAGGTCGCTCGCCGGATCCAGGCGCTTCCCCCGGGGCGCTACGCGGTCTGGGTGGATCTGCTCGACCTGCCGGTCCTGCTCGAAAAGCTCCCCGGGGCCGAGCTCCCCGGCCCCCACGAGCCCACCGAGGCGGAGCGGGCGCGGGCGGTCCTCGACCGGGCCTGGCGGCTTCAGGAGGGGGACGACCTCTTCCGCCTGCTGGAGCAGCTCAGGGAGATCGGGGGCGCCGAGGCGGGGTACCTCGCCTCCCAGCTCTACCTGGCGGCGGGGCAGGTGGAGGACGCGGCCGCGTTGCTGGAACAGGTGGCCGAGGGGGATTTTCACCACCCGGAATACCTTCCGGGCTACGTGCTCGCCCGGTTGGGCCAGCTCCGGGACTTGCTCGGCGAGCGGGAGCGGGCGATCCGGGCGTACCGGGGCGTGCTCGCGCTTTCCTGGGCGCCCAAAGAGGCCCGGGAGATCGCCCAGGCGGGGCTCCGAACGCCGTTTCGGATCGGCTAGGGGGAGGAGACGAGCCGGCCGAGCACGAGCCGGCTCACCTCGCGAAGGGGCTCGAAGACCCCGATACCCTGGATTGCCACCGCCTCGTAGGTGGGGTACTTGGACTCGGGGTCCACCACCGCGCGGATCATCTCCACCGGGAGGGCGTCGGGGAGGTCCCGCTTGTTGATCTGGAGGACGAGGGGGATCTCCTCCAGGCTGAGCTCGTATTCCGCCAGGTTCTCCCGGAGGTTCCGCATGCTCTCGGCGTTGGCCCGGAGGCGGTTGGGGGCGCTGTCGGCGACGAAGACGATGCCGTCCACCCCCCGGAGGATGAGCTTGCGGGAAGCGTTGTAAAAGACCTGGCCGGGCACGGTGTAGAGGTGGAAGCGGGTTTTAAAACCCTTGACCTCGCCCAGGTCCACCGGAAGGAAGTCAAAAAAGAGGGTGCGCTCGTCCTCGGTGGCGAGCGAGACCATTTCTCCTTTCCGGTCCTCGGGGATCTTGGAGTAGACGTACTTCAGGTTGGTGGTCTTGCCCGAGAGGCCCGGGCCGTAGTAGACGATCTTGAAGTTGATCTCGCGGGTGGCGAAGTTGATCGTGCTCATGGTTCTCCGAACAGGTCGTCGAGCAGGGCGGAGGCGGACTCCCGGTACTCGGTGTCGAGGCCGAGGCGGGCACGGGTCGCCCCCGACTCGACCTTGGCGCGTTCGGTGATGTGGTCCAGCCGCCCGGCGGCCTTCTTGCCGAAGAGCTTGACCCGGCCCACCGGGGCGTTCTGGTCGAAGATCACCACGAGAAGGGCGAGGTCGTTGACCTCCTCGACGTAGATCCCCTGCTTTTCGCCCTGGTGCACGATCTCGGAAAACCGCTTTTCGCCGAGGAGTTCGGCGAGCGCCTTGGTGGCGGCGGCGTTGCCGGCGACCAGGGTGGCGAGCGAGTCGAGCGCGGGCGGGCGGGGCGCCCAAAGGGCTTCGCGGTGCGCCAGCACGAACCCCTTCCGGTCGACGAGGAGGGCGTACTGGGCGCCGGTTTCCTCGAGCAGTTCTTCCAGGACCCGGCTCGCCTCTTCGAAGGACTCCCCGAAGAGGGCGATCGAGGGCTCGATCATAGTGAGGCTAGTTTACCACAGGGCTTTTAGGAGCCCTGATCCCGGCTGTCCACGCGTACCGTGGTGCGGATGCCGCCGCGTACGTTGTAGACGGTCTCGACCACCAGGTAGTCGGGGTCCTCGAGGTGGCGGAGGACGTCCTCGTAGATGAGGGCGGTGACTTCCTCCTGGGTGATTCCGATTTGGCGGAAGGAGATCAGGTAGTACTTGAAGCTTTTAAGCTCTAGGATCCAGCTTCCCGGCACGTACTCCACGGTGAGCACGCCGTAGTCGGGAAGGCCCGAGAAGGGGCAGACGGCGGAGAACTCGCCGGGTTCGGTGCGGTAGAGGACCCGCTCCTTGACCGGGCGGGTAAAGGGGATGCGGTCGATCGTCTTGCGGCGGGCCTCAGGGGGATAGAAAAGCCGGATCTCGCCGCCCGGGCGGACCCCGAACCGGGCCATATAACGAAGCGCCTCCTCGGTGTGGCGGCGGGCGTGCTCGAGCTCCGCCTCCACCAGCCTTTTAAGCTCCGGATCCACGTTCACCTCCTTGCCGTTCGCTACGGGCGAAAAGGGCAAAGACGAGGCCAATCAGCGCCGGAACCGCGAGTCCGGCGAGGGCGTAAAAGAGGTAGCGGCTTGGGGTCTTGGTCTCGGGAAGCACGCCGGTGAAGAGGGTGGGGTTTGCCTCAAGGGGGAAGCGGATCTTTCGCCCGGTCATCGTTGCCTCGCCCTTGAAGGTGGTGTCGAGCAGCACGAGGACATAGGTGCCAGGGGGCGGCGGGTTCAAGCGGCCGGTGTAGCTCCCCGGTTTTTGCTCCTTGAGGGGGATGCGCGCCACCTCCTCGGCGGGAAGTTTGGCGCTCCCGGTGCGGGAGAGGACGCCGTCTTTCATCCAGCCGAGGAGGCGGGCCGAGGGCCGGGCGAGGATGAGCTCGAGCACGGCGCCGCGAATCGGCAGCGTGCTGGTCTCGCCGACGAGCGCCACCTCGACCTCGAGGGCGTTTGCGGTCTGGGTAAGGGTCACCACCGCCTGCACCGGCTCGGCGTGCGCCAGCGCCAGGGCGGCGAGGAAGGGCAGCAAAGCAGTCAGCCGACGCACGATCCTCAGCCTACCCTACTGGGGCAAAAGCAGCGTGCCCCGCATCTCCATGGGCTGCGCCAGCACCCAAAGCGCGAGCGCCACCAGGAGGAAGAAATAGGTGAAGACGATGCCGCCGGCGAGGAAGTGGTTGCGCTCGCGGGCGCGGCGGAAGAGCACGTAGCTCGCGGCCAAGAGCCCGAGGTAGAGGATCGCCACCTGGAGGGGGTAGAGCCAGTTCTCCGGAACCAGGGCGGCGAGCGTCCAGTCGGGCTCGCCCACGGGGAGCCCCAGGTTCAAAAGCGCCTGCTGGGTGACCGGGATGATGCTCGCCCAACCGGTGAGGAAGTGAAAAGCGTAGTGGCCGGCCCACATGGCGAAGGCCAAGGGGAAAAACCCGGTTCCCCAAAACCGCACCGCCTTCAGGGGCGAGGCGCGTACGCCCGAGACCCGGTCGGCGAGCATCGCCACCCCCAGGGTGAGGAGGAAGCCGAGTCCGGTCCAGAGCACGTAGATCGTCGAAAGCAGAAGGGCCTCGTTCCGGGTGCCGAGGAGCTTGGAGAGTCCTTCGGCGAGCTGGTAGTAGGGGGGGACCATGGCGAAGGCGTTCATGAACCCGGCGAAGAAGAGGAGTACCCCGAGCCAGACCACGTCGATCTTGTAGCGGGCCCAGGCGGCCTCGGTCCCGGGGGCCCGGAGCTTCCAGGCGACGTTGTCGTAGGGGCAAGCCCGCACGCAGTTCATGCAGAGGGTGCAGTCCATATTGGACTGGATCTGGGGTACGTAGAGCTTGGTTTCGCAGCCCGGAAAGCGCAGGCCCTCGGCCTCGGGCGCTTCCCGGAGGGTCTTCCGGCCGCTTGAGGTTTCGACCCGGCCGTTCACGCAGTACTTGCCCTCGCAGCGGAGGCAGACCTCGGGGTCGCGGGCCGTGATCTGGGTGGGGCTTACCGTGCTCAGGGTGAAGTTGAAGTTGCCGAGCGGGCAGACGTACTTGCAAAAAGTCCCTTCGGGGAAGAGGGTGTCGACCACGAAGGCGACTCCGAAGTAGCCGAGGATCAGCCAGGCGGTGAGCCAGGGGCTCGCCCAGAGGTCCCAATACTCGTAGGCGAAGAGGTAGAAAAGGGTCAGGGCGATGACGAAGTACTTGTTCCTAAGTGCCCGCGGCCACTTGAACTCGGGCAGAAAACGTTTGGCGAATCGGGTGGGCCCCCGGACCAGCATCATCGGGCAGGCGGCGCAGAAGAGGTTGCCGAGCACGGCGATGGCCAGGACCAAAAACCCCCGGTAGTGGAGCCAGACCGAGACGGTGGCGAAGTTCTTGGGGGCGAGCTGGCGCCCCACGAAGCCGTCGTAAAGCGCGAGGAAGGCTACCAATAAAAGCGGGATTTGGAGCACGAAGCGGCTATAACGCCAGCGGAAAAAGCGGCCAATGAGGGGAAGGCGGAGGAGGTCGGGGGTTCTCATGGGACCGTGAGGCGCACCTCCTTGGTGTACTTCTTTCCCTGCTTATCGTACGCGGTGAGGGTGAGTACCCAGTCGCCGCGCATGTTGAAGTCGAAGGCGTCCACCCGCCAAAGCCCGGGGCCCGCGGGGTGGGCTTCGGCCTCCACGGGGATCATGCCGGGGTGGGTCATGTCGCCTACCACCTTGATCCGTGTGAGCTCGAGCCTCGGGTCCACTTCGATACAGATCTCGGCCTTGCCCACCGTGGGGTGCTCGGGTACGAAGCGGACCTCGGCCTCGAGGGGCTCGCCGGTCTTGGGGCGGCACGCCGAGAGCAAAACCAGCGCGAGGAGAACTACCCGGCGCACGCGCCCATGTTACCGCCCGGAAGATGAAAAATAGGGATATGGACGGCTATCCCGCGGTGGTCGGGATCGAGGTACGCTACCGCGACCTCGATCCCCTCGGACACGTAAACAACGCGGTCTACCTCTCGTACATCGAGCTTGCCCGGGTGCGCTACTTCGAACTCCTCGGGGCGCTCGAGGGGGCCCTGGGGCGCGGCGAGGCGCCGGTGGTGGCCCGGGCCGAGATCGACTATCGGCGACCCATCTACCTGGGCGAAGCGGTGCGGGTGGGGGCCCGGGTGGTGCGGGTGGGCCGAAGCAGCTTCGCCATGGACTACCGGGTGGAATCGGACGGGAAGCTCGCCGCCGAGGCCCGGACGGTGCACGTCTGGCTCGGCCGGGGCGGCCGGCCCGAGGCGCTTCCGGAGGTGCTCAAGGCGCGGGTGGCGGAGCTCGAGTCCCGGCCGGTGGAAGGCCTTTAGCGGTAAGCTTCGGAGCGTGAAGCGAACCCCGCTTTTCGAACTCCACCAGCGGCTCGGGGCCCGGATGGTGCCCTTCGCCGGGTACGCGATGCCCCTGCACTATGGCTCGATCCAGGCCGAGCACCGGGCCACCCGAGAGCAGGCAACGGTCTTCGACGTGAGCCACATGGGGGAGTTCTGGATCTCGGGGCCCGAGGCCCAGGACTTCCTCGAGTCGGTCACCACCAACCGGGTGGCAAGGTTGAAGCCCGGGCGGGCCCACTACACCCTGCTGCCGAACGCCCAGGGCGGGGTGGTGGACGACGCCTACCTTTACCACGTCGAGCCCGGGCGCTATCTCCTGGTGGTGAATGCCGCCAACCGGGAGAAGGATTTCGCCCACCTTTTGCGGCTCGCCGAGGGGAGGGAGGTGGTGCTCGAGGATAGGAGCGACGAGACCGCCCTCCTTGCGGTACAGGGGCCAAAGGCCGCCGACCTGCTCGCCGACCTCGTGGGGGAGGATCTCTCTGGCTATCGCAAGAACGCGGTCTTTTCTGCCCGGGTCGCGGGCCGGGAGGCGCTCCTTGCCCGCACCGGCTACACCGGCGAGGACGGGTTCGAGATTTTCCTCGCTCCAAAGGACGCCGAAGCGGTCTTCGAGGCGCTTCTGGAAGCGGGGGTGCGCCCCGCGGGGCTTGGCGCCCGCGACACGCTCCGGCTCGAGATGGGCTATCCCCTCTACGGCCACGAGCTCACCGACGCCACCAACCCCCTTTGCACGCCCTATGCCTGGGTGGTGAAGGATAAACCCTTCCTCGGGGCCGAGGCGATGCGCGGTGCGCCCTGCGAGGAACGACTTATCGGGCTTTTGCTCGAATCCGGGATCCCCCGGGAGGGCTATGCCGTCTACGCCGGAGAAGAAGCGGTGGGGCGGGTCAGCTCGGGGGGGCTTTCCCCCGTGCTGAAAAAGGGCATCGCCCTCGCTTGGGTGAAGGCCCCTTACGCGGAGGAGGGGACCGCCCTTTCGGTGGAGATCCGGGGCCGGCGGCACCCGGCGCGGGTCCATCCCTTACCCTTGATTCGGAGGTAGGCGATGAACGTTCCCAAGGAGCTTAAGTACCGGGATACCCACGAGTGGGTTCGGGTCGAGGGTGATCTTGCCGTGGTCGGCATCACCGATTACGCCCAGGGGGAGCTCGGCGACGTGGTTTACGTCGAGCTCCCCGAGGTGGGCCGGAAGGTTCAGGCGGGGGAGGCGGTGGCGGTGATCGAGTCGGTGAAGACCGCCTCCGACATCTACGCCCCCGTCTCCGGGGAGATCGTCGAGGTGAACGAGGCGCTCGGCGAGCACCCGGAGAAGGTGAACGAGGACCCCTACGGCGAGGGCTGGCTCTTTAAGATCCGTATGGAGCGCCCCGAGGAGCTCGAGGCGCTTCTCGACGCCGAGGGTTACGCGAAGCTCCTCGAAGCCGAGGGGTAGCCGTGGCCTACACGCCGCACACCGAGGACGAGGTCCGGGCGATGCTCGAGGCGTTGGGGCTTGAGCGCCTCGAGGACCTTTACGCCCACCTCCCCCCCGAGCTTTTAAACCCCGAGATCAAGCTCCCTGAGCCGCTCGACGAGGACCGCGTGCTCGCCCTCGTGGAGCGGCTTGTTTCCAAGAACCGGCCGGGGGCGGTCTTCCTGGGCGGGGGCGTGCGGGATCACTTCATCCCCGCGATCGTGGACGCGCTCGCCTCCCGGGGCGAGTTCCTCACCGCCTACACCCCTTATCAGGCGGAAGCGAGCCAGGGAATCTTGCAGGCGATCTTCGAGTACCAGACGATGATCGCCGAGCTCACCGGGCTCGAGGTCGCGAACGCCTCGCTCTACGACGGCGCGAGCGCCCTCGCCGAGGGGGTTTTGCTCGCGCTCCGGGCCACCCGGCGGATGGGGGTCTTGGTGAGCCAGGGGGTGCATCCGGAGTACCGGGCGGTGCTCCGTACCTACCTCGACGCGGTGGGGGCGGAGGCCCGGGAGGTCGCGCTCGAGCACGACCGCACCCCGGCCTTCGAGGTGGGACCCGAGGTGGGGGCGGTGGTGGTCCAGAGCCCGAACTTCCTAGGCGCGATCGAGTCCTACGCCGCGCTGGCCGAGGCCGCTCACGCCGCTGGGGCGCTACTCGTCGCGGTGGTGGACCCCATCTCCCTCGCGGTGCTCAAGCCCCCCGGGGAACAGGGCGCGGACCTCGCCGTCGGCGAGGGGCAGCCGCTTGGAAACCCGATGAGCTTTGGCGGTCCGCACTTCGGCTTCATCGCGGTTCGGGAAGCACTGCTCCGACAGCTTCCCGGGCGGCTCGTTTCGATGACCGAGGATGCCGAGGGCCGCCGGGGGTTCGTGCTCGCGCTCTCTGCCCGGGAGCAGCACATCCGCCGGGCCAAGGCCAAGTCCAACATCACCACCAACGCCCAAAACGCCGCCCTCCGGGCGACGATCTACCTGGCGGCGCTGGGTCCTGAGGGGCTAAGGGAGGTGGCGATCGCGGCGGCGGCGAACGCCCGAAGGCTCTACGAGCGCCTGCTCGAGGCGCCCGGGGTCGAGCCCCTTACCCGCCCGCCCTTTTTCGCCGAGTTCGCGCTCATGCTCCCCCGCCCGCCCGAGGAGGTGCGGCGGGGGCTCGCCGAGGCCGGCTTCCACGGGGCGTACCCGATCCCCGAGTACGGCGCGAACGCGGCGCTCTTCGCCGCGAGCGAGCGGATGGACGAGGATCTTCTTGACGCCTTCGCCCGGGCCTTCTTCCTGGCGGTGGGAGGGTAGCGATGGGTTTTTGCTGGCCGGAAGACTTCCCCTTGATCTTCGAGCGTTCCCGCGAAGGGCGGCGGGGAGTGCGCCCGCCGGGGTCTTTGGACGCGGATGCCGAGGCGCTTTTTGGCAAGGAGCACCTGCGCTCCCGTCCTCCCCGCCTCCCGGAGGTGGACGAGCTTACCGTGGTGCGCCATTACACGGGACTTTCCCGGCGTCAGGTAGGGGTGGACACCACCTTCTATCCCCTGGGTTCCTGCACCATGAAATATAACCCCCGGGTGCTCGAGGCGGCCGCGGCCCGGTTCGCGGGCCTCCACCCCTACCAGGACCCGGAGAGCGCGCAGGGGGCGCTCGAGCTCATGTACGAGCTCGGCGAGTACCTGAAGGCGCTCACCGGGATGGACGCGATCACCCTCCAACCCGCGGCCGGGGCCCACGGCGAGCTCACCGGCATCCTGGTCATCCGCGCCTACCACAAGGACCGCGGCGAGGCCGATCTCCGCCGGGTGGTGCTGGTACCCGACAGCGCCCACGGCTCCAACCCGGCCACCGCGGCGATGGCGGGGTTCGAGGTGCGCGAGGTGCCCTCGGGCCCGGACGGCGAGGTGGACCTCGAGGCGCTCAAGCGGGAGCTCGGGCCCCACGTGGCCGCGATCATGCTCACGAACCCCAACACCCTCGGGATCTTCGAGCGGAGGATCCTCGAGCTCAGCCGCGCCGCCCACGCCGCCGGCGCCCAGCTCTACTACGACGGCGCCAACCTGAACGCGATCATGGGCTGGGCCCGCCCCGGGGACATGGGGTTTGACGTCGTCCACCTCAACCTCCACAAGACCTTCGCCACCCCCCACGGCGGCGGGGGGCCGGGGTCGGGGCCGGTGGGGGTGAAGGCCCACCTCGCCCCCTACCTCCCGGTGCCGTTAGTCCAAAAGAAGGGCGATCGCTATGTTCTTGACTTCGACCGGCCGAAGAGCATCGGCCGGATGCGGAGCTTTTTCGGGAACTTCGGGGTCTTGGTCAAGGCCTTCGTGTACATCCGGATGCTCGGGCTCGAAGGGCTCAAGGACGCGGCGGCGAAGAGCGTCCTGAACGCCCGCTACCTCAAGGAGCTCCTCAAAAAGCGGGGCTTTCGGGTGCCCTACGACGGTCCCACGATGCACGAGTTCGTGGCCCAGCCCCCCGAGGGGCTTCGGGCGGTGGACGTGGCCAAGGCGCTCCTCGACGAGGGTTTCCACCCGCCCACGATCTACTTCCCGCTGATCGTCAAGGAGGCGCTGATGGTCGAGCCCACCGAGACCGAGTCCAAGGAGACCCTGGAGGCCTTCGCCGAGGCGCTCGGGCGGATCGCCGAGCGGGGGCTTAAAGACCCCGAGTGGATCCAGGGCGCCCCCTACACCACGCCGGTCCGCCGCCTCGACGAGGTCAAGGCGAACCGGCGACCGGTGCTCCGCTGGCGGCCTGGGTGAGGAAGGGTTCGGCGCGCCGGCGCAGGGCGCTTCGGAGCTCGAGGAAGCGTTCCCGCGCCGGCGCGCCCGGCCAGTCTTCGGGGAGGAGGTCCGGGGGCAGTCCGGGGTCGACAAAGAGCGTCTTTCTCCGCTCGTGCACCAGCCTCACGAGGTATTGGAAGGCTTCCTCGGGATCTTTTGGGATCGGCCAGTCCTGGTTCAAGAACGCCCGGTGGGCGGCCTCGGCCTCGCGAAGGGCGTAGCTTTTATCCAAAAGCTCGGAGAGCGGTAGGAGCGAGCGACGCTCGGCAAGGAAGAGCTCGACGTAGCGCTCGAGCCCATAGAACCCCACCAGCTCGCGGGCGGCCTCGAGCCTCGGGCCCGGGTGGATCCAGACCCCGGGGTAGGGGGTCCCAAAGCCCAGGAGGATGAGCTCCTTGCGGAACCGGTCGCGGTCGCCCCGGCGGTCCTCCGGAACGTGGTGCAAAAGCACCCGGAGCCGCCCGTCCCAGGGGGCCTCGGGGTCATACAGGCGGCTACGGACCTGGGCCACCTGCCAGCGCACCCGGTCCGAGAGCCGGTAGACCGCGGCCCGACCGGGCTCGCGGATCAGCCAGCCCCGGGCGGCGCTTCGGGAGACCGCTGCCCGGACCGCCGGCTCGGAAAATCCGAGCGCCTTCATCCAGCGCACCAAGAGGGCGACCGGGGCCCGGCCCTCGGGCCAGAGGAACTCGGCGAACAGGGTAAAGAGGGTGGAGCGGGCGCGCATTACTCCAGCCTACGCCCGCGGACCCGTTCCACGAGGTCGGCGACGACCGTCTCGAGGGGCGCGGTGTAGCGCGCCTTCTTCCGCCGGTCGCGGACCGCCACCGTGTTCTCCTCGGCCTCGCGGTCGCCGACCACCAGGATCACCGGGACCTTTTGCTTCTCCCAGTCGCGGATCTTGGCCTGCATCCGCTCGGGTCGCCGGTCCACCTCGGCGCGGAGGCCGGCGGCAGAAAGCGCCCCACCTACCTTTTCGGCGTATTCGTGGTGGCGGTCGGTGATGGGCACGATCGCGACCTGCACCGGCGCGAGCCAGAGCGGGAACTCGCCGGCGAAGTGCTCGATCAAAATGCCCAGGAAACGCTCGATCGAACCGAAGGGGGCGCGGTGGATCATCACCGGGCGGTGGGGCGCACCGTCGGGCCCGGTGTAGGTGATGTCGAAGCGCTCGGGGAGGTTGTAGTCCACCTGGATGGTGCCAAGCTGCCACTCGCGGCCGAGGGCGTCCCTGACCACGAAGTCGAGCTTGGGGCCGTAGAAGGCGGCGTCCCCCTCCTCGACGGTGTAGTCGAGGCCCATCTCGCTCGCCGCCTCCTGGATCTGGCGTTCGGCTAGGGCCCAGTGGGCATCGTCGCCGACGTATTTATTGGAGTTCGGATCGCGGGTGCCGATGCGCGCCCGGAAGTCCTTGAGGCCCAGGGTGTCGAAGACGAAGAGGGTGAGCTCGATGACCTTCTTGAACTCGTCCTTGACCTGTTCCGGGGTGCAGAAGATGTGGGCGTCGTCCTGGGTAAAGCCGCGTACCCGCGTGAGGCCGTGGAGCTCGCCGGACTGCTCGAAGCGGTAGACGGTGCCGAACTCGGCGAGCCGGAGGGGAAGTTCGCGGTAGGAGCGCTTTTTCGCGGCGTAGATGCGCACGTGGTGGGGGCAGTTCATCGGCTTTAGGAGGTAGGCCTCGTCCTCGAGCTCCATCGGCGGGAACTGGCTCTCGGCGTAGTAGGGGTAGTGGCCCGAGGTCTTGTAGAGCTCGAGGCTCCCGATGTGGGGGGTGGTGACGAGCTGGTAGCCCCGCTTTTGCTGCTCCTCCCGCATGAAGCGGATGAGCTCTTCCCGGATGATGTTTCCTTTCGGCAGCCAGAGGACGAGCCCCTTGCCCACCATGGGGTCGATCAAGAAGAGCTCGAGCTCCCGCCCAAGCCTCCGGTGGTCGCGCTTTTTCGCCTCCTCAAGCCGCCAGAGGTAGTCCTTGAGCTCCTCCTTCGAGCGGAACGCGACCCCGTAGACCCGTTGCATCTGGGGCCGGCTCGCGTCCCCCTTGAAGTAGGCCCCGGCGACGTGGGTCAGCTTGAAGTGGGGCGGGATCATCCCGGTACGGGGCACGTGGGGGCCGCGGCAGAGGTCGGTGAATCCCTCCTGCTCGTAGAAGCTGATGGGTTCCCCCTCGGGAATGTCCTGGATCAGCTCGACCTTGTAGGGGTCCACTCCCTCGTACCGCCGGATCGCCTCCTCGCGGGGAAGCTCGTAGCGCCTTAGGGGTAGGTCCCGTTTCAGGATGTCCCGCATGATCTTCTCGATCTCGGGAAGGTCGGCGTCGGAGATCGGCTCGGGGGCGTCGATGTCGTAGTAGAAGCCGTGCTCGATCACCGGCCCCACCCCGAGCTTGACGCTTTCCGGCGGGTAGCCCTTCTTCTCGAAGAACTCGCGCACCGCCTGGGCGAGCACGTGGGCCAGGGTGTGGCGGAAGAGGAGCTGGAACTCGGGGTCTTTCTTGGTGAGAAGGCGAACCTCGGCGCCCTCGGGGAGGGGCTTCATGAGGTCGTAGAGCTCGCCGTTGACGAGCGCGCCCACGGCCTCCCGGGGCCACCGGCCCCCGAGCGCCTCGGCGAGGTCGCGGGCGGTGGCGCCCTCTTTGAGCTCGAGCTCGGTGCCGTCGGGAAGACGAACCTTCATAGCGGAAACTCTAGCAAAAAGGACGCGCGGGATGGTCCCGGGTAGCATAGAAGCATGCGCAAACTGGGGCTTTTCTTCCTGCTCTTGCTTTCCGCCTGCGCCCCGATCGCCACCATGATGCCGGCGCGGCCGGCCTCCGCCCCTGGGGGTGCGCTTGGATTAAGCGTTTTCTACAACAAAAACACCGGGTTCTCCGCCCCCTTTCCTTACCTCGCCCTCTTTTGGGGCGACGGGAAAAAGGAGTTTGGTTTCTTCAGCCAGCTCGGCATCGGGGCCTACGCCAAGTTCCAGCTGGCCGAGGGGTTTTCGCTGCGGGCATCGGTGGGTGTTCCCGGTCCCTGGTACGAGGGGGCGCTGCTTTATGACCTCGGTCCCCTGACGCTTTCCGGGCGGTTCTCCTACGGCCAGGAGGAGTGGAATGGGAAGGTCCGCTACCTCTGGCTAGGGGAGGCCTCCGCAACCTACTGGTATCAGGGCCTTGGGTTCGAGGCTGCGCTCCTTTTCGGCGAGGGCGGCTGGAACCCGGTTTTCAGCGTAGGTTATCGGTTCGAGCTCCCCGCTGAAAAATAGCAAAAGGCCCCGAGGTGCCCGGGGCCGGGTTTGGTGGGCGCGAGAGGACTTGAACCTCTGACCTCCGCCGTGTCAAGACGGCGCTCTAGCCACCTGAGCTACGCGCCCTTGTCCTGGAGGCGCCGGCCGGATTCGAACCGGCGAATCGAGGTTTTGCAGACCTCTGCCTTACCACTTGGCTACGGCGCCCCGCAGCCGAAAGTCATGCTAGCATGCGCTATAGCCGCCGTCAATAAGGGCGGTTTCTGGAGGGATTTCGTGGAACCTGGGGGTCTTTTGATCGAAACCCGGCGGGGCTACCGGATGCCCTTTTCCAAGGGACTCGTCGCCGAGTCGCTGGTGCGGGCGGGGGTGGACCCCGAGCTCGCGGGCAGCCTCGCTCGGCGCCTTGAGGCCGAGCTCTCCGCCCGGGGGGGCCGGGTAGTGGGGAGTGAGGAGGTCAAGGCTACCCTCGCCCGCTGGCTCGAGGAGCTCGGACAAGCGGACGCTGCCCAGCGCTTTTTGCGGCAGACCCAGGCGTTTGAAGAGATCGTGGTCGAGGACGAGGAGGGGGCTCGGCCCTTTTCCAAGGGGGTCCTGGTCCGAAGCCTCGAGGACGTCGGGTTCGAGCTCCCCGAGGCCTATGCTTTGGCCAAGCGGGTGGAGGCGAAGCTCCGGCAGCGGGGGGTGCGGCGGATCCGGGGTCGGGAGCTCGAAAAGGTCGTGGCCGAGACGTTGGCGGAAACCCACGGCCCACAAGCGGCCGCGCGCTATCGCGAACGAACCGCTTTTCTCGGAACGATCTTTGTGGCCGAGCCCGAAGGTGAACCCCGGGTCCCTTTTTCCAAGGGCATCCTGGCGCAGTCGGTGATGAGCGCCGGGCTGCCCCCTGAGCGCGCCTACCGCATTGCCCGCGAGGTGGAGCGGGCACTGCTCGAGTCGGGCCGCCGCACCATTCCCCGGAACGAGCTCCGGGAGATCGTCTACCAAAGGCTCATCCAAGAGGCGGGTGAGGAGATCGCCCGGCGCTACCTGCTCCTTCGCCTTGCGCGGCGGCTCGAGCGCCCGGTGCACATCTTGATCGGGGGGGTGACCGGGGTGGGGAAGAGCGCCCTCGCCTCGGCCCTCGCCTGGCGGCTTGGCATTACCCGGATGATCAGCTCGGACTCGGTGCGGGAGATCCTAAGGGCCACCGTGCCCCGGGATTTGATCCCCACCCTTCACGTCTCCACCTTTGAGGCCTGGCGCTACCTGGCCCAAGGCGAGGTGGCCGAAAACCCGAGCCCCGAGGAGGTGATCCGGGGCTACCTCGACCAGGTGTCCCGGGTGGCGGTGGGGCTCCGGGCGATCCAGGAGCGGAGCGCCCGGGAGGCCACGCCGATCGTGATGGAGGGGGTGCACGTGCTTCCTACCCATCTGCCCCACATGAGCGAGGTGATTCAGGTTCCCATGATCGTGGTGCTCGAGGACGAGGAGGTGCACCGCTCGCGGTTTTTGCTCCGGGAGCGGGAGACCGGCGCCCGGCGGCGCCGCGAGCGCTACCTCCGGCACTTCCGTGAGATCCGCTGGATGCAGGACTACCTCGTGGACCTGGCCCAGGAAGCGGGGATCCCCGTCATCCCCGGGGAGGACCACGATAAAGCGGTGGAGAAGGGGCTCGAGGTCCTGGTGGAACGGGTGGCCGAGGCCTACCCGCTCTCGGAGGTGGCCCGGTGAGGTGGGCGTTTTTCCTCGGGATCCTTTTGGCCTTCGCCCTCGCCCAAGGGGAGCGGGAGGCCTACCTCATGCGCTTCGACTGGGCCTGGCGCCTGGTGAAGGACGTCTATTACGAGCCCACGATCCACGGCGTGGACTGGGACGCGCTGGGGGCGCGCTACCGCGCGCGGGTGGCCAAGGCGAGGAGCTGGGTCGAGGTCTACGAGGCGATCGCCGAGATGTACCGCGCCATCGGCGACGATCACACCCGTTTCATTCCCCCTTGGCGGGCCCGTGGCTTGCTTGGTAACGGGGCCTGCTACCCCTTGCCCTACCCCGAGGCCTGGAACGCCCCGGTGCCCGAGGTTCGGCCTCCCGAAGGGGAAGAGGAGGTGGACGAGGGCGTTTTCGGCGGAGCCGAGGCCCGTGTGGAAGACGGGGTGCTCTACCTGCGGCTTCCCGACCTGGTGGCGGAGGAGAACTACGCGGTGCTCGAGCAGGCGATCGCCGAGCACGGGGACGAGGTAGTGGGCTACGTCCTCGACCTCAGGGGCAATCCCGGGGGAGTGGTCTTCGAGATGGCCCGGGTCGCCGGGCTCTTCGTGCGGGGCTGGCTCTGGCGGCTGGTGTTGCGGGGGGCGGGGGCGGTCCCCGAGCCTACCCTGCCCTTTTGGGGTAGGCCCCCGGCCGAGAAGCCCCTCGCGGTCTTGATCGACGGCGAGGTGCACTCGGCTGCCGAGGGGCTCGCCGGCGGGTTAAAGACGAGCGGCCGGGCGGTGCTCTTCGGCGAGCGTACCGCTGGCAACACCGAGGCGCTCGTTCCCTACTGCTTTCCCGAGGGGGCGGTGGCGCTGGTGGCGGCGGGAGTGCTCGCCCCCATCCGGGGGCCGACCTGGGAGGGCCGGGGGGTTTTGCCCGACTACCCTACCGATCCCGACGAGGCGCTCAGCGAGGCGATTCGCTACCTGAAAGACGCCAGGCGATGAAGGGGGAGAGGAACCCCATCAGATAGCCGGTGAAGAAGCCTTCAGGGCTCGCCGCCCGGTTCTTTAAGAGCCAGGGGGCGAAGAGCTCCACCGCGCCGATTCCGACGGCGAGCACCACCATGAGGGGCACTACCCGGGGCCGCCCATTATAGAGTAGGGTACCGGCGCCGAGCATCAGGCCTACGGAAAACGCCGCGCCCTCGCGGTGGTTGTGCAGGATTCCCCAATAAACGAAGAGCAAGACCCCGGCCCAGACCAGCATGCGGGCGAGCCACGCGGGTCTCATTCCTTCCTCCGGGCGACGAGGAGCAAGATCAGCTCCGCCAGAGTGAGCCCCACCCCGCCCCAGCCCACCTGGAGCTCGCCGGCGGCGAAACCGAGGGGGATGCTGAAAAGTCCCACGGCGAGGAAGTAGGGGGCGTAGCGGGGGTTGACGGTGATCCCGAGGAGGAAGGCGACGCCGAACCCGGCCACCGCCGGGGGCAGGCTCGACCCCACCGCGAGCACCAGGTAAAGGAGAAGTAGGGTGATCGCGAGGCCCAGGAAGTAGGCCCCGGGAAAGGGCTCCTTCACGCGTTTCGTTTCCATCCCCTGGAGCTTACAAGAGCCCGGCCGCGGCTGCTACCGCCTCGACCTCGGCAGGGACGGGTTCGGGGAGCTTGACCTCGCGCTCGGCGGTACCCGGGTCCTTGAGTCCGTGGCCGGTGAGGGTGAGGGCGACCCGGCTCCCCTCGGGGATCCGGCCGGATCTGAGCCAGCGCCAGACCCCGGCGAGGCTGGCGGCGCTCGCGGGCTCGACGAAAAGCCCCTCCTCGCGGGCGAGATACCGCCAGGCGGCGAGGATCTCGTCGTCGGAAACCGCCTCGATCGCGCCCCCGGACTCGTCGCGGGCGGCGAGCGCTCCCTGCCAGCTCGCGGGGTTGCCGATTCGGATGGCGGTGGCCACGGTCTCGGGCTTTTCCACGGGCTGCCCCTTCACGATCGGGGCCGCCCCCTCGGCCTGGAAGCCGAGCATCCGGGGGGCTTGGGCGATCCGCCCCTCGGCGAGGAGCTCGCGGTAGCCCTTCCAATGGGCGGTGATGTTTCCGGCGTTGCCCACCGGCAGGGCGTGGAAGTCGGGGGGGCCGTCGAGGTCTTCCGTCACCTCAAAGGCGATCGTCTTCTGCCCTTCGAGGCGGTAGGGGTTGATCGAGTTGACCAGGGCCACGGGGTAGCGCTCGGTGAGGGCGCGAACGATGCCGAGGGCGGCGTCGAAGTTGCCCTCGATTTGGATGATCCGGGCGCCGTGGACCAGGGTCTGGGCGAGCTTGCCGAGGGCGACGTAGCCCGCCGGTAGCACCACGATTGCCTGGATCCCGGCCCGGGCGGCGTAGGCGGCGGCCGAGGCCGAGGTGTTTCCGGTGCTGGCGGCGGCGACCGCTTGAGCTCCTTCCTCCACCGCCTTCGAGACCGCGAGGGTCATGCCCCGGTCCTTGAAGGAAGCGGTGGGGTTTAGCCCCTCGTACTTGGCGAAGAGCTTCACCCCCCGTGCTCGGGCTTCCGGCGGTCCTTTCAGGGGAACGAGCGGGGTGCTGCCCTCGAGCAGCGAGATCACCGGGGTCTTCTCGGAGACGGGGAGGCGGTCGCGGTAGCGCTCGATCAGCGGGCGGCGGAGCACGCTAGACCTCCTCGAGCTCAAGGAGAGGCCCCGCGGGCGCAGGCACCGGCGCGGGTACCGGGCTGTGCCCGGGGTAGCCCTCGATCAGCCGGAAGAGGTCGGCGAGCACCGCGCCGGCGGTGGCGAGTCCCCCGGCGCCCGGTCCGGTGAGCACCACCTCGCCCACCGCGTCGCCCCGGAAGAAGATCGCGTTCTGCACCCCCGGGGTCGCGAGGGGATGGCCCCTGGGCACCTTGACCGGCCGCACCTTGGCCCGCCAGCGGCCGTCCTCGCCGTAGAGGCTCGCCACCAGGCGGATGGGGGTGCCGCGGTCGGCGGCCTGCATCACCTCGTCGGCCTTCAGGTGGGTAATGCCCTGGGTGTTCGCCCGCACCTCCTCCCAGGGGAACTCGGGGTCGGCGATGAGCCGGGCGAGGACGGTGAGCTTGTGGGCGGCGTCGATTCCGGCCACGTCAAAAAGCGGGTCGGCCTCGGCGTAGCCCTTTTCCTGGGCCTCGGCCAGGGCTTCGCCGAAGCTGTGGCCGGCCTCCATGCGGGAGAGGATGTAGCTGGTGGTGCCGTTTAGGACGCCGTGGAGCTCGAGGGGGTAGTTGCCCCGGAGGCTACCCGCCATCACCTCGACCGCCGGGCTCCCGCCCATCACCGCGGCCTCGTAGTAGAGCATGCCGTCCTCGGCGTAGGGCTTGAGGTCGTCCCAAGCCTCGGCAAGCAGCGCCTTGTTGGCGGTGATCACCGGGATACCCTCGCCGAGGGCGTAGTCCACGAGCTCGAGGGCCCGGCCCGTGCCCCCCATGAGCTCTACTACCACCTCGGCGTCCCGGAGCACCGCCTCGGCGTCGGTGGTGAGCAGGTTTCTCGGTACCCATTCCGGGCGTTCGCGCTCGGGGTTTCGCACCAGGATCCCGGTGAGGTTGACGGTGGTCGCCAGCGCTTCGAAACGCTCCTCCCGCTCCGAGAGGAGCTTCAAAAACTGGGCACCCACCGTTCCCGCCCCCAAAAGGGCGACATTCAGCCGTTCCATGGCTGGGATTATACGGGCCTAGAGGGCTCCCCGGGCTCGACGAAAGGAGGTTCGTTTGCTAAAATAACCTATGCCCAAGGGGTTAAACCCTGCTTGGGCCCAAAACGTGGGGGCGAAGTTGGGTTCGACGGGGTACGACCGACGGTGTGGCTGCGGGCCGAGGTTGCGGGTGGCCTCGTAAAAAACCCGCAAACGGCATAAGTGCCGACACCAACTACGCTCTGGCGGCTTAATCCCCGCCACCGCCCTAGCCAGCCCCGCCGGAGGCTCGGCTAGCGGCGGACCCAAATCCGGCTCGGGCGGCGCGACGCCTCCTAAGCGCCGCCGACACCCCTAGGAGGCTCGGCCGGGGACGCCTGTCCGTGGGCTAAGCCCCGGCGACACCCAAAACACGGACTACGCCCGTAGACGCCCACCGAAGGGTGCCTCGGACGCGGGTTCGAGTCCCGCCGCCTCCACCAGCGTTCGCCCGGCTACGGCCGGGCTTTTTTGATGGGACGTTTTCCCGCGCGGCCTTCCCCCAAAATGGGGACATGGAACCCTCGGGCAAGAAGATCGGGCTTTGGGAGGCGGTGGCGCTCGCGGTGGGGACGATGATCGGCGCCAGCATCTTCACCATGCTGGGGCTTGGGGCCAAGATCGCCGGCCACAACCTGCCGATCGCCTTCGTGCTCTCAGGGCTCCTCGCGCTCTTCGTCGCCTACTCCTACGCCAACCTGGGTGCCAGGATCATCTCCAACGCCGGTCCCATCGAGTTCATCGTCCGGGGGATCGGGGACGGGGTGGTGACGGGGGCGCTCGCGATCTTGATGTGGCTTTCCTACGTGGTCTCGATCGCGCTTTTCGCCAAGGGCTTCGCCGGCTACTTTTTGCCCCTTGTCGGCTTACCGCTCACGCCCTTTTGGACCGGGGTGGTCGAGATCTTGGTGGTGGCCGCCTTCACTGCCCTCAACTTCTTCGGCGCCCGGGCGGTGGGGCGGGCGGAGTTTTGGATCGTGCTCATCAAGCTCTCGGTGCTCGGGTTTTTCGTGGTGCTCGGGGTCTGGACCGTCCACCCGGAGTGGGTGATCCCGCGCTTGGATCCCGAGAGCGTGCGGGGGACGCTCTTCGCCGCCGCGATCTTCTTCCTCTCCTACATGGGCTTCGGCCTGGTGACGAACGCCAGCGAGGACATCGAAGACCCGGAGCACAACGTGCCTCGGGCGATCTACCTCTCGATCGCGATCGTGGGGGCGGTCTACGTGGGGGTGGCGCTGGTGGCGGTGGGGAACCTGCCGCTTTCGGAGCTGGTCAGGGCCGAGGAGTACGCGCTTGCGGAGGCGGCGAAGCCCTTCCTCGGGCGTTTTGGCTACGTACTGGTCTCGCTCGGGGCGCTTTTTTCCATCTCCTCGGCCTTAAACGCCACCCTTTACGGGGGCGCCAACGTCGCTTACGCCCTCGCTCGCGAGGGGCACCTGCCCCGAACCTTCGAGCGCAAGGTCTGGTTTGGGGCCCGCGAGGGGCTCTACATCACCGCGCTGCTCGGGCTCTTCTTCGCCCTTTTCTTCGACCTCGGGGGTATCGCCGGGATCACCAGCTCGGTTTTTATCGTGATCTACCTTTTCGTGATCCTCTCGCACTACCGCCTGATCCACCGGGGGCGGGCGCCGGGGCGGGCTGGTTTCGTGCTTCTATCCTTTCTCGTGGTGCTTACCACCTTCTTTGTCTTGCAGTACTACCAGTTCACCGAAAAGCCCAGGGCTTTCTGGACCACGATGGCGTCCTTCCTGCTCGCCCTCTTGGTCGAGGCGGTCTACCGCGGCGCTACCGGACGCGTGCTCGAGGTACGGCGGGTCAGAGAAGCAAAAGCGTTGCTTCGACGTCGGTGGTGACCTCGGGCCCTTCCTCGCTCAAGAACACGTTGATCTCGCTTCGGATCCCGAAGGGGCCGGGGTAGACCCCGGGCTCGACGGTGAAGGCGAGGCCGGGGAGCAGGGGGCGGGTATCCCGGGTCTCGTAGTCGTCGAGGTGGGTGGCGTGGCCGTGGGGGTGCTCCTTGCCCAGGCTGTGACCGGTGCGGTGGCGGATCGCTTCGCGGTATCCCGCCTCCTCGAGCACCCCCCGCGCCAGCCGGTCGAGCTCGAAACCGCGCCAGTCGCGCTTTTCCCTTAGCGCCCGGACCACCCGGTCCCGGGCCCGGGCCACCGCCTCGAAGGCGCGGTGGGCGGCCTCGGGCGGGTTCCACCCGGCCATCCAGGTGATGTCGGCGTAGGGACCACCGGGTTCCCGGGCCCAGACGTCGAGGAGGACGACCTCGCCCTCCTCTAAGGGGCGGTCGGTGGCGGGGCTCGGGGCGTAGTGGGGGGCGCTCGCGTGGGTGCCGAAGGCGACGATCGGCGGGTGATCGAAGACCAGGCCCCGGGACTTGAGCTCGGCCACCAGCTCGGCCTGGACCTGGAGCTCGGTGGGCGGGTTCCCGGGCAGCCGATTTCTTAGAAAAGCGAGCGCCCGCTCCCGGGCGGCCTGGACCCCCCGCACGGCCCGGCGGTGGGCGGCGAGCTCGGCCTCGCTCCAGCGGGAGAGCATGAGGAGAATGGCGGCGTCCGAGACCAGCTCGGCGCCAAGACCCCTTAGCAGGTCGGCGGTGCCGGCGTCGAGCCGGGAGACGTAGGGCACCTCGCCGCCGGGGGAGAGGGTGACCGCGAGCCGGGGCCAGCGGGCAACGGTTCCAGAAAGCGCCTGGATGAGCTCTTCGCGGCGGGCGTAGAGCCGGCGCGCTCCGGGAAGGCTGGCGAGCGCCTCGGCCTCGATGCGGTGGGCGACGAGGAGGGGTTCGCCTTCCCTCGGGAAGAAGTAGAAGAACCGCCGGGTGAGGTGGAGGCCTTGGAGCCCGAGCGCTTCCCGGACCGGGGGGTTGTTCCCGGCGAAGTCGTAGGCGAGCCAGGCATCGGCCCCGACTCGGGCTAGGCCTTCTTCGATCGCCGCACGCATGAGGGCAGTGTAAGCCCGGACAGGGTTTTGCCCGCAACCACCCCTGATACTTCTGGACTAAGGGGTAGGGAGGGATATGGATGATTCAGGTCACGCAGGAAGCGGTGCAGGCACTCAAGGATGAGCTCGAGCGCCTGGGGCGCCCGGGCGCGGCGGTGCGGGTTTTGGTCAAGGAGAAGGGTTGCAATTGCTCCCGCTACCGACTCGCGGTGGAGGACGCGCCGGCCCCCGGGGATCGGGTGGTTGAGCTCGAGGGGCTGAAAGTGGTCGCCGATCCCCGCGCGGCGGAGTTACTTTCGGGCGCGGTACTCGACTACGTCCGCCA
>CAYYAB010000014.1:0-23076 GCA_964469895.1 uncultured bacterium | reverse complement strand
GGGAGTCGGGCGGAATCGCCCCGGCGGGGGAGATGTGGTCGGTGGTGATCGAGTCACCAAAGAGGGCGAGGACGCGGGCCCCTCGGATGTCCTTGGGCGGCGGGGGCTCGAGGGGCATGCCCTTGAAGAAGGGCGGCTCCTGAATGTAGGTGGAGTCCGGGTCCCAGTCGTAAAGCTCGCCGGTGGGCGCGGGGAGGTTCTTCCAGCGTTCGTCCCCTTCGAAGACCGAGGCGTACTCCTTTTGGAACTGCTCGGGGGAGAGGCTTTGCCGGATCGCCTCCTGGATCTCCGCCTGGCTCGGCCAGATGTCCCTCAGGTAGACGGGCTCCCCGTTCGGGTCGTAGCCGAGGGGCTCGGTGGCCAGGTCGATGTCGATCCGGCCGGCCAGGGCGTAGGCGACCACGAGCATGGGGCTCGCCAGGTAGTTGGCCTTGACGTGGGGATTGACCCGGCCCTCGAAGTTCCGGTTGCCGGAGAGGACGCTGGCGGCGACCAGATTTCCTTCCTCAATAGCCTTCGCGATGTCTTCTGGGAGAGGACCCGAGTTCCCGATGCAGGTGGTGCAGCCGTAGCCCACCAGGTGGAAGCGGAGCGCTTCCAGGAAAGGCAGCAGCCCGGCGCGCTCGAGGTAGTCGGTGACCACCCGCGAACCCGGGGCGAGGCTTGTTTTCACCCAAGGTTTGGTGTCGAGCCCAGCTTCCACCGCCTTCTTGGCGAGCAGGCCGGCGCCGATCATCACCGAGGGGTTCGAGGTGTTGGTACAGGAAGTGATGGCGGCGATCACCACCGAGCCGTGGTGGAGTTCGAACTCCTCGTCGGCCCGCTTCACCAGTACCCGGCGGTCGAGCTCATCGGAGCGGAGCCCGAAGCCCCGCTCGGTGACCGGTTTGGTAAGGTGTTCCTTGAAGCTCGCCTTCAAGCTTGAGAGCGAAACCCGGTCTTGGGGGCGCTTGGGGCCCGCGAGGCTCGGCTCGACGGTGGACATGTCGAGCTCGATGTGCTCGGAATACAGGGTTTCCTCCTCGCCGGTACGGAAGAGCCCGGTGGCCTTGGTATAGCGCTCCACTAGGTCCAAGAGCTCCGCCGGCCGGGCGGTCTGCCGGAGGTAGTGGAGGGTTTCCTCGTCCACCGGGAAAAAGCCCATGGTGGCCCCGTACTCCGGCGCCATGTTGGCGATGGTGGCACGGTCGGCGAGGGGGAGTTTGCTCACGCCGGGGCCGTAAAACTCGACGAACTTGCCCACCACGCCGTGCTTGCGCAGCATCTCGGTGATGGTGAGCACCAGGTCGGTGGCGGTGGCTCCCTCCGGAAGTTCCCCGGTGAGCTTGAACCCGACCACCCGGGGGGCGAGCATGTAGTAGGGCTGGCCCAGCATCACCGCCTCGGCCTCAATACCACCCACGCCCCATCCAAGCACGCCCAGACCGTTGATCATCACCGTGTGGCTGTCGGTGCCGACCAGGCTATCGGGGAAGGCGTAGGTCATGCCGTTTGCCTTCTGGGTCATGACCACCTGGGCGAGGTACTCGAGGTTGACCTGGTGGATGATCCCCTGCCCGGGAGGCACGACCCGGAAGGAGGAAAGGGCTCCCTGACCCCACTTGAGGAGCTGGTAGCGTTCCCGGTTCCGCCGGTACTCGAGCTCCACGTTCTTGGGAAACGCGTAGACGGTCCCGAAGAAGTCGACCTGTACCGAGTGGTCGATCACGAGGTCCGAGGGCACTTGGGGGTTGATCCGCTTCGGGTCCTTGCCGAAGCGGGCCATCGCGCTCCGCATCGCGGCCAGGTCGACCACCGCGGGCACGCCGGTGAAGTCCTGGAGCACGACCCGGGCAAGCTTTAAAGGAACGTTGATCTCGCCGGGGTCGGGCTTCCAGTTCGCGAGCCGGACGACGTCTTCCTCGGTGACCGTGAAGCCGTCCACGTTCCGGAGAAGGCTTTCGAGCATGACCCGGATGGAGAAGGGAAGCTTGGACACCGGGGCGATGCCCTGCTTCTCCAGCTCCATCACGTCGAAGTAGTGCACCTTCCCGGCCGCGGTATCCAGCGTTTTTAATGTGCCAAACGCATCCTTGTACATCCTGCTCCTTTCCACCCCAGGGTAGCGGGGTATGGAAGAACTTGGTTTTCGGGGATTTGCGCTTTTGCCGGCGGGGGGCGCCCCGGCCGCCTCTCTAGACCCAGGATACCACGTTAAAGCATCCCAGCGAGGAAGCCCTCCTCGCGTACCGCGCGGATCAAGTCCATCACCGTGAGTCGGTGCGGATCGTACTCCACCAGGACCTGCCCCGGCTGGGGCACTTCCACCCTGGCAACGCCCTCAAGTCGGGCAAGGGCCTCGGACACCACCCGCATCTGCTCCTCGGTTTCGGCCCCACGGACGCCGAGCAAGACCCGGTTCATGCGGCCTATTCTAAAACACCGCGGTGCTCGCCGCGGGCCCCCCGGCTGCCCAGGGCGCGCACGAAAAGGCGCGGCCCGGGGACAAACCCAATCCTCTCGAGAAAGGCCCGGTCTTCCTCCTCGGCGGGGTAGGCAACCTCGTAGGCGGCGGCGTCGTAGGCTGATTTCAAAAGAGCTGTGAGCAACGCCTCACGTACCTCTTCGTCTACGGCCACCAGGCGGGTCACCAGCACGGTGGCGCGGTCTCCCTGCCAGACCGGCTGGGCGAGAACAAAGCCCCGGACCCGTCCCCCTTCTTCGGCCACGAAGCTGTGCCCGCTGCGGGCGAAGAAGCGGAGGGCGGCGGCTCCGGTCCGCGGCGTCTGGTGGGAGCTGAGGAAGCGGGCTTCGAGGGAGGCGAGGGCGGGTTCGTCGTCGGGGGTGAGCGGTCGCACCTGCATGGGCCGAGTCTACCCGAGCCGGCTTTCGAGGAGGACAAGGATCGCGGCTACAAGGAAAAGGGCCGGGCTCAGGCTCCGCGTACCCGTCTCTAGGGGGCGTGCCGGGGGCGGGGGGCGAAGCAGGGTTTCCTCGGGTTTTTCCAGCACGTAGGCGTCTCCCGGGGTCAGGACCCCGTGGGTTCCGAGCGGCTTGGCCAGGCGCAAATGGGGCGCGAAGAAGTTGTAGACGAGGACCGGGAAGAAGGGCCGGTCCACAAGCGTTTCAAGCGGCGGCAGGTAGAGGCTTTTGCCGTCGGACCAAAGGAGCCCGCGGCCGGCGTCGTCCACCGCCAGCGGGGAAAACCCCGCACCCGGCGGCGGGGGAACCGCGAGCCGTTCCCCGAGCAGGACGGCACCGAGCAGGAAGGGGTGCCCCGCTTCGCGGTCGGCCACGGGGGCTTCCCCTAAGGCCTTTGGGGCGAAGAAGAGCGTCGGTTTTTCCGGGACCTGCGTGGGGACGCCGATCCGGATTGCAAGCGCTCCGGTATTCCCGGGCCGCACCCCGAGGAGCGCGAGCAGCCGCAAAAGCGCCGGGTGTTTCACCTCTAGGGCGACCCGGGGCCGGGCTTTTCGGTAGGTGCTGCGGTCGTCTAGGGATAGGTCGTCTCGCCCAAGAAGGCGCGCTTCATGCCGGGGTTTCGGAGGAAGCCGGAGGGTGCGAAAGCCCCGGGCGGGGAGCGCGAGCACGTGGACCTCGCCGTCCACCCGCACCTGACGGATGGAGGGCCCTTCCCCGCTATGGCCGACGGCGAGGAAGTCCTCGGTGAGGTGGGTGATGCCGGCGTTTTCCTCACCGCCGCCCACCGGGTAGAAGGCGGCGGGGGGTCCGGGATCGGTGTCGCCGATCCAGGCCACCGGCGCCCCGGGCAGGGCCTCGCCCGCGGCGGCGAGGGCGGCGGCGACGTCGAGCCCGGCGTCCCCCGGTTGCCAGTGTTCGAGGGCGTCGGCGATCTCCGCGCCTTTCCCGGGGCCAAGGGTTTCTGGTCTAAGCCCGGCGCGCACCGCCGCCGCGCGGGGTGCCTCGCGTAGCAGCCTTTGCGCCTCTGCGATCGCCTCTTGCCAGCGCGTTCCCGCGGCCATCGAGGCGCTTGCGTCGAGCACCACCACCAGGATGGGAGGTGGGGCGGGGAGCCGGGGACCGGCGAGGGCGAGCACCGCGAGCACCCCCGCCAGCGGCAAAAGCAGGGCCCGTGGGCGCAGCCGGGCCCGGGCGGCGCCGGCGCGACGCCAAAGGAAGACCCCGGCGAGCCGGACCCGCCGGGGGGTCTGCCGCCGCGAGAGCCAGAAGAGTAGCGGCGGGAGGATCGGTAAAAGCCAAAGCCAAGAGGGGCTAGTAAACGTTACCAGCGCACCTCCGTCAGCCCGTAGCTCACCCGCTTCTCGCCCTCGATCCGGGTGTAGCTGATCCCAACCCCCACCCGTTCACCGAGGAAGGCGAAGAACTGGGCCATCCGCTTGCTGAACTCCATCATCGCCTGAAGGTCCTTGGGCTTTTGGGCGAACATCGGGGTCGTGGCCGCGAGCTGCTCTCCCGCGAGCTTGAGCGCCGGGCCGGCATTGCCGTAGCTCAGCATGACCGCGTCTTTAGGGAAGCGGCGGGCCCACTTTTGAAACGCGGGGTCCGCGCTTAGTTTGGGTCGGGTAAGGGCCTTGGCGGCTTCCTCGCTGGTGGCGAGGACGATCCGGTCGCCGAGGTTGAAGAGAAAGACCGGTTGGCCGATCCCAAGGGTGATTCGCTTGCCCTGGTAGGGGCCTACCTGGTAGCGCTCGACCTGGAAACCCCCCTGGCCTTCAGGGGTACTGGCCGCCGCGAACATTTGGAGCCAGGTCATAAGGGTGGTTTCGGCGGTGAGGTCGTCCTTGGTCTCGAGGTAAAGGAGCATGTCCCCGAGCGGCTTTTGCAGCGCGAGCGTGGGGTCTTGGCCGGGAACGGCGAGGGTGGCTAGGGCCAGGCGATCGCCGAAAGCGTCGAGGTCGAGCTCGAACTCGACGCCTAAGTCGGCGAATAGCGCGTTGAGGTATCGGCCGAGCTTCGGAAGCGGGAAGCAGTAGCTTGCCACCGAGTTGGTTTGGGGGAAATCGCCGAGAGGCCAGGGGCGGCAATCCTGCAAAAAGAGCCCGGCGAGCTCGGGATCCGCGCCTCGATCTAGGGCGAAAACCCCACGCGTCTCGATTCCTTCCTTGACGATGCTGAGCGCGCTCGCGAGGCGCTTTGGAGTGCGGATGAGCCCCTGGAGCCGTGCGGGGGCGTTTTGCCCAGCGAAAAGGGGCTTGGCGAGCGCGGCAAGCGGCGGGAAATCGAACTGAATCACCAGGTCGCCGCCGAGGGCGAGCTCGAGGCCCCTTTCCGCGTTGTCCTCGAAGAAGCCGAGGGCCAGGGGTGCGCCACCCGCGGGATAACCCGCGACTACGGCGGTGCCGTCGCGGTAGCCTGCCACGAGCCGATAGTCCTCACCTTCACCGAATCGTTTGAGGTTCCAGCCATGATAGGGTTCGGTCTTGCCCAGGGTTTTCTTGAGGTCTTCGAAGAAGCCAGAGGCAGCGCTGGCCGAGGGGCGGGCCAGAGCGAGGAAGCTTCCGTCGGGGTAGACGGCGAGGAGCCCCTCCTGGCCGATGGCGTCCAGGCTCATGAACTTGAGGAAACGGGCGATCTCCTCTCGGTCTTTGCGGTCCAGATCCTCGCCGGCAAAGAGCGCGACGAGGTCGTCGGCGGTGAGCTTGAGGCGGGCGAGCTCGGCTTGAAAATCCACGAAGAAGGCCTTTTTGACCGCGAGGTTCCGGAGGTAGAGGGTGAAGACGGCGCCTTTGGGCGCCATCGCGGGCAGGCTCGCGGCCCAGGCGGGTGCGAGCAAAAGCACGAGCAGGATGAGGGATTGAAACCGTTTCTTCATAGCCCTTCGATTTTAGCAAGGGTTAGAGGTAGTGGGCGTGAAAACCGCGCGCGCCGCGGGTGAGAGCCTGGGCGCCGAGCCGGGCCAGGGCGCGACCCGAGGGGGGCGCGTCGAGAACCCGGCAGGGCGCGAGCGCGGCAAAGGCTTCGGCGGTGAGCTTTTCCGGGCCCCGTAGCCGCGCGTCCCCATCGTAGAGAGCAGCGTAGACGAGCCGGTTTCGGGCGGAGAGGCCCACCGCGACCCTTCCCCCGTGCCGGTACCGGGCGGCGACCCCGGCGAGGGTGTCCACCCCGACAAAGGGCACCCCGAGGGCGCGGGCAAGGCCCTGGGCGAAGGCAAGCCCCACCCGGAGCCCGGTGTAGGAGCCCGGTCCCTGGCCGGCGACCACCCCTTCAAGCTCCTTAAGGGCGAGCCCGGATCGCTCGAGAAAGCGTGTGAGCACGGGGACAAGCAGCTCGTTGTGGCGGCGTTCGGCCCGGAGGGCGAGCTCGGCTTCCGGGGTGCCAAGGACCAGGTAGGGGGTGGCGGTGTCGACGGCGAGGACGCGCACGTCTTTAAGGCTATAAAGTGGGGGCATGACCTTCAAACGTTTCGCCGAGTACCTGGCGAAGATCGAGGCCGAGAGCGGCCGGCTCGAGATCATCCGCATGCTCTCCGAGCTTTTTTCCGAGCTCGAGCCCGAGGAGCTTCCTAAGGCGGTCCTTTTGCTCACCGGCAGGGTTGCTCCCGAGTTTTTGGGGCTTGAGTTCGGCGTCGCCGAGAAGGAGGCGGCCAAGGCCCTTGCCCTCGCGGTGGGTGCGGACGAGACCGAGGTCTGGCGCCGGGTGCGGGAGCTCGGGGACGTGGGGCGTGCCGCCCAGGAGCTCCTTCCGGACCAGGAGGGGGGGGTTCCCCTCCTCGAGGTCTTCGAGGAGCTTCTCGCCCTCGCCAAGGACGCGGGCCCCGGTTCCCAGCTGAGAAAGCGCGAACGGCTTTCCCGGTTGCTCAAACAAGCGAGTCCCCTGGAAGCCCTTTACATCCTCCGAATCGTCACCGGTCGGCTCCGGCTCGGGGTGGGGGAGGCCACGATCCTCGACGCGCTCGCTCAGGCAGTCCTAGGCGACCGCACGAAGCGCCCATTGCTCGAGCGCGCCTACAACCTCACCTCTGACCTCGCCTACGTTGCCGAGCTTGCCCTAGAGGGCGAGGAGGCGCTTTTAAACGTTCGGGTGCAGGTGGGCAAGCCGATCCGCATGATGCTGGCCGAGCGCCTCCCCAACGCGGAAGCGATCATGAAGAAGCTCGGCCGGCACCTCGCCGAATACAAGTACGACGGCGAGCGGATCCAGGTCCATTTCGACGGCGAGCGGTTTTGGGTCTACTCCCGCCGAATCGAGAACATCACCCACCAGTACCCGGACCTGCTCGAGGCCTTCCGCGCCCATCTCAAAAAGCCCTACATCCTCGAGGCCGAGGCGGTGGTCTACGATCCCGATACCGGCGAGCTCCTCCCCTTCCAGTACGTTTTGAACCGAAAGGTGAAGCACCTTTCTCAGGAGCTCATCGAGAAGTACCCGGTGAAGGCTTTCGTATTTGAGCTGCTCTACCTCGACGGGGAGGCCCTGATCGACCTCCCCTTGGTCGAGCGCCGGGAGCGGCTTGAGGCCTTCGTTCCCAAGACCGATCGCTTCGAGCCCAGCGAGCGCCGCTGGATTGAGAGCGCCGAGGAGCTCGAGGCCTTCTTCGACGAGGCGCTCGAGGTGGGGGACGAGGGGCTTATGTGCAAGCGGCCCGACGGGAACTACGAAGCCGGCAAGCGCGGATTCAAGTGGGTCAAGTTCAAGCGGGCCGCCGGCGGCCGCCTCGCCGACACCCTCGATCTGGTGGTGGTCGGGGCCTGGTGGGGGCGGGGTCGCCGTAGCGGGACCTACGGCTCGCTCCTGGTGGCCAGCTACAACCCCACGGAAGACCGCTTCGAGACCGTGACCAAGGTGGGCTCGGGCTTCACCGACGAGGATTTGCAAAAGGTCCTGCCCGCCCGGCTTGATCCCCTGCGTCGCGAGGGGCCCGCGCCCCGGGTCTGGGCCTTGCTCGAGCCCGACGTCTGGTTCGAGCCTGGGCTCGTGATCGAGGTGGAGGCCCAGGAGATCACCTTAAGCCCCAACCACACCTGCGCCTACGGCAAGGTTAAGGAAGGACGGGGGCTCGCCCTTCGCTTCCCGCGCTTTCTCCGCTACCGCGACGACAAGAGCCCCGAGGAGGCCACCACCTCCGACGAGGTGGTCGAGCTTTACAAGCTCCAGTGGAGGTAGTTTCTCATCTTGAGGGAGGGTAAAGAAGGGGTATGCAGCGAGCGATCTTTGCCGTTATCGCGGTCGTTGCCGCCTTGCTGATCGGGGGGGTCTACCTCTACGGCAAGCGCACGCCGCCGCCGAAGCCAAAGACCACGATCGAAGAACCCACCCCGACCCTGAAGGCCCATATCGTCCTGGGCCGTGCCGACGCTCCCTACACGGTGGTGGAGTTTTCCAACTACCGCTGTCCCCACTGCCGGGATCACGCGCTAAAGGTGCTTGGGCGGCTGGTCGCGGACTACGTGGAGAAAGGAAAGGTGCGCTACGTCTTCCGCCACCTTCCTTTCCAAGGGCAGGAGGATGTTTTCACTGCCAGCGTTGCAGCGGGTTGCGTATATGACCAAGCCAGGGACCGCTTCCTCGACTACCACCTCCTGCTCTTCCGGGCCGTGGGGGATTGGGCGGGGCTCGAGGGCGAGGCGCTTCGGGAAAAGCTCCTCGGCTACGCCCGCCAGCTCAGCCTCGACGTGGCCGCATTCGACCGCTGCCTTTCTAGCGAGGATGCCCAAGCACGAGTTCGTTTCGACCAAGATCTGGCCCTCGCGCTGGGCGTGGACGGCACCCCAACCTTCTTCGTAAACGGGAAGAAGGAGGTCGGTTTCATGCCCTACGCCAAGTGGCAGGAACTCTTGAAGTAGTGCTCCGAAAAACTGCGGGCGGGCCTTGGGCCCGCCCGCAGCCTACGTACCACCGCTTTCTATTTCCCAATGTTTAGCTGAACGGTGGCGCTCATCTCTTCTAGGTAGAGGGTGTTCCCGGCGGCGGCGCCGTGGATCACCGCACCCAGGTAGAGGTTTTGCTTGTTGATTCCGCTTGCGAGCATCTCCCCACTCAGAGTGAAGGGCACGGGTCCTTTTTCGTTGTCAAAGGCGATGGTGTTTTGGCTTACCTTCGCGATGCCGGCCGTTCCCGGGTCGCAAACGTAGAAGTACCCGGTAATGACCGAGCCCACTTGGGTGCACCCCAGCTCACCGGGATCGGTGTCGGTGGCGTAGATATCGAAGCTGACGCTGGCCGCTTGCGCGAGTTGGGCCTTGCCGCGAATCGTCACCGAAGCGACGCTGGTGGCAGGTACGGGGTTTTTAAACTCAAGCGGATTTTCCGGGAAGATCACCTTTCCGGCGCTGTCTGCCGCGATCGAAAGGTCGATCGCAACGTCGGAGAGGCCGATGGTGATCGGCGGGGTGGTGCAGGCGGCCAGGAACAAAAGCCCCGCGAGCATCAGAGCGGCGAACGCGACGAGCCGTTTCATGCCTTTAGCTTAGTACCCCCTGCTGGTATCGAACACCCCCGAAAGGGGGCCAGTTGCCAGGTGCCTCGTGTTTTTGGTATGCTTCCTGGGCGTTTGGCGCACGACCAAGACCGTGCGCGGAGGTGAGCAGATGAAAGAAGGCATCCATCCCAAGCTGGTTCCCGCCCGCATCATCTGCGGTTGCGGCAACGTGATCGAGACCTACTCCACCAAGCCCGAGATCCACGTCGAGGTTTGCTCCGCTTGCCATCCCTTCTACACCGGACAGCAGCGCTTTGTAGATACCGAGGGTCGGGTAGAGCGCTTCCAGCGGCGCTACGGCGACTCTTACAAGAAAAACCTCAAGAAGAAGGCCTGAACCCGCTAGGGGCCCGCGATACGGGCCCCTTTTTCGCCCCATGACGAACCCCCCGCTTTTCCCCATGCCGGGATGGATCGAGGTCATCGTTGGCCCGATGTTTTCCGGCAAATCCGAGGAACTGATTCGCCGGGTCAAGCGGGCCCTGATCGCCGGGCAGCGGGTCCAGGTCTTTAAGCCCAAGCTCGACGACCGCTACCACAAAACCGACGTTACGAGCCACGACGGAACCCGCATCGAGGCGGTGCCGGTGGAAAGTAGTGGGGCCCTTTTCGAGGCCCTCGAGCGCCCCTTCCCCCACGTGGTGGCGGTGGACGAGGGGCAGTTTTTCGACGACGGGCTGATTTCCCTGGCCGAGCGCCTGGCCGACGCCGGGGTGCGGGTGATCGTCGCCGGGCTCGACATGGACTTCCGGGGCGAGCCCTTCGGGCCGATCCCCGATCTCCTCGCCCGGGCCGAGTTCGTGGAGAAGCTGACCGCGGTCTGCGTGCGCTGCGGGGCGCCGGCGACCCGCACCCAGCGGCTCATCGACGGGGAGCCCGCGAGCTACGACGACCCCGTGGTCCTGGTGGGGGCGGCCGAGACCTACGAGCCGCGTTGCCGTCGCTGCCACGTGGTAAAACCGAAGCGGTGACCCCGGTCATACCGGTTCTCGCCGGGCCCACGGCGACGGGCAAGAGCGCGCTTGCGCTGCGCCTCGCCGAGGAAAAGGGCCTCGAGATCGTCAACGCCGACGCCACGCTCGTCTACAAGGGGCTCGACATCGGGACCGCGAAGCCCACCCAAGAGGAACGTGCGCGCGTTCGGCACCACCTCGTGGACGTGCTCGAGCCCAGCGAGGCGATGAGCGTGGTGCGCTTTTTGGACCTCGCCGAGGCGGCGATCGCCGAGGTGCTCGGCCGGGGGAGGCTTCCCCTCGTGGTCGGGGGGACCGGCTATTATATCCGGGCACTTTCCGAGGGCATTCCCAAGGTGCCGCCCCCGGAGCCTGAGCTCGAGCGCCAACTTCAGGCGGAGCTCGCCGAGCGGGGGATCGAGGCGCTCTACGAGGAACTAAAGCGGGCGAGCCCCGAGGACGCGGCCCGGGTGGGGAAGAACCCCCGCCGCCTTCTCCGCGCCCTCTTCATCCTGCGTAAGACGGGGGTGCCCCCGGCCCGGCTTCCCTGGCGAAAGCCCCGGTTTGCCTTCAAGAAGCTCGTCCTCTGGCCCGAACGCCGCTCGCTCCTGCCCGTCATCCAGGCGCGGGCCCGCGCCCAGTTTGCCGCCGGATTGGTTGAGGAGGTGCGGGGGTTGCTCGCCCGCTACCCCGAGATGCCCACCGCCCTGCAGACGATCGGCTACAAGGAGGTCGTCCGCTACTTAAAGGGTGAGCTTACCCTGGAAGAGGCGATCGAGGCCGATTGGCGGGCGGTCTGGCGGTACGCCCGCCGCCAGTACACCTGGTTTCGGCGAGAGCCCGGCGACGTCGTCTACCTGCCCCGGATGGGCGAGGCGGCCTGGGAGGGACTTTTGGACTGGTTTTCCCTACATTTCGGAGCTCTATACTGAGCTTTCGTGGAGGCGGCGGTCGAGTTCGAGAACGTGAGCGTCCGCTACGGGAGCTTTGCGGCGCTAGATGGGGTCTCCCTGCGGATTCCCGAGGGCGCCTTCGTCGCCATCATCGGTCCGAACGGCGCGGGGAAGAGCACGCTTCTCAAGCTCGTTCTCGGACTCCTCCGCCCGAGTCAAGGGGAGGTGCGGGTCTTCGGGCGCCCAGCCTTCAAGGTGCCGGCCGAGTGGCTCGGCTACGTACCCCAGTTCAAGACCCTGGACCGCAGCTTCCCCGCGCTTTCCCTCGAGCTCGTGGCCAGCGGGCTGCGCCGCCGCTGGCCCTTTCGCCTCTCGGCCGAGGAACGCGAGGCGGCGCTCGCCGCGCTCCGCAGAGTACGGGGAGAGGAGCTCGCCAATCGCCGCCTGGCTCGGCTCTCGGGCGGCGAGTTGCAGCGGGTCTACCTCGCCCGGGCCTTCGTCCGCCGCCCCCGGATGCTTTTGCTCGACGAGCCGGCCACCGGCATGGACGTGCTCGGCGAGGCCGACATGTACCGGATGCTCGAGCACTACCAGCGCGAGCACCGGGCCACCGTGCTGATGATCACCCATGACTGGGAGGCCGCCCGTTACCACGCCACCCACGTTCTGGTTTTGAACCGGCGGGTGATCGGCTTCGGGCCGCCCGAGCGGGCGCTCTCCGACGAGTGCTTGCGGCGAGCTTTTGGGCACGTGGGGCACCCCCACGAACTCAGCTTCAGCGTGGAGCGACGCGATGCTTGAGGTCTTTACCCTGCCGTTCATGCAGCGGGCGCTCTTCGCCGGCCTCTTGGTCGGCGCCACCGCCAGCTACTTTGGCGTCTTCGTGGTGCAGCGGCGGATGAGCTTTCTGGGCTCCGGCCTTGCCCACGCGGCGTTGGGCGGGGTGGCCCTTGGGCTCTTTTTGGGTGCCGAGCCGCTTTTCGTCGCTTTGCCTTTTACCGTGCTCATCGCCCTCTTGATCGCCTGGGTCCGGGAGCGCACCGAGCTCGGGGGAGACACCGCGGTGGGCATCTTCTTCTCCCTTTCGGTGGCGCTCGGCGTCGTCCTGCTCGCGCTCAAAAGCGAGTACGCCGCGGACGCGATGGCCTTCCTCTTCGGCTCGATCCTGGCGGTGACCCCAGGCGATCTTTGGGCGGTGGTGCTGGTGGCGCTCCTAAGCCTTTTCACCTTGCCGGTCTGGGGGCGCTGGGCGTACGCCACCTTCGACCGCGACCTTGCCCGGGCGGACCGCCTACCGGTCCTCTCCGACGACTACCTGCTCACCGCGATGGTGGCGGCGGTGGTGGTGAGCGCGGTTAAGGTGGTGGGGATCCTGCTCGTAGCTGCCTTTTTAGTGATCCCGGCGGCGAGCGCGCGCCTTTTTGCCCGGACCTTCGCCCAGATGACCCTTTTTTCCATCCTCTTCGGGCTCTTCGGCGTGGTCGCGGGGCTTTTGCTTTCCTACCTCTACGACGTTCCCAGCGGCGCGACGATCATTCTTGTGGAGAGCGGAATCTTCCTGCTTTCGCTCCTGGCCTCGCCGAAAACCTAGGTAATCCCTACGGAATATATGGGTTAAAATAAAGCCATGTGGATTTCAACCCGCGCCCAATACGGGCTCCGTGCCCTTTTGGAGATCGGTGCCCGGGGGCCCGACCCGGTGCCGCTCAAGGAGGTTGCCGAAGCCCAGCGGATCAGCCAGCACTACTTGGAGCAGATCGCCTCGGCGCTGCGCCGGGCGGGGTTCATAAAAAGCGTTCGAGGCGCGAAGGGTGGGTACCGCCTGGCCCGCCCGCCCGAGGAGATCACCGCGCTTGAGGTGGTGGAGACGCTTGAGGGCAGCGTAGCGCCGGTCGGCTGCATCGAGGACCCCACCACCTGCTGGGCGGCGGGAACCTGCGCCACCGAGGAGCTTTGGCGGCAGGTGGACCACGCGGTGCGCGAGGTCCTCTCCCGCACGACCCTCAAGGATTTGATCGAGCGTCAGCGCTTTTTTGCTTTAAAAGACAAGGCTCGGGTCACGGTCTAGGAGGGCGAGATGGCATTTGTCTATCGCTTCGAGGAGACCGAGGGGCTTGGGCGGGAGCTCCTTGGGGGTAAGGGGTACGCGCTTGCGGAGATGACCCAGGCGGGGTTTCCCGTGCCCCCGGGCTTTACCATCACCACCGAAGCCTGCCGGCTCTTCCATCGCCATGGGAAGGTACCCGAGGGGCTTTGGGACGAGGTGGAGAGGGGGATCGCCGCGCTCGAGGAGGCGACCGGTAGGGCCTTCGGCGGGGCCGGGCTTCCCCTTTTGGTTTCGGTACGTTCCGGGGCGCCGGTCTCGATGCCCGGCATGATGGATACGATCTTGAACCTCGGGCTTACCGAACAGGGCGTGGAAGGACTCGCGGCCGCCACCCAAAACCCGCGCTTTGCCTGGGATGCTTATCGCCGGCTGCTGGCCATGTACGGCGAGGTGGTGCTCGGGGTCGAGGCCGAGGTCTTCGCGAACCTGCTCGAAGCGATCAAGGCCGAGCGCGGCGCCGAGCGCGACCTCGACCTCTCGGCCGAGGACCTCGCCGAGCTCGCAGCCCGATTCAAGCGGGCCATCGAGGAACGAGGGCACCGCTTTCCCGAGGACCCCTGGGAACAGCTAAAGGGGGCGGTGCTCGCGGTCTTCAAGAGCTGGGATAACCCCAGGGCCCGGGTCTACCGGCGTCACTACCAGATCCCCGAGGACCTTTGCACCGCGGTAAACGTTCAGGCGATGGTCTTCGGCAACCTGGGCGAGGACTCGGGGACCGGGGTGGGGTTTACCCGAAACCCCGCGACCGGGAAGAAGGAACTCTACGGCGAGTACTTGAAGAACGCCCAGGGAGAGGACGTGGTCGCGGGGGTACGGACCCCCGAGCCCCTTTCCCGGCTCAAGGAGGAGAGCCCGGCGCTCTACGCCGAGATCGCGGCGGTGGCGGAGAAGCTCGAACGCCACTTCCGGGACATGCAGGACTTCGAGTTCACCGTCGAGCGAGGTAAGCTCTACCTCCTCCAGACCCGAAACGGCAAGCGGACGCCCGAGGCGGCGGTCCGGATCGCGGTGGATCTGGTAGACGAAGGGCTCTTGCGCGAGGAGGAAGCCCTTTTGAAGGTGGACGCGGGCAGCCTCCCGGCGCTCCTCAGGGCCCGGGTGGACCCCGCCTCCGCCCCCGAGCCGGTGGCCCGGGGCCTGCCCGCGAGCCCGGGGGCGGCGGTGGGGCACGCGGTACTCTCCCCCGAGGCCGCCGAGGACTGGACCGCCCGGGGTTTCGACGTCATCCTGGTGCGCACCGAGACGAGCCCCGAAGACATCACCGGGATGTTTTTGGCCAAGGGGATCCTTACTGCCCGGGGTGGCATGACCAGCCACGCGGCGGTGGTGGCCCGGGGGATCGGGGTTCCGGCGGTGGTGGGCACCGCGAGCCTTCGCGTCGAGCCCGAGAAGAAGCGTTTCTTCCTCGGCGAGCATGAGCTTAAAGAGGGTGACCTGATCAGTATTGACGGGAGCACCGGTGCGGTCTATCTGGGCGAGGTCGCGCTGCTCGAGTCCGGGGCGGGGGAGGAGCTCAGTCGGCTCCTTTCCTGGGCCGACCGGTTCCGGGTGCTCGGTGTGCGGGCCAACGCCGACACTCCTGAGGACGCGAGGAAGGCACGGGAGCTCGGGGCCGAGGGGATTGGGCTCGTGCGCACCGAGCACATGTTCTTCGAGGAAGAAAAGCTTCGCTGGATGCGCGCCCTGATCCTCGCCGACGACGAGGCCGAGGCCAAGGTCGCCCTAAAGCGCCTCTTCGATTACCAAAAGCAGGACTTCAAGGGCATCCTGCTGGCGATGGACGGCCTGCCGGTGACGATCCGCTTCCTCGACCCGCCGCTTCACGAGTTCTTACCGCCGCTCGTGGAGCTCGAGCGCAAGGAGGCCCAGGGCGCCCTCGCCCCCGGCGAGGCCAAGCTTTTGAAGCAGGTCCGCGTGCTCGCCGAGCAAAACCCCATGCTCGGCTTTCGCGGTATCCGGCTCCTCTTGATCCGACCCGAGATCCTCACCATGCAGCTTGAGGCGCTGCTGGCGGCGACCCAGGAGCTCCGGACCGAGGGATATGACCCCCGGCCCGAGGCGATGCTTCCCTTGATCAGCGACGCCCGCGAGGTAGAGCAGGCCTTTGCGCGACTCGAGCCGGTTTTCGAGCGCTACGGCTTCCGCATCCCGCTGGGGACGATGATCGAAACCCCGCGCGCCGCCCTGACCGCCGGCAGGATCGCGCCGCTCGTGGAGTTTTTCAGCTACGGCACCAACGACCTTACCCAGCTCACCTACGGCATCTCCCGGGACGACGCCGGAAAGTTTCTCCCCGACTACCTGGAGTCGCGGGTCTTCCCCTACGACCCCACCGAGCGGCTTGACGAGGAGGGGGTGGGCCGATTGCTCGCCCTCTCGGTCCGGGAGGGAAGGGAGAAAAACCCCGACCTGAAGCTCGGTCTCTGCGGCGAGCACGGCGGCGAGGCGCACTCGGTGAAGTTCGCCGCCCGGATTGGCCTTGATTACGTCTCGGCCTCGCCGTATCGAGTGCTCACCGCTCGCCTCGCCGCCGCCCAGGCCGAGGTGGAAAAGCGAGTCTCGGGCTAGCCCGAAGCTCGCTTGATCCCGATCTCGGCCTTGCCGTACTCGTCCTCGATCGTGACCCGGTGGCCTTCGGGCTCGCCGGGGCTCAGTTCGACCGCGAGGGTCTCCTCGGCGATGCGCTCGGCGTGGGTTTTGAGTGCCTCTTGGTACTTGCCGCTCGCCCGGTAGCGCACGCGGATCCGGTCGGCGACGAAGAGGTCCATCTCCTTCCGGCCCTGCTGGATGAGCCGGATCAGATCGCGGGCAAGACCCTCGAGGAGTAGCGCCTCGTCCACCCGGGTATCAAGCGCGGCCACGTAGCCGCCCTTGGCGTGGGCGGCGAAGCCCTCAGGGGCGGTGGCCTCGATTAGGAGTTCGTCGGGTTCGAGGATGAGGGTCTCCCCTTCGAGCTCGAGCACCACCGGTTCTCCGGCGAGCGCCTTGGCCGCTAGCCGGTGGGCGTCGGCTTCGGCGAGCGCCTTGCGGATCGCGCCGAGCTTCTTTCCGTACTTGGGGCCAAGCTTCGGTAGGTTTGGCTTCACCACGTAGGTGACCCCGGCCTCGCTAGGGGAGAGGACCTCAAGCGCCTTGACGTTTAGCTCGTCCCGGATCTCCTCCGCGAAGTGGCGAAGCGCTTGCCGTTCGGCTTCGCTCGGGGCCACCAGGCGGAGGAGGGGTAGCGGCGTGCGGGTTTTCACTCCCGCCCGGGCGCGGGCGCCGCGGGCGAGTTCCACCGCTTGGATCACCGCCGCCATCGCCTGGATCAGACCCTCATCGAGGTATTCCCTTTGCACCTCGGGCCAGTCGGCAAGGTGCACGCTCTCGGGTGCGCCCTCGTCCACCCGGCGCATTAGGTTCTGCCAGAGCGCTTCCGCCAAAAACGGCGTAAAGGGCGCGGTGAGCAGGGTGACCGCGATGAGCGCTTCCCAGAGCGTGGCGTAGGCGGATTCCCGGTCGTGGGCGTCCTCGTTCTTCCAAAAGCGCCGGCGATTCCGCCGCACGTACCACTGGGAAAGGTCCCGGACCACAAAATCCCGAAGCTTCCGCGCCGGGGTAGTAGGATCGTAGGCTTCGAGCCCCGCGGTGACCTCCTCGATCAGCTTTTGCACCCGGGCCACCAGCCAGCGGTCCATCTCCGGGCGCTTTTCCACCGGTGGCCGGTTTTTCAGGTCGGGCTGGTCGAGGTTCGCGTAGGTCACGAAGAAACTGTAGACGTTCCAGAGCGTGAGGAAGTAGTCGCGGAGCGCCTCCTGGACGAGGTTGGGCCCGAAGCGACGGGAGGCCTCGGGCGGCGCGGCCACGTAGATGTACCAGCGGAGCGCGTCTGCGCCGAAGCGGTGGATGATCTCCCAGGGGTCGACCACGTTCCCCTTGGACTTCGACATCTTCTCGCCCTTTTCGTCCAGGATGTGGCCGTGGCAGATCACGTTCTTGAAGGCCACCGAGTCGAAGAGCATGACCCCGAGCTGGTGGAGGCTATTAAACCAGCCCCGGGTCTGGTCGATCGCCTCGGAGATAAAGTCGGCAGGGAAGCTCTTTCTGAAGGTCTCCTGGTTTTCAAAGGGATAGTGGAACTGGCTAAAGGGCATCGCGCCGGAGTCGTACCAGACGTCGATCACGTACGGCACCCGGCGCATCACCCCACCGCATTTCTCGCAGGTCAAGGTGATCTCGTCGACAAAGGGGCGGTGGGGGTCGAAGCTCGGGGAGGTGGGGTCCACGTCCTCGCGGGCGCGTTCTTTGAGCTCTGCAAACGAGCCCACCAGGTGCTCGTGACCGCAATCCTCGCAGACCCAGACCGGTAAGGGCGTGCCCCAGTAGCGGTTTCGGGAGAGCGCCCAGTCGGTGAGGTTTTTCAGCCACTCGCCGTAGCGGCCGGTCTTGATGTGAGGCGGGATCCAGTGGATCTCCTGGTTCTTGGCGATCAGACGGTCCTTAAAGCGGGTGTTTTGGATAAACCAGGTCTCGGTAGCGTAGTACATGAGGGGCGTCTTGCAGCGCCAGCAGTGGGGGTAGCTGTGGACGATCTCCTCCCGCTTGAAGAGAAGCCCTCGCTCCTTCAGATCCTGGATGATCTCGCGGTTTGCGTCGCGGAAGAAAAGTCCCTTGAAAGGCCCGACCATCAGCTTGCCGTCCTCGTCCACGGTGATCAGGACGGGAAGGCCATAGGCCCGGGCCACCTCCATGTCCTCGGCGCCAAAAGCCGGGGCCTGGTGGACGATGCCGGTGCCGTCCTCCTTGGAGACGTACTCCGCGAGTACCACGAAGTGGGCGGGCTTTTCCGGCTCGACGAAGCGGTAGGGGGGCTCGTAGCGGGTGCCCTCGAGCTCCCGACCCTTAAACCGGGCGCGTACCGGGGTCTCTTCCCCGAGGATCCTTTTCCCGAGCTCCTCTTCCAGGAGGAGCACCTCGTCCCCGCGGTCGAAGGCGGCGTAGGTGAACTCGGGGTGAACGGCGGCGGCGACGTTGGCGGTCAGCGTCCAGGGGGTGGTGGTCCAGATGAGGAGGCTCGACCCTTCGGGGAGCCCGAGCTTTTCCGGCTCCTTCAAGGGGAAGCGCACGTAGACCGAGGGGTCGCTGATCTCCTTGTAGCCCTCGGCGACCTCGTGGGAGGAAAGCGGGGTGCCGCAGCGGGGGCAGTAGGGTACGACCTTGTAGTCCCGGTAGAGGAGGTCTTTGTTCCAAAGCTCCTTCAAGCTCCACCAGATCGACTCGATGTAATCCTTGTCGAAAGTGTAGTAGGCGTCGTCCAGGTCCACCCAGAAGGCGATGCGCTCGGTGAAGCGCTCCCATTCCTTTTCGTACTCGAGCACCGAGGCTTTGCAGGCCTTGTTGAACTCCGCGATGCCGTAGCGTTCGATGTCTTTCTTGTTCTTGAGCCCGAGCTTCTTCTCCACCTCGAGCTCCACCGGGAGCCCGTGGGTGTCCCAGCCCGCTTTCCGGGGCACGTAGTAGCCTTGCATCGTCTTGAAGCGGGGAAAGAGGTCTTTATAGCTCCGGGCCTGAGCGTGGTGAACCCCGGGCCGGCCGTTCGCCGTCGGCGGGCCCTCGTAGAAGGTGTACTGGGGGCGCCCCCGGCGCTGCTCCAGGCTCTTTTGGAAGATTCGGTTTTCCTTCCAGAAAGCTAGGATCTCTTCCTCGAGCTTCGGAAAGTTGGGTTTTTGGACCTCGGCAAACCGCATCGTCACCTCCCACGAAAAAGTCCGCGCGCTTCTCGCGCGCGGACGAGGCGCCTAGCCCCGCGGTACCACCGCGCTTCGGAGGCCTCCCGATGGAGCCGCTCCGCCCTCATTCCGCGCTATTACGGGCGCACCCGGCGGGCATTACTCGGGGCTTTCCCCTTTCCTCCCGCGGCTCGGGGGCGATCTTCGGCGCGGACCCCCGTCCGGCTTCCACCCTCCCGGACTCGCTTTGGAGGGCACCCCGCGCCTACTCCTCCCCGTCGTAGCCTTTACAACCTTCGCCTAGCGGCGCTATAATGAACCCCCGGAAGACCGGCGGTTCGAGGAACATCCTAGCAAAGCGCGGTTTTAAGCTGCAAGCAAGCCGGTGTTCCCCAAAATCCCCGAAAGGCAAAGCGAGGCCACGATGGAGTTCTATCTGGACACCGCCGAAATCGAGGAGATCCGTGAAATCGCGGGTTGGGGCGTGCTTTCCGGCGTCACCACCAACCCCTCGCTGGTCGCGAAGAGCGGCCGGGACCTCAAGGAGGTGGTGATCGAGATCGCCGAGATCGTCAAGGGTCCGGTCTCGGCCGAGGTGATTGCCACCGACACCGAGGGCATGGTGGCCGAGGCCCGGGAGCTCGCCCGGCTTTCCGGGCACGTGGTGATCAAGATTCCCATGACCCCGGAGGGGCTCGCGGCCACCCGCCGGCTCGCCGAGGAGGGCATTCCGGTCAACATGACCCTGGTCTTCTCGCTTCCCCAGGCGCTCCTCGCCGCCCGGGCCGGAGCCCGCTACGTGAGCCCTTTCCTCGGCCGCATCGACGACATCGGCGGCGACGGCGCGGGGCTGGTGCGCGAGATCGCCGAGGCCTTCGGGGTCCACGGCCTCGAGACCAAGATCATCGCGGCGAGCATCCGCCACCCTCGACACGTGGTCGAGGCTGCCCTGGCCGGGGCCGATATCGCGACGGTTCCCTATAAGGTGATGAAGCAGCTGGTAAAGCACCCCCTTACCGACACGGGGATCGCCCGCTTCCTTGAGGACTGGCGGCGAGCCCATCAAGGTTGAAGCCATGACGACGAAGACGAAGAACACCCCGAAAAAACGTGGCGAAGAGAAGCTTCTAAAGCTTTCCTTCCAGGAACTCTCGAGCAAGATCCTTCCCGAGCTGCACCTGATCGCGGCCAAAGCCGGCATCGAGAACTACAAGCGGATGAAGAAGGACGAGCTGGTGATGGCCCTTTTGGAGAAGGAGGCGGAAGGAGAGGGCCTTCAGCTCGCCAAGGGCTACCTGGAGATCAGCCCCGATGGCTACGGCTTCCTCCAGGAAAACGCCTACAACCTCGATTCCCGGAGCGTGATCGTCTCCGCCGGGCTGATCAAGCAGTTTGCTCTGAGGAGCGGGGACTACGTGGTGGGCCGGGCGCGGGCGCCCCGAGACAACGAGCGCTACGGCACCTTGATCCGGGTCGAGGCGGTGAACGGCCTGGACCCGGAAGCGGCCAAGAAGCGCCCCAAGTTCGACGAGCTGATCCCCCAGTTTCCCGACAAGAAGATCAAGCTCGAGACCGACCCGAACGAGCTTGCCACCCGGGTCATCGACCTGCTCGCCCCCATCGGCCGCGGCCAGCGCGGGTTGATCGTGGCGCCGCCCAAGGCCGGGAAGACCACCTTGCTCAAGAAGGTGGCCCGGGCGGTGGTGCAGAACGAGCCCGACATCAAGGTGATCGTGCTTTTGATCGACGAGCGGCCGGAGGAGGTCACCGACTTCCGTGAGGAGGTCGAGGGCGTCGAGGTGATCGCCAGCACCTTCGACGAACCGCCCCAGAACCACATCCGGGTGGCGGAGTTCGTCCACGAGCGAGCGAAGCGCATCGTCGAGGAGGGCGGCCACGTGATGATCCTCCTCGATTCGATCACCCGCCTGGCCCGGGCCAACAACCTGGTCACCCCGCCCACCGGCCGCACCCTCTCGGGCGGTCTAGACTCGGCGGCGCTCCACTTCCCGAAGAAGTTTTTGGGCGCGGCCCGGAACATCCGGGGTGGGGGCTCGCTCACCATCCTGGCCACCGCCCTGGTGGAGACCGGCAGCCGGATGGACGACGTGATCTTCGAGGAGTTCAAGGGCACCGGCAACATGGAGCTCCACCTCTCGCGCAGGCTCGAAGAGCGCCGCATCTTCCCGGCGATCGACATCCTGAAGTCGGGGACGAGGCGCGAGGAGCTCCTCCTCGGTGAGGAGGCGCTGCACAAGATCTGGCTGCTGCGCAAGGTGCTCGCCGACATGGATCCCGCCGAGGCAATGGAGATGCTGCTCTCGCGGCTCGCCAAGACCAAGTCGAACGCCGAGTTCCTGGCGACGTTGGCGGCGCGCTAGGGGTATACTCCCATTCGTGGGGAGGGGCCCGTGATCGGGGGTGGAATGCGCTACTGGATGCTCGCGGGGTTGATCGCGGGCCTGCCTTTTACGCCGCAGCAGCTGATCGCCGAATACGCCGCCCAGATGGGGCAAGTGGAGGTCGTGCTCGAGCCCGAGGTCCGGGCCTGGGACGCGCTCCGAGCGACTACCGAGGCCCGGGCCTTACACACGGTGCGGCCGGGGGAGGCGCTAGCGGCGCTGGCCTCCGCCTACGGCAGCTCGGTGGAGGCGATCAAGAAGGCGAGCGGGCTTAAAACCTGGCGTATCCAGCCGGGCCAGGAGCTGGTGATCCCCTACCGGGTCGAACGAGGGGAGGGGCCGCGCTTGCCGCCGGGCGTGCGCCGCTACGTGGTAAGGAAGGGCGACACCCTCGAGCGGATCGCGAAACGCTTCGGGCTCAGCGTGCTCGAGCTCGTCTCCGCCAACCCCACCCTAAAAAGCCTGGACCGGATTCCCCTGGGCGCGACCTTGCTCGTGCCCGAGGGGGAGAAGGGGCGGATCGTGGTGCTCGGCCCGGGAAAAACCCTCGCCGATCTCGCCCGGGAGTACGGGCTCGACGTCGGCGCCTTGGCCCGGGCCAATGGGGTTCAAAACCCCCTCGAGCTCAAGCCCGGCGACCTGGTCCTGATACCCGGGGTCCTCGCCCGCGAGGTCTACGCCCGGCTCGAGAAGAAGCGGGAGGAAGAGCGCCGCCTCGCGGCGGAGCGACGCCGCCGCTGGCTCGCCGAGCAGGCCCGCCGTCGAGCGCGGCTCAAGCAAGTAAGCTACCGTCCCGGGAAAGCTTCCCTAAAAGGTTTTCAGTGGCCGCTCACCCGCTTTCGCCTTACCAGCTACTACGGCTACCGGCGGATCTGGGTGGCGGGTAGCAACTTCCATTACGGCATTGACCTCGCAGCGCCGGCGGGAACCCCGGTGTACGCGGCCAAAGCCGGGCGCGTGATCTACGCCGGATGGGGTTATTACTACGGGCGCTACGTGCGGATCGACCACGGCGGCGGCGTAGAAACGCGGTATGCGCACCTGCTCCGGCTCGCCGTTCGCACGGGGCAGTACGTCAAGCGAGGGCAAGTGATCGGATACGTGGGTGCCTCGGGGCGAGGGGCCTACGGGGTACACCTGCACTTCGAGCTTCGCGTCAACGGACGCGCGGTTAACCCGCTTTCTTACCTACCCAGGTAGCGGAGGAACCATGGAAGCAAAGGGCACGCTCAAGGTCAAGACCGGGTTTGCGGAGATGTTTAAGGGCGGCGTCATCATGGACGTCACCACCCCCGAGCAGGCGGAGATCGCCGAGGAGGCAGGGGCGGTGGCGGTGATGGCGCTGGAACGGGTCCCCGCCGACATCCGCGCCCAGGGCGGGGTAGCCCGGATGGCCGACCCCAAGAAGATCAAGGAGATCATGGCGGCGGTGAGCATCCCGGTCATGGCCAAGGTCCGGATCGGCCACTTCGCCGAGGCCATGATCCTGGAGGCTTTAGGCGTGGACTTCATCGACGAGTCCGAGGTGCTCACCCCCGCCGACGAGGAGCATCACATCGACAAGTGGGCCTTCAAGGTGCCCTTCGTGAACGGGGCCCGGGACCTCGGCGAGGCGCTTCGCCGAATCGCCGAGG
>CAYYAB010000013.1:0-25664 GCA_964469895.1 uncultured bacterium | reverse complement strand
CCCGCCTCGACCCGGAAGTTCGGGGTGTAGCTGGTGTACTTCTTGGGAAGCTCGTGGGCGTCCAGGATCTCGCCCGCGTGCAGGTTGGTGACCGGGACCTCGGAAGTGGGAATCAGGTAATAACCCCCGGCCACCTCGTACATCAGCCCCTCCTTGTCGGGAAGCTGGCCGGTGCCGAAGGCGGCCTCGGGGCGGACGAGGAGCGGCGGCCGGACCTCGACGAAGCCCCGCTCGACGTGGAAATCCAGGAAGAAGTTCTCAAGGGCTCGCACGAGCCGCGCCCCGTCCCCGACGAAGACGGGAAAGCCCGAACCGGCGATCTTGGCGCCCCGCTCGAAGTCGATGATGCCGAGCCGCTCGGCGATCTCCCAGTGGGGCTTCGGTTCGAAGCCAAAGCGCGGCGGCTCTCCCCAGGTCTTCGCCACCACGTTGTCCTCGGGGCCCTTGCCCTCGGGCACCGAGGGGTGGGGGAGGTTCGGGATCCCGGCGAGGGCCTCTTTGATTCCCTCGCTCACCTCGCGGAGCTCGGCCTCGAGCGCCGCCGCCCGGGTTTTCAGCGCCTCGGCCTCCTTCAAAAGGTCCTCGGCCGCCTCGCCCGCACGCTTTTTCTCGCCGATCTTGCGGGAGAGCGCCTTTTGCTCGGCGCGTAGCCGGTCGAGCTCGGCCTGGAGGGCGCGGCGGCGTTCGTCGAGCGCTAAGAACCGGTCCACGAGTGGCAGCGCGTCGAGCTCCTGCTTTTTCCGGATCGCCTCGCGTACGAGCTCGGGGTTTTCGCGGATCTTTCTGGGATCGAGCATGGTTCACCTCAAAGCCGGGAATCGAGGGCGGGGGTTAGGGATTGGACGCATCCCCCTACCTTCTATTCGTTTTCGACCATCCTCGGCACCTTGAAGTAGCCGTCCTCGCGCTCGGGGGCGTTTTGTAGCGCTTCCTCCTGGGAGAGGCCGGGTTCCGGGACGTCCTCGCGCATCGCCGCCTCGGTCTCGACCGGGCGGGCAAGCTCCTCAAGGCCCTCGAGCTTTAGCTCGCCGAGCTTTTCGAAGTAGGCGAGGATCTTTTCCAGGTCCTCCCGCATCGCCTCCCGCTCGGCCTCGGAGAGCTCGATCCGGGCCAGGTTCTCAAGGTGCACTAGCAGCTCGGGGGTGATCCGCATCGCCCCTCCAGCTTAAACCAGTCCCTTGGCGAGGGCCCAGAGAAGGGGGGCGAGCAAGAGCGCGGGCAAAAAGGCCGCGACTCGGATTTGGGCGGCTTCCACCAGGTTGAGGCCCACCCCGATCACCATCAGCCCGCCCACCCCGGTGGCGAGGAGCACCCGGGGGTCGGTGGCGGGGTCGGGGACGAAGGCGGCCAGGCTCGCGGCGAGGAGGGAGAGTCCGAGCTGGTAGCCGAGCACCACGAGCACGCTCGCCGCCACCCCGATCCCCAGGCTCGCCGCCAGCGCGATCGATGAGATGCCATCGAGGGCGCTCTTTACGAGGAGCAGCGAGGGGTCGCCGAGGAGGCCGTTGTTGAAGGCCCCGATCAAGGTCATGGGGCCGACGCAAAAGAGCACGCTGGCGGTGACGAACCCCTCGGTGAAGCTGCCGCCGCCCCTTACCGCCCGCTTGATCCCCTCGCCGAGCCGCTCGATCCCCTCCTCGATCCCGAGCGCTTCCCCGAGCGCCCCGCCGATCGCCATCGCGAGGAGGGCCAGGATCACCCCGTCCACCGGGCCAGCCTTTGCTTTCGGGATCGAGCCCGCCATCAAAAACCCGATGAAGATCGTGGTGAGCCCGACCCCCTGCACCACCGTGCGGCGGAGCTTCAAGGGTACGCGCCCGTGCAGGAAGACGCCGAGGGCGCTCCCGAGAAGGACGGCGGCGGCGTTGATCCAGGTCCCGCTGGTTTTGGCCCAGAAGGAGAGCTCCATTCCGGACGATTATAATCGCCCTCGTGCGCGCGCTCCTCTCGGTTTACGACAAAAGCGGTTTGGTTCCCTTCGCAAAAGGGCTTGCCGATCTCGGGGTCGAGCTCTGGGGGAGTGGGGGGACCGCGAAGGCGCTTCGGGAGGCGGGGCTCGAGGTCCGGGAGCTTTCGGAGCTCACCGGTTTTGCCGCGTTGCTCGGGGGAAGGGTCAAGACCCTGCACCCGGCGGTCTTCGCCGGGGTGCTCGCGCGGGAGGACCAGCTCGGGGAGCTCGCCGGGGCGGGGTTTTTCCCCTTCGATCTGGTGGCGGTGAACCTCTATCCCTTTGAAGCGACCGTCCGGTCCGGGGCGGGGGAGCCCGAGGTGCTCGAGCAGATCGACATCGGTGGGCCCGCGCTCCTCCGGGCGGCGGCCAAGAACCACCCCCGGGTCTACGCCGTCTCCGACCCCGCCGACTACCCGCGGGTGCTCGAGGCCCTAAAGGCGGGGGGCGACCCCGGGCTCAGGCGGGAACTTGCGGCCAAGGCCTTCGCCCACACCGCCGCCTACGACGCCGCGATCGCGGATTGGTTTGCCCGGGAGGAGGCTTTTCCGGAGCGGAAGATCCTCGTGCTCGAGCGCGAGGCCCGACTCCGCTACGGGGAAAACCCCCATCAGCCGGCGGCGCTCTACCGCGTTCGGGGCGGGGCCGGGCCCATCCTTTTTGCCCGGGTGCTCCAGGGCAAGCCGATGAGCTACAACAACTACGCCGACGCCGAGGCCGCCTGGCGGCTCGTGAGCGAGTTCGAGGTCCCGGCGGCGGTGGCGGTCAAGCACCAGATGCCCTCGGGGGTAGGGCTTGGGGAGAGCCCCGCCGAGGCCTACGCCCGGGCCTACGCCGCCGACCCGGTGAGCATCTTCGGCGGGATCGTCGCCTTTAACCGGGTGGTGGACGAGCGGGCGGCGGAGGCGATCGGAAACCTCTTTTTGGAGGTGGTGCTCGCCCCTGGGTTTTCCGAGGGGGCCCGGGCGCGGTTTGCCCGGAAGAAGAACCTGCGGCTCCTCGAAGTCCCCGCCCCTCACCGGGTGGGGCTTGAGTACCGCCACCTCGCGGGGGGGTTCTTGGCCCAGGCGGGGGACGAGGGGGTCTTCGACGAGGTGCGCGTGGTGACCGAGGAGGCCCCCAGCGAGGCCGAGCTCCGGGCCCTCCGTTTTGCCATGACCGTGGCCAAGCACGCGCGGTCGAACGCGATCGTGGTGGCCAATGCGGTGCGCACCCTGGGGATCGGGCAGGGGCAGACGAGCCGGGTGGATGCCGCCCGAATCGCGCTTGAGCGAGCCGGGGATGCGGCCCGGGGCGCGGTGCTCGCCTCGGATGGCTTTTTCCCCTTCGACGACGTGGTGCGGCTCGCCGCCGAGTACGGCATCGCCGCCATCGCCCAGCCGGGGGGATCGAAGCGCGACGCCGACTCGATTCAGGCGGCGAACGAGGCGGGGATCCGGATGGTCTTCACCGGTCTCCGCCACTTCCGCCACTAGCGCGGAGGACGAAGATCGCGAACAGCACCGCGATCAGCGCGGCGGCGTTGGGAAGGAAGGCGTAGCCCGAGCGGTTGGCCCACAGGGCGAAGCCCAGCAAGAGGATCGCCAGAAGCAGGGCCGGGATCCTGAGCCGCTTCATCTAAAAGAGCGGGTCCTGGCGGGCGGCCTTGACCTCGGGCTTGGGCTTTTCCCCAAGGGCGTCGAGCGCCCGCTTGACCTCCTGGATGTCCCGCCAGGTCAGGGCCTTGGGGCTGCCCGGGGCGCGGGAGGGGTTCCTGAGCAGGTAGGCGGGGTGGAACATGGGGAAGACCTTGATCCCGTTCCACTCAAACCACTGCCCGCGCACCTTGGTGATCGAGACCTTTTGCCCCAGGAAGAACTGGGTCGCCACCGAGCCCAGGGGCACGATGATCTGGGGACGGACGATCTCGATCTCGGGTAATAGCCAGAGCTGGGTGCAGATCTTGACCTCGTCGGGGAGCGGGGTGCGGTTGTTGGGCGGGCGGCACTTCACCACGTTGGTGATGTAGACCTCGTTCGGATCGATGCCGGCGGCCTCCAGAATGCGGTCGAGGAGCTGCCCCGCCTTGCCCACGAAGGGGAGGCCCTGCCGGTCCTCGTCGGCCCCCGGGGCCTCGCCCACGAACATCAGCCGGGCCTCGGGGTTGCCGCGGCTAAAGACGACCTGGGTGCGGCCCTCGGCGAGGCGGCAGGCCCGGCAGCTTTGGGCTTTGGCTTGGAGCGCTTCGAGCGGCGTCATTCGATAGGCTGGCGGGCTTTGCGGGCCTCCCGGCGGAGCTTGGGGTCGAGGCCGATCATCAGGAAGAAGTTTTCGAGCGCGTTCTCCTTGCCCTTGATCTCGGGGTAAGCGTCCTCGGCGGTGCCGGTGACGAAGGGGAGGGAGCGGTAGAGCTCGAGCGCAAAGGCCACCGCCGCGTCCGGCCCCTCCTTCTCGGCGACCTCGGCGAGCTGGGCGTAGACCTCGCGCCGGGCCTCGGCGTGCCGCTTGAAGACCTCAGGGTTCGGGGTCTCCGGAGCCCGGAGGATGTCCTGCTTGGCGATCCGGCGGTAGTGCTTGAGCCCCCGGATGATCTCCTCGGTGGAAAGCGTGACCTTGTACTCCATACCCGCTCCTCTCGAAAAAGCCGTCGGGGGCGCCGTTTGGCCTCCCTGCCCTCTTTCGCGGATTATACCCGCGGAGCGAAAACGCCTGTCAACGAACCTTCCTAAGCGCGACTATAATGGCCTCGTGCGCCACCTTGGGGCCTATCTTATTAAAGAAAAGCTGCGCCAGGAGGGCCCGATCGAGGTCTATGAAGCCCTGGACCCGGTGACCGGCGGCGCGGTCTTGCTCTATGCCCCGCTCAAGGGGATGCCCCCCAAGCTCGACCTGCCCCGGGTGCTTCCCTATGAGCTCCCGGTCGAAGACGCCTGGCTTCAAGAGCTGCCCTTCGGGGTCGCGAGCGCCCGGCATTACCGGGGAACCGCGGAGCTCGATCGGCTTCTGGCCTGGACCCGGCGGCTGCTCGCGACCTTTGCCGAGCTCGAGGCCCGGGGACTCCGGCACGGCAAGCTCGAGCTCACCGACCTTTGGGTGCGGGGGGAGGCGATCTGGGTGAGCGGCGTGGGGGTGCCTTGGCCCGATCCCGAGCCCGACGCGCCCCGGCTCGTGGCGGCGCTCAAGGCCCTTGCCGGCGATAGCTGGGAGGGCTGGCCTTACGCCGAGGGGCTCGAGGCGCTCGCCGAGGGGCGGCGGAGCTACGCCGAGGTCCTCGCCGGGCTGCAGGAGCCCGGGGCGAAGCCCGAGCCCCCGCCCGCTCCCCCCGAGGTCCCGCGGCCCCCCGAGCCCCCTCCCACGGTACGGGTCAAGGGGGTGAAGAAAGCGGAGCCAAAGGCGCTCCCGCCCCAACCGTCGGAGCCCGAGGCGCCCGCCGGCTCCTCCCCGCCCGAGGAGCCGCCCGAGGTCGTCCGGATCGAGGAGCCCGCCGACCCTGCCTTCGAGGTGGTGGCCCCGGAGGCCCCCCGTGGGGACCGGCGCCGGGTGCTCAGGGGGCTTCTCCTTTCCCTTTTGGTGCTCGGGCTTTTGGGACTCGGAGGGCTTTTTTGGAGCCGGAGGCCCAGTGCTTACGTGCAAGAGGTGGTCTTCGAGCTGGTTCCTGAAGGGGCTCGGGCCGAGCTCGTACTCCTGTCCGCTCCCGAGGGCTCCCGGCTCCGCGAGGGGCTTCGCACGCCGGTACCCGGTAAGCTCCGCTTCGACCGCGAGGGGATCTATACCTTCGAGGTGCAAAGCCCCGGCTACAAGCCCAAGACCTTTGCGCTCGAGGTCCCGGTGCTCGGGGGTCGGGTGACGATCCGGCTTTCCGGCCGGTAGACTCCCGGTATGGCGGTCGTCGTCCTCGACTTCGGCTCCCAGTACACCCGGCTCATCGCCCGGCGCTTTCGCGAGCTCAGGGCTTACTCCGTGATCCTTCCCGGAACCGCCCCCTGGGCCGAGATCGAGCGGGCGAACCCGGAGGCGATCGTGCTCTCGGGCGGGCCCTCCTCGGTCTTCGCCGAGGGGGCGCCGCGCCCCGATCCGGCGGTGCTCTCGGGTCGGGTCCCGGTGCTCGGAATCTGCTACGGGATGCAGTACCTCGCCCACTTCTTCGGCGGCGTCGTGGAGCGGCGGGGCCGGGCGGAGTACGGCAAGGCGGTGCTCACCCGTTACGAGGGACCCCTTTTCGCCGGGCTTTCCGGCGAGGTACAGGTCTGGATGAGCCACGCCGACGCGGTCACCCGGCTACCCGAGGGTTGGCGCGTCGTGGCCGAGACCGAGGAAAACCCCGTGGCCGCGATCCAGGACGCGAACGGTCGCTTCTTCGGGGTGCAGTTTCACCCCGAGGTGAGCCACACCCCTAAGGGGCTCGAGATCCTCGAGAACTTTCTAAAGATCGCCGGCGTGCGCCGGGACTGGACCCCGGGGCGGGTGCTCGATGCGGTGATCGAGGAGGTACGCGAGCGGGTGGGAAAGGACCGGGTGCTGCTCGCGATCTCCGGGGGGGTGGACTCCTCGACCCTCGCCCTCCTGCTCGTCCGCGCCGGGGTGGACCACCTCGCGGTCTTCGTGGACCACGGGCTTTTGCGCCTTGGCGAGCGGGAGGAGGTGGAAAGGGCGCTTTTGCCGCTGGGGGTGAATCTCCGGGTGGTGGACGCCTCCGATCGCTTCCTCTCGGCGCTTTCCGGCGTCGCCGATCCTGAGGAAAAACGCCGGATCATCGGCCACACCTTCATCGAGGTCTTCAAGCAGGTGGCGAAAGCGGAAGGGCCGTTTCGCTTTTTGGCCCAGGGAACCCTCTACCCCGACGTGATCGAGAGCGCGGGCGGTTTCGGTGCCGCCAAGATCAAGAGCCACCACAACGTGGGGGGGCTTCCCGAGGAGCTTGGTTTTGAGCTCTTAGAACCCTTCCGCTACCTCTTCAAGGACGAGGTCCGGGAGCTCGCGCTGCTCCTCGGCCTTCCCGACACCATCCGCCTCCGCCACCCCTTCCCCGGTCCCGGTCTCGCGATCCGGGTACTCGGCCCGGTGGACCGGGAGAAGCTTGAGATCCTCCGCCGGGCCGACGACCTCTTTGTGAGCCTCTTGAAGGAGCGGGGGCTTTACGGCGAGGTCTGGCAGGCGCTCGCCGTGCTGCTCCCGGTGCGCAGCGTCGGGGTCGCCGGCGACGAGCGCCGCTACGGCTACACCCTGGTGCTCCGGGCGGTGACCAGCGTGGACGGGATGACCGCCGACTGGGCCCGGCTCCCCCACGACTTCCTCGACGAGGTGGCCCGCGCGATCCCCCGCAAGGTGCCCGAGATCGGGCGGGTGGTCTACGACCTGACCAGCAAGCCCCCGGGCACGATCGAGTGGGAGTGATGGAAAAGCCCTGCCGGGTCGAGGTCTTCACCGACGGCTCCGCCGACGACCGGGGACGCGGCGGCTGGGCGGCCCTCCTTCGCTACGGCAAGGCGGAGCGGCTGATCTCGGGGGCGGAAAAGCCTGCCACCAATAACCGCATGGAGCTCACCGCCGCGGTCATGGCGCTAAGGGCTTTGAAGCGCCCTTGCGAGGTCCACCTCTACACCGACTCCCAGTACCTGAAGAAGGCCTTCACCGAGGGCTGGCTCGAGAAGTGGCAAAAAAATGGCTGGAAGACCGCGGCGAGGACCCCGGTGAAAAACCGGGACCTCTGGGAGGTGCTGCTCGCCGAGACCCGGCGGCACCGGGTCTTCTGGCACTGGCAAAAGGGGCACGCCGGCCACCGGGAGAACGAGATCGTGGACCGCGAGGCGAACCGGCGCCGGCGCGCGCTAAGTGACCCCTAGCCGTAGTAATCGGGCTGGTTGCCGGGCTTCCACTTGATCGAGCAGCCCACGCTCGGGTACTGGGGCTCGGGGGGCGCTTCCCCCTTCCTGAGGCGTTCAACTGCGTTCAAGAGGTCCTCTCCGGTGACCGGGGTGGGCTGCTTGGGTCGGGCGGCGTCGAAGCGGCCACGGTAGAAGAGCTTGTGGTCGCGGTCGTACAGGAAGAGGTCCGGGGTGGTCGCGGCCCGGTAGGATTTCGCCACCTCCTGGGTCTCGTCGAAGAGGTAGGGGAAGGTCATCCCGAGCCGCTCGGCCTGCTCGGCGAGCCGCTCGGGGGCGTCGTCGGGGTAGGCCTCGGGGTCGTTGGCGCTGATCGCCACCACCCCGATCCCCTCTTCCTGAAGGCGGTTCGCCACCTCGACGAGCTTTGTTTCCACGTGCTTGACGTAGGGGCAGTGGTTGCACATGAAGATCACGAGGAGCGGCTTTCCCGCAAAGTCCGCCTTTCTTACCAGCGTCCCGGTGCGGACGTCCCGAAGGGCGAAGTCCGGCGCCGGGGTTCCCAGGGGTACTTCCGCGTTAGCGATCGCCATCGTTCCCTCCCTCCGACTCAAGCATACCGAGGAGAAGGGCATGGGCTTCTTCGGCCGAAAGCAGACGGGGGGTGCGCTCCCGGGGGAACCAGGCGAGCAGGGTTCGAATCTCCTCTTCGCTTGGGGGTTTTCCGTCCCGGGCCAGGACTAGTTTGTGGTCGCCGTCGGCGAGGGCCACCGCCCCCACCACCGCCGCCCGCACCCGTTTCCCGGCGGGCACCGGCGGGCCGAGGAGGACGGCGTCGAGCTCGGAGCCGTCGGCGGGGTTTTGGGTGCCGGGGATGAAGCCGTAGTTGACCGGGGCCGGGGCGTCCTCCTCCCGGCGGACGAAACGCTCGCCCATCTTCTCCCAGCGGATGCGGGTCCCCTTGGGCCATTCGATGAAGATTTCTGCCTTCATGGTTTCACTCAAGTGCAGCCGCGGCCCGTTCGGGGCGTGGAAGGGCCGGAGCTCGCGCAAAAAGATCGGCCGGGTCATAGCGATCCGCTAAGGGGTGAAAGACCGCAGCCATCGCCCTTATCCTAAGGGCCTAACGTTTTTTCGCCGGCAGCCCTCGCATCCGGTATTCTTGGGGGTAAGGGAGCCGCGATGTTCAAGACGCGCATCACCGACGACGAGCGCACTTCTCCCGAGTTCAACCAGAACAAGAGCGCGTGGGTCGAGCGGATCACCGCCTTTCGCCAGGTGCTCGCCGAGGTGCGGAAGGGAGGCGGCGAACGCGCAGTCGAGCGGCAACACCAAAAGGGGCGCCTCACTGCCCGGGAGCGGATTGAGCGGCTTTTGGACCCGGGGGCGCGCTTTTACGAGCTTTTGACCCTGGCCGGCTACGGCATGTACGAGGAGTGGGGCGGGGCGCCCTCGGGCGGCGTGGTCACTGGCGTGGGCCGAGTCGCCGGGCGGGACTGGATGATCATCGCCAACGACGCCACCGTGAAGGCGGGAGCGTTCTTCCCGATCACCGCCAAGAAGGTGATCCGGGCCCAGACGATCGCGCTGGAAAACCGCATTCCCACGATCTATCTGGTGGACTCATCGGGGGTCTTCCTCCCCCTTCAAGACGAGGTTTTTCCGGATCAGGACGACTTCGGGCGGATCTTCTACCTGAACGCCCGCATGAGCGCGCTCGGCATCCCCCAGATCAGCGCGATCATGGGCAACTGCGTCGCCGGCGGCGCCTACCTGCCGGTCATGACCGACGTCCTCATCATGACCGAGGGCTCGGGGCTCTACCTCGCAGGGCCCGCGCTCGTCAAGGCGGCGATCGGGCAGGAGGTGAGCTCGGACGAGCTCGGCGGGGCCCGGATGCACGCGGAGGTCTCGGGCACGGTGGACTTCTACGAGCCCGACGACGCGTCGGCGCTCCGCCGGGTGCGCGAGGTGGCGGCGCTCTACGCCGAGCGGGGGCTTGCCCCCTGGGCGAAAAACCGCACCTTGCCGGAGCCCCCGGCCCACGACCCCGAGGACCTCTACGGCCTCGTGAGCCCCACGGGGGAGCGGCCCTACGACGTGCGCGAGGTGATCGCCCGGATCGTGGACGGTTCCCGCTTTCTCGAGTACCGGCCGGGCTGGGGCGAGACCATCGTCACCGGATACGCCCGGATCGGCGGCTACCCGGTGGCGATCGTGGCCAATCAGCGGCTCATCATCAAGAAGCGGGAGAAGATCGAGGTGGGCGGGGTGATCTACCCGGAGGCGGCGGACAAGGCAGCGCGGTTCATTCTCGAAGCCAACCAGATGTTCATCCCCCTCGTCTTTTTCCAGGACGTCACCGGTTTCATGGTGGGGCGGGACGCGGAGCACGCCGGGATCATCCGGCGCGGGGCCAAGATGGTGAACGCGGTGAGCAACTCGGTGGTGCCCAAGCTCACCGTGATCCTGGGCGGCTCCTTTGGCGCCGGCAACTACGCGATGGCGGGAAAGGCCTACGCCCCCCGCTTCATCTACGCCTGGCCCAGCGCCAAGTACGCGGTGATGGGCGGGGCTCAGGCGGCGAAGACCTTGCTCGACCTCCAGCTCCGGGCGCTCGCGTCTCGGGGGCAAGCGCCCACCGACGAGGAGCTCACCGAGCTCTACGAGAAGATCAAGCGCCGCTACGACGAGCAGCTGGACGTGCGCTACGCCGCCGCCCGGCTCTGGGTGGACGAGGTGATCTTTCCCCACGAGACCCGCGAGTGGTTGATTCAAAGCCTTGCGCTCGCGGCTTTGAACCCTGAGCGGCCCGAGTTCAAGACCGGGGTCTTCCAGGTCTAGGGGGAGGGGATGTTCGAGGGGCTGCCGATCCGCTACGTCGAGTGCCCGAGGGACGCCTGGCAGGGGCTTCGCCGGTTCATCCCCACCGAGGAAAAGGTCGCCTTCTTGAAGGCGCTTATTGATGCGGGTTTTCGTCACCTCGACCTCACCAGCTTCGTCTCTCCCAAGGCGGTGCCCCAGATGCGGGACGCCGCCGAGGTGCTTTCCCGGCTACCGCCGCCCGAGGGCCGGACCTATCTCGCGATCGTGGCCAACGAAAAGGGGGTGCTCCGGGCGCGTTCGGCCAAGCACCTCACCGCGGTGGGCTATCCCTTCTCGATCAGCGACACCTTCCAGCGGCGGAACACGGGCCGCTCGATCCGGGAGTCCTGGGAGGTGCTCCGGCGGCTCGTGGAGCTCACCAAGGGGCGGCTCGACCTGGTGGTCTACGTCTCGATGGGGTTTGGGAATCCCTACGGCGACCCCTGGAGCGAGGAGCAGCTGGTGGCGTTCGTCGCCCGGATCCGGGAGTTTGGGGTGCGGGAGATCGCCCTCGCCGACACCTACGGAGTGGCGGATCCCGAGCGGGTTTTTTCGGTGCTCGAGCGGGTGGTGCGGGCGTTTGGGAGCGAGGGGATCGGCGCCCACCTTCATAGCCGCCCCGACCCCGGGGAGGTTCGAGCCAAGGTGGACGCGGTGCTCTCCGCCGGGGTGCGTTGGCTGGAGGGGGCGCTCGGCGGGGTGGGGGGTTGCCCCTTCGCCGGGGACGAGCTCGTGGGGAACCTGCCCACCGAGGTGGTGGTGCCCTACCTGGTGGACCGGGGCTACGATCCGGGGCCCGAGCTACCCAAGCTTCCCGAGCTCGCGGAGCGGGCGCTTTTGCTCAAGACCCGCTACGCCTAAAGACGAGGTAAGGGCCCTCGCGCCGCTGGAGCACGGGGACGACCTGGCTGCGGTCGGTCTCGGCGGACGCCCGGACGTCGGCCTCGAGCCCCACCGCCTGGAGCGCGCGGGCGGCCTCCGAGGCAGCAAGCGCCTCCCGGGCGTCGGGGAAGCTATGGAAGAGGGTGCGGGCCGCGCGGCATCCGTCGCCTTCGCCGCTCCCCAGCTTTTCCAAAAGCGCCCCGAGCACGTAGGCGTCGTCGAGGCCCCACCTCCCCTCTTTACCGGCGGCGACGAGGAGCAGGGGGTCCTTCCCCCGGGCCCAGCGGGCGACGGCGGAGAGGTTCCAAAGCGATCCGAGCGCCACCTTCCGGGCGCGATCCGCCGCCCGGTGGGCGGCCCGGGTCCCGTTGGTGGTGCTCATGACCACCCTTTTCCCGGCGACCGGGGCGGCGAGGGCCTCGCGGGGGCTGTTCCCGAGGTCAAACCCCGGGGGGCGGAGGCCGCCGGTTTCGCCGGCGATGAGGAAGCCCTCGCCTTTTAAGGCGAGGGCGGTTTCGTGGTCGGGGGCGAGCCAGAGCTCGAGGGCGCCGGCCTCGAGCAAGGCGACGGCGGTGGTGGTCGCGCGGATCACGTCCACGACCACTGCGGCTTCGGCCGGGGGCAGGGGTTCGTTAGGGCAGAGCACTGCCCGGATCACGGAGGGCCTCCCGGTAGGCGGCGAGGTTCTCGGCGACCGGCCGTTCGTTGTAAAGCCCGGAGGCGGCGACCAGGACGTCGGCCCCGAGGGCGGCGAGGCGGCCCGCGTTTTCTGGCTTCACCCCGCCGTCCACCGCGATCTCGAAGGAGGCGCCCTCGGCCCGCCGCAGGGCGGCGAGGCGCTCGAGCTTTCGGTAGGTGCGGGGGATGAAGCGCTGCCCGGCGAACCCGGGGTTGACGCTCATGAGGAGGACCTGGTCGGTGAGCTCGAGAAGATCGACCAACGCCTCCACCGGGGTGCCGGGGTTGATGGCGATCGCCGCCTTTGCCCCATGCGCCCGGATGCTCTCTAGCAGCCGGTGGGGGTGGGGGGTGGCCTCGAGGTGGAAGGCGAGGAGACTGGCGCCGGCTTGGATCAGGTCGGGAGCAAGGCGCTCGGGCTCGACCACCATCGCATGGATTTCGAGGGGAAGGCTGCTTACCTTGCGGATCGCCTCGACCACCACCGGGCCAAAGGTCAGGTTGGGCACGAAGCGACCGTCCATGACGTCGAGATGAAGGCGATCCGCACCGGCGGCTTCACTCTCGGCCACCGCTTCGGCGAGCCGGGCGAAGTCGGCGGCCAGGATGGAAGCGGCAATCTGGCTCATTGCAAGCCGTAGAGTACCTGTTCCAAAGCGTCCAGGTCGCGTAGGACGAGCCCGCCGGAGGCGGAAGCGATGATCCCTCGGTCGCGAAGCTCGTGAACCACCCTCGTCGCCGTCTCCCGGCTGGTGCCCGCAAGGTTCGCGATCTCCTGGTGGACGATGGGGATGAACCAGCCCCCGTCCCGGGGCTCGCCATGGCGGTGGCGGTAGAGCTTTAAGAGGGCGAAGGCCACCTTGCTCTTTGCTTCCTCAAAGGTGAGGAAGAGGATCTCGTCGTTCATCTCGCGGAGGCGGGAAGCGATGATCCGCGCGAGGTTGTGCCCGAGGAGGGGGAAGCGGCGAAGGAGGTTCATGTACGTGTCGCGGAAGAGCACGAGAACTTCGGTGGACGTTTCGGCAACGGCGGAGGCGCTCCGGGGCCGATCTTCGACCAAGCTCATCTCGCCGAAGATCTCGCTGGGATGGATGTAGGCGAGCACCTTGCGGCGCCCCTCCAGGCTTTCCCGGAAGATGCGGACCTTGCCCGTGAGCACGAGATAGAGGGCCTCCCCGGGGTCGCCTTTTTGGAAGATGGTCTCGCCGGGGTCGAATCGCCAGGTTGGGCAAGCATCGCGGAGAATGCGGTGGGATTCGAGAGGAAGGCCGCGCAAGAGTTCCGATTGGCTCAATACCTTATCCGCCAACACCGCGGGTCAGAATAAAGCGGAAAAGGGACCAGTGTAAAGAAGCGGTACCATGCGAAAGCGATGGCGAGCGTGCTCCGCGCCGAAGGTCTTACCTTCTCTTACCCCGGACTTCGGCTTTTCTCAGGATTGGACTTGGAAGTGGGCGAGGGGGAGGTGCGGGTGTTGCTGGGGCCCTCGGGGTCGGGGAAGACCACCTTGGTCCATCTCCTCGCGGGGATTCTCGAGCCCCACGGGGGTACGGTTTACTGGGGCGAGCACCCGATCAGCCGCTGGCCCGAGGAAAGGCGGGTTCGGCTCCGGCGGCGCTTTCTTGGGCTCGTCTTCCAGCACCATTACCTGCTCCCTGAGCTCAGCGCCCTGGAGAACGCGATGCTTCCAGGATGGCTTTTGGGAAGACCGGATCCCGCGCGGGCGCGGGCGCTGCTCGATCGGCTCGGGCTTTCTGGGCGCGCGCGGTTCAAGCCCGAGGCCCTCTCCGGCGGCGAGCGCCAGCGGGTGGCGGTGGCGCGGGCGCTCTACGCCCGGCCCCGGTTGCTCCTTGCCGACGAGCCCACCGGCGCCCTCGATCCGGGGAACGCGCGGGCGGTGCTCGAGGCGCTTCTTTCCCTCGCCCAGGAAGAAGGGGCGGCGGTCTTGCTCGCCACCCACGACGAGCGCTTGGTCTCGGGGCTTCCCGGCTGGCGCCTGGTGGCCGGGCGCCTGGTATCCTTGGAATCGTGAGCCCGATTCATATCCACGCCGGTCCCGACGATCTCGCCCCCTACGTCCTCTTACCCGGGGATCCGGGGCGGGCCCGCCGGATCGCCGAGCGCTACCTCGAGGACGCCCGGCTCTACAACGACCACCGCGGCCTCCTCGGCTACACCGGCCGTTACCAGGGGATGCCCGTCTCGGTGCAGACCACCGGCATGGGCACTCCTTCGGCGGCGATCGTGGTCGAGGAGCTGATTCGGCTGGGTGCAAAGCGACTCGTGCGGATTGGCACTGCGGGGGCGCTTTCCCCGAAGGTTCGCCCCGGGGAGCTGGTGGTGGCCTCAAGCGCCATTCCCGCGGATGGGACCACTCGGCAGTATCTGAAGGGGCGGCCTTTTGCTCCGGCGCCAAGTTTCCCGCTGCTTAAAGCCCTCGTGGAGTCCGCCGGTGAGGGGGTACACGTGGGCCCGATCCTCACCGAGGACGCCTTTTACGCCACCACCCCCGAGGAGGCCCGGGAGTGGGCTTCATATGGAGCGCTCGCGGTCGAGATGGAGTCGGCGGCGATCTTCCTCCTGGCGGGGATGCGCGGGGTGGAGGCCGCCAGCATCCTGGCGGTATCGAACAACGTTGGGGATCCCGAGCTCGTTCCCGAGGAGGTCCTCACCCGCGCCGTGGACCGCATGATCGAGGTGGCGCTTTCCGCGCTTTTGCGATTGGAGGAGCGAGCATGAAGTTCGAGCTTGAGCATTCCCACGGGCCGGAGTTTGAGCACCTCGACTACCGGGTAGAAGAAGGCGTGGCGGTGATCACCATCCGCCGCCCCGAGGTCCTAAACGCACTTTCCACCGCGCTGCTCCGAGAGCTCGCCGAGGTTCCCGAGCTCGTGGCCGAGGACTCCTCGGTGCGGGCGGTGATCTTCACCGGCGAGGGGAAAGCCTTTGTAGCCGGTGCCGATATCCCCGAGATCGCCGGGCTTTCCGACGTTTTTGTGGCCCGTGAGTTTTCCCTCCTTGGCCAGGACGTGATGAACGCGATCGCAGCCATGCCCGTGCCTACCATCGCGGCGATCAACGGCTACGCCTTGGGAGGAGGGCTCGAGCTCGCCCTCGCCTGCGACCTACGGGTGGCCGCGAGAAAAGCGAAGCTCGGCCTTCCCGAGGTGGGCCTCGGCCTCATCCCGGGTTTCGGCGGCACCCAGCGCCTACCCCGGATCGTGGGCCTCGGTCGGGCTTTGGACCTGATCCTTACCGGCCGCCACGTGGAGGCCGAGGAGGCCTACCAGATGGGGCTTGTGAACCGCCTGGCCGAGGACGCGCTTAGAGAAGCCAAGGCGCTGGCGGCCGTTTTGGTGAAGAACGGGCCCGTGGCGATGGCGCTTGCGAAGGAAGCGGTTTTCCGGGGCTTGGATCTCCCGCTTCCCGAGGGGCTCGAGATCGAGGCCGACCTCTTTGGACTCGTCTCCCGCACCGCCGATTTCAAGGAGGGGACGAGCGCCTTCTTGGAAAAGCGGAAGCCCAACTTCAAGGGGGAGTGAGTGGACGACCGGGTGATCCATGTCGCAAGCCCCAAGGCCAAGCTCCATCAGGAGGCCGACCAGGCCATCCGGAAGGGGCTCTCCGGCTACCCCCGGGCGCTTCGTGCCTACGAGCTTTTGGTCGCCGACCCGGAGGCCCGGGCGAGCTGGGACATGGCCAACTACATCACCATGCACAAACTCGGCTATAACGACCACGGCCGGGTGCACGCGATCCTCACCGGGGCGGCGGCGGTGGCGATCCTTAGGCTTCTCGTCGAGGCTGGGGTCAAGACCGACACGGAAAAAAGCGGGGCGGGGGAGCTCGAGGATGCCTACGTCGTCACCCTGCTCGGCACCATGCTCCACGACATCGGAAACCAGGTCCACCGGGTGCATCACGAGGCCTTCGGGGTGACCCTGGCGGCGCCGATTTTGGACCGCGTGTTAGCCGAGGTCTACGACGATCCTGCCCAGCGGGTGCGGCTTCGGGGTCTTGCACTCCACTCGATCTTTAGCCACGATCTGGAGCCCGAACCCCTTACCGTCGAGGCTGGGGTGACAGCCGTCGCCGACGGTACCGACATCACCAAGGGACGGGGCCGAAAGGCGTTTGCCCTTGGTTCCATTGACATCCACTCGATCTCAGCCCTGGCAGTGGACGAGGTGATGATCCTCCGGGGTCGGGAGGTTCCGGTGGAGATCCGGGTCAAGATGAACAACGCCGCAGGCATCTTCCAGGTGGAGGAGACGCTCACCAAAAAGGTGATCAAAAGCCCCATCCGGGACTACGTCACCGTGGTGGCCACCACCCACACCGACGGCGACCACGACCAGCGGATCATCCACCGGGTTCGGTTGCACGAGCGGGAACCGCGCTTCGTCCTCGAAGAGTAAAGAGGGAAATGCCGCCCTGGCTTTTCAACTTCTTGGGTATCGTCCTCATTGATCTTGTGCTCTCTGGGGATAACGCCGTGGTGATCGGCATGGCGGTGCGTAGCCTTCCGGCCCCGATGCGGCGTCAGGCGATCCTGATCGGCACCCTGGGAGCGGTGGGGCTTCGGATCGCCTTCACCATCCTCGCCGCCTTCCTGTTGCAGATCCCCTATCTTCGGGCGCTCGGCGGGCTCACCCTCTTTTGGATTGCGGCCAAGCTCCTTCGCGAAGAGGAGGAGACCGGCCCCACACGGACCGCCAACGGGTTCTGGCAGGCGGTGGCGCTGATCGTGGTCGCGGACTTCACCCTTTCGCTCGATAACGTGCTGGCGGTGGCCGCCGCCAGCGAGGGGCACCTGTTGCTCCTCGTTTTCGGACTCGCCCTCTCGATCCCGATTTTGATGCTGGGGGCGAGTCTGGTTTCCCAGTGGCTGAACCGCTGGCCCTGGCTCACCTTGCTCGGGGCGCTAGTGATCGTCTGGGCCGGGGCACGGCTTTTGGTACACGATCCCCTACTTCACTCGGTTTGGCCGATGGGTGTGCTTCAGGCGTTTGCTCTCGGGCTGGTTCTGACCCTGATCTTCCTCCGCGGCGACTTGCGCGGCCTCCAGCGGGTGCTTGGGCGTTAAGCCGGGATGGGGTAAAAATCGCGGAAAAAACCAGCACCGGTGATTACAATGAGGACGTGCGGTTCAAGGATCGCCGGCATGCGGCGGAGCTCTTGGCCGAGGCGGTGCGCCCGCTCGGGCTCGTGACCCCGGTGGTACTGGGTATTCCCCGGGGCGGGGTGGTGATCGCCGACGTGCTTGCCGAACGCCTCGGCGGCACGATGGACGTGATCCTTGCCCGCAAGGTTGGGGCCCCCGGCAACCCCGAGTTCGCCCTCGGGGCAGTGGCGGAGACCGGGGAGGTGATTCTCCAACCCTACGCTTACCGCTACGCCGGCGAGGCCTACATTCGCAACGAGGTGGCGCGGCAGCTCCAGGTGATCGAGGAGCGAAGGGCGAAGTACCGCGCGGTCCGCCCCAAGGAGCCGCTCACCGGTCGGATGGTGGTGCTTACCGACGACGGCATGGCCACCGGGAGCACCATGGAGGCAGCGCTGGCGGCGGTGCGCGCCGAAGCCCCCGAGCGGGTGGTGGTGGCGGTACCGGTGGCGCCTCCAGAGGCGGTGGAGCGCATTCGGGACAAGGCCGAGGTGGTGGTGCTCTCCACCCCGCCCGACTTCACCGCCGTCGCCGCCTACTACGAGGTCTTTCCCCAGGTGGAGGACGACGAGGTCGTGGCCCTGTTGGCCAAGTGGGGAGGGGAGGTTTGAAGGCGAAGGTCATCCACGCGGACAAGGTGCGGCGGGTACCGGTAGACGACGCCGAAGGGGCGTTTATTCAGATCCTAATCGGCCCCGAAGAGGCACCGAACTTCGTCCTTCGGCGCTTTACCCTGCTTCCCGGTGGAAGGATCAAAAAACACCGCCACCCCGACGTCGAGCACGAGCAGTACGTGCTCGCGGGGAGGATGCGGATTGGGCTTGATGACGCAGTCTACGAGGTTGGGCCCGGGGATGTGGTCTTCATTCCCCCGGGCGTGGCCCACTGGTACGAAAACGTGGGGGAGGACCCGGTGCTCTTCCTTTGCGTGGTGCCGAAAACCGAGGAATATAAGACCGAGTGGCTAGAGTGAGGTCCTAAAGCAAAGGGCCCCGCCCCAAGGGCGGGGCCTCTTTTTCCCGTCCTTACGCCCGGATCTCCATCCGCTGGAAGACGACATAGGCCAGGGTGAAGAAGAGCACGCTGGCGGCGATCAATCCGGCGAACTGGGGCCAGACGAGGAGCACCGACTGGGAAAGGGGCAAGGGGGTGCCGAGCACCATTCCCTCGAGCTGGGCGGGGAGCACCGGTCCAAGCGCCCGGACCTCAGGCTGCAGGAGGGCCAGGGTGGCCTCGGCGTAAAGGGTATTGGGGGCGATGCGGGCAAGGGCGAGCTCGGTCTGGGCCTGCCGTAGCACCTCCTCGGGGAAGCCGTAGTGAACGGGGCTGATCACCGGGGCCAATAGCCCCGCGATCATGCCCCAGAAAACGGTGAAAAAGAGCCAGACGCCGATCGCGGCCAGGGCGCTGGTGGTGGGGCTTTTGAAGACCACCGAGAAGAAGAGCGCCACCGCCAGCCAGACCCCGCCGTAGGCCAGGGTGGCGGCGAGGTAGAGCAGGCTCCGCGCCACTTCCTCGCCCGAGGGGGCGAGCCCGGTGAAAAGGATGCCGAGCCCGGTGATGAGCAACCAGACCGCGAGCAAAACGAGTGCCAAGGTGGCGAGCCCCGCCAGGTACTTGCCAAAGAGCAGGGCGTCCCGGTAGATCGGCTGGGAGAGCACCCGGCCCAGGGTGCGGCGCTGGAACTCGCCGTTGACCGCGTCGAATCCGAGGGCAATCGCCAGCAGGGGCACGAGGAAGCCGGCGAAGGCAACGAAGGAGGGGAGCGGTTCCTTAGCGGTGGTGAAGAGGCGCAGGAAAAGGAAGACGTCCTCGCCGACCACGTTCTTGATCGTCTGGATGGCGGCGTAGATGGTAGCCATCGCGGTGAGGACGATCAGCGCTTCCAAAAGCCGCATCCGGGTGCCCGAAAGCTGGTCGGCGAACTCCTTCAGAAAAACCACGCCGAGGCCGGAGAACGCCGAACCCTCACGCCGCGTCACGGCTCACCTCCTCGAAATAGGCGCGGTAGATCTCATCCAGGCTGGGTTCTTCGAGCTCAAGCCCAAAAAGCCTTCCACCTTCCTGGACCACCGCCCGGGCCACGTCGGGCCTTAGGTCCCGCTCGGTCTCGAGCAAAAACGCCCCGTCCTCCCGGCGGACCCGGAGCACGCCAGGGATCGCGGCAAGGGCGGCCTCGAGCCCCTCGCCTTCGGCCCGGACCCGGATCCGGTAGGCGCCCCCGAGCACCCTTTTTGCGAGCTCGGGCACCGAGCCCACGAGCTCCATCCGCCCTTTGCGGAAAAGCCCCACCCGGTCGGTGATCGCCTGGACCTGGTGGAGGAGGTGGGAAGAAAGCAGCACGGTGAGGCCCCGTTCTTTGAGCGAGCGGACCAGGTGCAAAAACTCGTGGGCTGCCTGGGGGTCGAGGCCGAGGGTGGGCTCGTCGAGGATCACGAGCTCGGGCTCCTTGAGCAAAACGTCGGCGAGCCCAAGCCGTTGCTTCATGCCCCGGGAATAGGTGCGTACCGGCCGGTCGGCGGCGTCCAGGAGTCCCATCTGATCGAGGAGCTCCTCGATCCGCGCTTCCACCGCCGGTCCCCGCAGGCCGTTGAGCGCTGCGGTGTAGCGAAGGTTTTCCCGGCCCGAGAGCTCGTCGTAAAACCCCACGGTGTCCGGGAGATAGCCGACCTTGCGCTTGACCTTGAGGGGCTCGCGCACCGGGTCGCGCCCCAGCACCCGGACGCTGCCCTGGGTGGGTTCGGTGAGGCCGAGGAGCATGAGGATGGTGGTGGTCTTCCCGGAGCCGTTCGGCCCCAGGATGCCGAAGACCTCCCCCCGCTCGACCACGAGGTTGAGGTCCTCGACCGCCACCAGCCGGCCGTAGCGCTTGGTGAGGCCTTGGGTCTCGATCGCCGCCATCATCGCCGCCCGAAGCGCGCCACCGCGAGCGCCAGCACGCCGAGCGCCACCGCTACGAGCCCCACGCCGACGATGCCCCACATCGTCGAGGTCAGCACGGTGATGCGGAAGTCGGCGGACTCGGAGGTGCCGTTTTTGGGTTTGGCGGTGATCGTCACCATGTAGTCGCCGGCGATCGCCTTGGCCGAGGGCTTGATCTTGGCGGTCACCTCGGCCTTCTGGCCCGCGGGGATCGAGGGGATCGTCTTAGGATCGAAGGAGACCTCCCAGCCCGAGGGTTCAAAGGAGGAGAGCTCGACGTTCTTCGCCTCGGCGCTGCCGCGGTTCTTGATCACCAGCTTCAAGGGGGACTCGCGGCCGGCGTAGGCGCGGCCCGAGAGCCGCCCGTCGGGGGTGGTGAGGGTGAGCTCGGGGCGGCCGGTGACGATCGCCTTGAGATCGAGGCTCGCTTTCGCCGCTCCGGCGCGGGCGGTCACCCGGATCGCGTACTCGCCGGCCTGCACCTTGGGCGGGGGGCTGACCTCGATGTCGAGGTTCTTGGTCTCGCCCGCCTTAATGGGAAGGGTGGTCACCTCCTGGCCGGAAAACTGCGGCTTGAAGACCACTTCAAACCCCTGGGGTGCGTCGGCCTCGAGGCCGACGAGGAGGTCCTGGTCGGACTCGTTTTTGAGCGTCGCCCGGTAGCGGAAGGTGGTGGTGGGGGTGCCCTTTAAGACCGGGAGCTCGACCTCGAGCTTCAACGAGGGCGGGAGGACCTTGCCCACGGTGAGGACGATGGGGAGCTCGCTTTTTGCCGTGCTCCCCTCGGCGAGGACGGTCATCGGGTAGCGGCCCTCTTTCACCCCTTCGGGCACCTCGACCCGGAGGGTCAGGTTCTCGCTAGCGCCCGGAGCGAGGAAGGCGGCCTCGACGACCCGGCCGTTGCCGAGGAAGGCCGCGGTCCAGCCCTTAGGAACGCCTTCAACACGGAGTCTTACGTATTGCGGGGGAAGGCCAAAGTTCTTGAGCTCGAGCGAAAGGTTGACCACTTCCCCCGCCTTGACCGTGAGAGCGGGATACGGGGTTCCAACGACGAGTCCTTTATAGTCCAGCTTGCCCTGCGCAAAGGCCACCGCGAACGCCAGCAAAAGGCCCGCGAGTCTCCGCATCGTTCACCTCCTCTAACGCACTAAAGTACCTCTAAGGCCGATTTAAAAATATGAACCGCGGGCACGCAAGTTCCCGCGGTTCCGGAAAGCGCTTGCTTGCTTACTCCGGCTCCCTCAGTACCGCACCTCGGGAGGCGTTCGTCACCAGCGCCCGGTAGCGCTTCAGCCAGGAGCCGTTCACGGGCTTTTTAAGGGGTTTAAAGCGCGCCCGTCGCTTTTCGAGTTCCGCCTCGTCGACGAGCAGGTCCACCTTGCCCTCGACTAGGTCGATGGCGATGAGGTCGCCCTCCTTGACCAGGCCGATCGGCCCTCCCTCGGCGGCCTCGGGGGAGACGTGGCCGATCGCCGCGCCCCGGGTGCCGCCGGAGAAGCGCCCGTCGGTGATAAGGGCCACCGAGTCCCCGAGCCCCATGCCTACGAGCGCTGAGGTGGGGGCGAGCATCTCCCGCATCCCGGGGCCGCCCTTCGGTCCCTCGTAGCGGATCACGACCACGTCGCCGGGCTGGATCTTTCCGCCGTTGATCGCGGCCTGGGCTTCCTCTTCGGAGTCGAAGACCCGCGCCGGGCCGGTGTGGCGCATCATCTTGGGATCGACCCCGGCGGTCTTTACCACCGCCCCTTCCGGCGCAAGGCTTCCAAAGAGAATGCGTAGGCCACCCTTTTCGTCGTAGGGGTTTTCGAGCCGGCGGATCACCCGCTCGTCCTTGATGGCGAACCCGCCTTCCTCGAGCACCTCCCCGAGCGTCTTGCCCTGTACGGTCATGGCCTCGAGGTTCAGGTAGCCTCCGCGGGCGAGCTCTTTCAGGATCGCGTGGATGCCCCCCGCGCGATCGAGGTCTTCCATGTGGTAGGCGGAGCTCGGGGCGATCTTGGAGAGGGTGGGGGTGGTGCGGCCGATCTCGTCGAGACGTTTTAAGGGGAAGGGGATGCCCGCCTCCTCGGCGGCGGCCAGGGTGTGGAGCACGGTGTTGGTCGAGCCCCCCATGGCCACGTCGAGCCGGAAGGCGTTTTCGAAGGAAGCGAGGGAGACGATGTCGCGGGGCTTTAAGTCCTCGAAAGCGAGCTCGACGACTCGGTAGGCGGCTTTCCTCTTAAGCTCCTCGCGACGCGGATCCTCGGCCAGGATGGTGCCATTCCCTGGAAGGGCAAGGCCCAGGGCTTCGAGCAGCGAGTTCATGCTGTTGGCGGTAAAGAGCCCGGAGCACGAACCGCAGCCGGGGCAGGCGTAGGTCTCGATTTCCTTGAGTTCTGCCTCCGTGATCTCCCCTTTTTTCAGCTGTCCCAGGGCTTCGAACACGCTAACCAGATCCACCACCCGGCCCGAGGAGGGAAGCACCCCCGCCCGCATCGGCCCGCCGGAGACGAAGATCGAGGGGATGTTGACCCGGAGCGCGGCCATCAGCATCCCGGGCACGATCTTGTCGCAGTTGGGGATGAAGATCGCGGCGTCGAAGGCGTGGGCGATGAGCATGGTTTCGACGCTGTCGGCGATCAGTTCGCGGGAGGGAAGGCTCCAGCGCATTCCCTCGTGGCCCATGGCGATGCCGTCGTCCACCCCGATGGTGTTGAACTCAAAGGGCACCCCGCCGGCCTCGCGGATGTAGCGCTTGATGCTCTCGACGAACTCGCGCAAGTGGGCGTGGCCGGGGACGATGTCCACGTAGGAGTTCACCACCGCGATGAAGGGTTTTTCGAAGTCGGACTCGCGCTCGATCACCCCGGTGGCCCGCAGCAGCGAGCGGTGGGGTGCGCGGTCGGCGCCTTTCTTGATGCGGTCGCTCCTCATGCTCCGTCCTCCCAGGTCGCGACCTTGCCGGAAAAGCGCCGGGGATCGCCCGCGAGGATGCGGACGAGCGCCCTCGCGCTCTGTTCAGGGGTGAGCAGGATGCCCTGCTCCTTGTAGCCGCGAAAGACCCGGTGCAAGACCTCGGCGGCCCCGCCCTCGGCGGTGCGAGCCTCCTCTTGCATCCGGGTCTCCACCACCCCGGGGCGGTAGACGAAGCTCGTGATCTCCGGGGCCTCGGCGGCGAGCTGCCGGGCGAGGTGCTCCTCGGCGGCCTTGGCCACCGCGTAGGCGCCGATGCCGGGGAGGTTTGACTCGGCCGCGCCGGAGCCGAAGAAGACCGCCACCCCACCCCCCGCCTGGATGAGCTCGGGGACGGCGTAGCGGATGAGCTGGTAGCCGGCCTTGACGTTCGCCTCCATCACCTCGTCCCAGTGGGGCTCGGGGAGCTCCCAGAGCAGAGGTCCGGCATGCAGAACCCCGGCGTTGTGGATGAAGCCGGTGAAGTTCCCGAGTTTTTTCGCCGCCCGCACCAGCCGGTCGGCGACCTCGGGTTGGCCCGCCGAGCCCTCGACCGGGATCGCCTCGCTGCCCTTTTCCCGCACCAAGGCAGCGACCTCGGCGAGGGGGGCGGCGTGGCGGGCGGAGAGCACGAGCCGGGCACCCTCTTCGGCAAGGAGAAGGGCGAGCGCCCTTCCGATCCCCCGGGAGGCGCCGGTCAGGATCCAGGTGGTGTTCCTTAGCCTCATGCCCCGAGTCTATCCGTTGTAGGCTCGGGGCGTGAACGCCCCCGTCGTGCTCGTGCCCCTCGATGGCATGGACGCAAGGCTTTTGCATCCGGTGGCGGCGAACGTGCTCGAGGTCTTCGGGCTGGTGGCCGCGGTCGGCGACCCGGCGGAGAGCCCGGCCGAGGCCTTTGACCCCGTGAGGGGCCAGTACCGGGCGGCGGCGGTGCTTTCCTTTTTGGGGCCTTGCTGCCCGGAGGCGAAAAGGGTGGTGGGGGTGACCGTGGCGGATCTCTTTGAACCTGGGCTCAACTTCGTCTTTGGTCTTGCCGAGCGGCCCGGTCGGGCGGCGGTGGTGAGTGCCCACCGCCTTTTGACCCCCGCTGGGCGTCGCTTCCTCGCCCGTCTGATGAAGGAAGTAAACCACGAGCTCGGGCATACCTTCGGCCTTGGTCACTGCTCCGAGCCCACCTGCGTGATGCGCTTTTCGAACTCGGTGGTCGAGGTGGACGAGAAGGGGCGGTTTTTCTGCCCCCGCTGCCGGGCCCTCTTGGAGGAGGCCTTAAAGCGCCTTTAGGACCGCCTCGGTGAAGGCCTCGGTGCCGGCCGTGCCGCCGAGGTCGGGGGTGGGGGCGGTCTTCAGGGCCGTTTCCACCGCTTGCTCAACGCGCTGGCCGAGTTCGGGGAGCTCGAGCGCGTAGGTGAGAAGCATCCCCGCGGAGAGGATGGCGGCGGCGGGGTTTGCCTGACCCTTCCCGGCGATATCCGGCGCCGAGCCGTGAACCGGCTCGAAGACTGGGGTCTTGTCCCCCAAAGAGGCCGAGGGCAAGAGCCCGAGCGAGCCCGGGAGCACCGAGGCCAGGTCGGAGAGGATATCACCGAAGAGGTTCCCGGTGAGCACCACGTCGAAGCGCTGGGGTCGGGTGACCAGGTGCATCGCCATCGCGTCCACGTATTGGTGCTCGGTCTCGACCTCGGGGTAGTCCCGGGCTACCTCTCCCACCACCTTGCGCCAGAACTCGCTGACCTCGAGCACATTTGCCTTGTCCACGCTCACAAGGCGCTTTTTCCGCTTCATGGCGGCCTCGAAGGCGACCCGCGCCACCCGTTCCACCTCGGGGCGCGTATAGCGCATGGTGTTGTAGGCCTCGTCGTCGGTGATGCCCCGGGGGGTACCGAAGTAGATCCCCCCGGTGAGCTCGCGCACGATCAGGAGGTCCACCCCCCGGGCGAGCTCGGGGCGAAGGGGGGAGAGGGCTTCAAGGCCAGGCATCACCTTGGCTGGGCGCAGGTTGGCAAAAAGGCCAAGGGTTTTCCGGAGAGCCAAAAGGCCGGTCTCGGGGCGCTTTTCCCGGGGAAGCGCGTCCCACTTGGGGCCGCCGATCGCGCCGAGAAGCACCGCGTCGGCTGCGAGTACGCCCCTTTTCGTCTCCTCGGGGAAGGGCTCGCCGAACCGGTCGGTCGCCTCGCCGCCGAAGGCGAAGCGCTCGAAGACGAGCCCAAGCCCTTCGGCCTCGTCCAGCGCCTCTAAGACCCGAACCGCCGCCTCGGTGACCTCGGGGCCGATGCCGTCGCCGGGAAGCAGGGCGATCTTAGGCATGGGATGGTTTTACCAAAATCCCCGTCTTATTTCCTACCTCCGTATTCCCCTCTTTTCCCAGGCCCCGCCCGGCGCGCGTCCATCGCTCGGATTTCGTCCATCGCCTCGAGCAGTACCTCGAGGGGGTCGTAACGTCCCTCGAGGAAGGCCTCGCGGACGGCCTCGGGGA
>CAYYAB010000012.1:0-26333 GCA_964469895.1 uncultured bacterium | reverse complement strand
TGGATCGTCTTCACCGCGAACCCCGAGGACTACACCGCCCGGGGCCGGATCGTCACGCCCCTCAAGGACCGGATCGAGGCCGAGATCCGGACCCACTACCCGAGGACCCTGGAGGAGGGCCTCAAGATCACCCGCCAGGAAGCGAGAATCCCCGAGGAAGTGAACTTCCCCGAGCCCCTTTTCCGGGTGGTGGAGCGGCTTGCCTTCCTGGCCCGGAAGGACCCCCGGGTGGACCCCGCCTCCGGGGTGAGCCAGCGGCTTCCCATCGCCTTCGCCGAGGCGGCCGCCGCGGGAGCGCTGAGGCGGCACCTCGTCCACGGCGACCCCGCGGTCGTCCGGCCCTATGACCTCTATAAAGGGCTCTTTGCCGTGACCGGGAAGCTCGAGCCCAGCTACGAGGGGGAGACCCTGGGGGAGGAGGCGATCGCCCGGGACCTCCTCGCCAAGGCCTTCCTCGCCGAGTTCGGCACCGAGGGGCTCGGGGCGGCGCGGGCCTGGTTCAACGCGGGCGAGGTGCTCGAGCTCCCCGAAGGCCCCCTCGGGGCGGTGCAGAGCGCGCTCGCCCGCGTTCCCGGCCTGCTCCCCGCGGGCGGGGCCGACCCCGTCGCCCTCGCGCTCGCCGAGGCCCGGCTCGAAGCCCTGGTGGGAGAAGGCTTTTTAGCCCGGGAAGAAGGGCGCTACCAAAAGCGATGAGCGCGGTCCGCTACCAAAGGCGCCCCCCGCTACCGGACGCCGGGGAGGCCTTCTCCTGGATCGCCGAGGACCTAATCGACGCCGGGTTCGAAGACCCCGAGCGGCGCTACCGCCCCAGCCCGGGCCCCCGCACCGAGGAGGAGGTGCGGGCCCTTTTGGAACGCGCCCTCAAAGCGCGGGGGGAAGACCCAAAGGAGGCAGAGCAACTCCTCGAGCGCCTGCTTGAGGAAGGCTTTTTGAAGCGCGAGGGCACCACCGGCACGGCCTCGGGAGGGCTCCGGCTCGGCCCCCGGGGGGAACGCCTGCTCGGAGCCCGCTACCTCGACGAGCTGCTCGGGGCCCGTACCCTCCCCGGCCGCGCCGGCCTCGGCCGCCACCCCTCCCCCGAGCGTGCCCCCGGCGTCGAGGCGAGCGGGGAGACCCGGCCCTACCGACCCGGCGAACCGCTCGCCCTCGACGCCGTCGAAACCCTGAAAAAGCTCCTCCCCCGCCCCCTCGAGGCGCTATCGGAAGCGGACCTGGTGCAGACCCTCGCCGAGGCCGGGCGGGCGATGGCCACCGCACTGCTCCTCGACTGTTCCCACTCGATGATCCTCTACGAAAAAGACCGCTTCACCCCCGCCAAGAAGGTGGCCCTGGCCCTTTCGCACCTGATCCGGACCCGCTTTCCCGGCGACCGGCTCAAGGTCTTTTGCTTCGGCGACCGGGCCGAGGAGGTTCCCCCGGGCAAGCTCGCGCTGCTCTCGGTGGGCCCCTGGCACACCAACACCGCCGAGGCCCTGGCGAAGGCTTACCGCTTCCTCGCGCGAAGCCCCGAGCCCCAAAAGCAAGCGATCCTGATTACCGACGGGAAGCCCTCCGCCCTCACCCTGCCGGATGGAAGCCTTTACAAAAACGCCTGGGGGCTGGACGAAAGAATCACTGCCGCCACCTTGAAAGAGGCCGCCCGACTCCGGCGCCTCGGCGCCAGCCTCCACGTCTTCATGCTCGCCGACCAGCCCGAGCTCCTCGACTTCGTTCGCCGGCTGGTGGCCGCGGGTCGGGGACGGGCCCTCCTCACCGACCCGGAATCCCTCGGCAAGCACCTCCTGCTCGACTTCCTGCGCGGGCGCGACTGATGCTTGCAGATATTTTCTTAGCATGCTAAGCTAAGATTGTATGAGCACGGAAGGAGGTGGTGGTATGGCGGAGAAGAAGCAGGAGGAAGTGCGGACGGCCGAGGAGGAGCTCCGGAGCCTGATCGCCCAGATCGAGGCGCTCCGGGCGGAGATTACGGTCATCAACCAGACCATCGCCGAGCTGCAATCCACCCAGGCGACGCTCGCCACCCTCAAGGACCTGGGCAAGGGCAAGGCGCTCCTCATCCCGGTGGGCTCGATCGTTCAGGTCGAGGCCAAGGTGGAGGACGTCGAGGAAGTGGTGATCGGCATCGGCGGCAACCTCTCGGTCGAGCTCCCCTATGCCGAGGCCATCGAGTACCTGAAGAAGCAGGTGCTGGCCCTGCGCGACCAGCGGCGGGTGCTCGAGGAGGCGATCGCCGCCCTCTACACCCGGGCGGAGGGCCTCCTCGCCGAGGAGCGGAAGGGCGAAAAGAGCGCTTAATGAACGGGGCGGCGGGAACCCGCCGCCCCTTTTTCTTGGGGGTTTGCGATGGAGCTCGGGCTTAAGGCGCTGAAAGAGGAGCTTTCGCTGCTCTCCGAGCTACCTGAAGGCCGACGGGTCTTCCTCAAAACCGGCCGGCTCTGCCTCGAGGTGGACCGGGCCAAGGCTAGGGAGCTCCTCGAGCGAAAGATCGCCGAGGTCGAGCGGCTCCTCCGGGATACCCTTGAGAAGATCCAGGCCGCCTTTCGCGCCCTCGCCGAGCAGGACGAGGCCCGCTTCCGGGCGCTCGCCGCCGAGATCGCCCTGGCGGTGGGGGTGGCACCGGAAAATCGTTTTGATCTCGAAGCCATCGAGCGCGCCATTCAGGCCGAGCTCGGCCAAACCTAACGCTTTTTCGTCGGTGGGAGCGTGATACGCTATCGGGGATGCTTCCCCTCACCGACGAACAGCGCCTGGTACGGGACACGGTCCGGGCCTTCGCCAGAGAAGAGCTATGGCCCAAGGCGCCGGAGTACGACGCCTCCGGCGCGTTCCCCTGGCCCCAGCTCAAAAGCCTCGCCGAGCTGGGACTTTTGGGCATGACCACCCCCGAGGCCTACGGCGGCGCGGGAATGGACGCGGTGAGCTGGGCGCTCGCGCTCGAGGAGATCGCCTATGCCGACCCCTCGGTGGCGGTGATCGTCTCGGTGACCAGCGGGCTGCCCCAGTACATGCTCCTAAAGTTCGGTACCGAGGAGCAAAAAAAGCGCTACCTGACCCCCCTCGCCCAGGGAGAGTGGCTCGGCGCCTTCGCCCTCACCGAGCCCCAGGCGGGCTCCGACCCCGCTTCCCTCAAGACCCGGGCCGAGCGGGTCAAGGGGGGCTGGGTGCTTTCGGGTACCAAGTCCTGGATCACCTCGGCGGGGCAGGCCCACCTCTACGTGGTCATGGCCCGCACCGGGGAGGGCCGCACCGAGATCACCGCCTTCTTGGTGGAGAAGGGCACCCCAGGGCTCTCGTTCGGCCCCCCCGAGGCCAAGATGGGCCTCCACGCCGCCCACACCGGCGAGGTCCGGCTCGAAGAGGTCTTCGTCCCCGACGACCAGGTCCTGGGGCAGGTCCATAAGGGCCTTTCCCACGCCCTCGCCGGGCTCGACTCGGGCCGCATCGGCATCGCCGCCCAGGCGACGGGCATCGCTCGGGCCGCCTTCGAGATCGCCAGGGACTACGCCGACGAGCGCGTCCAGTTCGGTAGGAAGATCCGCGAGTTCGAGGGGGTGGCCTTCAAGCTCGCCGACCTCGACACCCGGATCGCCGCCGCCCGCCTGCTCGTCTGGGCCGCGGCGCGGAAGAAGGACGAGGGTGGCCGGTTCACCCAGGAAGCCTCCCGGGCCAAGCTCTTCGCCAGCGAGCTCGCGGTGGACGCGACCCGGGAAGCGATCCAGATCCTGGGGGCAAACGGCTACCACCGGGACTACCGCCTCGAGCGCTACTACCGCGACGCCAAGGTCACCGAGATCTACGAGGGCACGAGCGAGGTCCAAAGGATCATCCTCGCCCGCTCGCTCTACCAGTAGACTCGCCTTTCGTGGACCGCCTTCCCTTTCACCGCCGGGTCCTCGCCCGGTTTTCCCGGGTGCCGGTGGCGCTTTTTGCCGCCGCCCTTTCTTACTACGCGCTGCTCGGCCTTTTCCCCCTCTTGCTTTTGCTCGTCGGGCTCGCCGGGCTCGTGCTCGCAAAAAGCCCCGAGCTCTACGCGAGCTTCGAGGGCGAGCTCCGGGTCTTGGTCACCCGCCTCTTCCCCGCCGCCGAAGGGGCGGCCAGGGAGATCCTGGAAGCCCTCACCCAAGGGGCCACCGGCTTCACCCTGGGCTCGGCGGTGCTCCTCTTTTGGACCGCAAGCCATTTCTTCACCGCCCTCTCCAGCGTGCTCTCGGAGGTCTTCGGGACCCGACCGCGGCCCTGGCAAACGCGGTTTTTGGGGCTACTCGGCCCGGTGCTATTGGGTCTTGCGCTCATGCTCGCAAGCGCCCTCTCCCTGGTGCTGGGCCTGGTGGTTGGCCTCCTGCCCGAAGGGCCCTGGCGGTCCCTGGCGAGCCCCGCCGCCACCTACGCCGCGAGCGTGTTCGTGCTCTTTTTCATCTACCGCTTCCTGCCCTCGCCCCCGCCGCCGAGCGGGCCCGCGCTCTTTTTCGCCATCCTCGCAGCCCTTGGCTGGAGCGCGGTGGTTTTTGCGGTGGGGCACTTCCTGCCGCTCAAGCGCTACGCCCTGGTCTACGGACCGCTCGCCGGCCCCGCGCTGCTTTTGCTCGGCTTTTACCTTCTCATGTGGGTGCTGATCGTGGGGGCAGTGGCGCTCGCCGCCTACGCTAGCCCCGAGCCGTCTCGAAAAACCGACGAACCCCCTTCAGGGTGAGGTCGGGGTCGACGTTCGAAAGGCGCGCCGAAAGCCCCGCGAGCACCCGGGCGAACCCGCCGGTGGCGACCACCTTCACCGGCCCCACCTCCCGGGCAAAGCGCTCCACCATGCCGTCCACCAGCGCGGCGTACCCGAGCACGAGCCCCGACTGGAGCGCCTCGGTGGTGTTCTTCCCCACCACCCCCCGGGGCGGGGGCACCAGGTCGAACCGGGGCAGCATCGCGGTGCGTTCGGCGAGCGCCTCGGCGGCGGTCTCCGGGCCGGGAGCGATGGCCCCGCCGAGGTAGCGGTTCGGGGGCTCGACCAGGTCGAAGGTGGTGGCGGTGCCGAAGTCCACCACCAGATAACGCGCGGAATCGCCGTGCTCGAGCACCGCGAGCGCGTTCGCGAGCCGGTCCGGCCCCACCCCTTGCGGGTGGTCCACCTCGATGGAAAGCCCCGCGTTCGCCGGAGTGAGGTGATGGGTCTCGATCCCCCAAAGCTCCCGGAACGCGGCCTCGAGCTCGTGCTCCACCGGCGGCACCACGCTGGCCACGGCGGCGGCCGCGGGCCTCGGGAGCCCTTTCAGCCGGAAGACCTGGTCGAGGAAGACCGCGTACTCCTCGGCCATCCGCCCGCGGTCGGTGGCGATCCGCCAGCGAGCGAGCAACTCCCGCTCCCGCCAGAGCCCCATCGCGGTGCTGGTGTTGCCGACGTCCACGGTGAGGAGCACGCCGTTATCCTAACCCCTGGTGTTTCGCTTCACCGTCACCGCCACCGACGGCCGGGCCCGGAGCGGGGTGCTCGAGACCCCGAGCGGCCCGGTGCTCACCCCGGTCTTCATGCCCGTGGGTACCCAGGGCACGGTCAAGGGGCTCGACGTCCAGGCCCTCGCCGAGGTGGCAAGCCAGATCCTCCTCGCCAACACCTACCACCTCCTCCTCCGCCCCGGCCCCGAGCTCGTCAAAAAACTCGGCGGCCTCCACGGCTTTGCCGGTTGGAAGGGCCCCTGGCTCACCGACTCCGGCGGCTTTCAGGTGATGAGCCTCGGGCACCTCCGCAAGATCACCGAGGAGGGGGTGGAGTTCCGAAACCACCTAAACGGCGACCTCGTCTTCCTCTCCCCCGAGCGGAGCATCGAGGTCCAGGAACAACTCGGGGCCGACATCATCATGGCCTTCGACGAGTGCCCGCCCTACCCCGCGGGCCGCGAATACCTGGAGCGCTCCCTCGAGCGCACGCTCCGCTGGCTCGAGCGCAGCCTCAAGGCGAAGACGAGAAAGGACCAGGCCCTCTTCGGCATCACCCAGGGCGGCGTCGAGCTCGACCTCAGGGAAAAAAGCACCCGGGAGACCGTAAAGTTCGACCTCCCCGGCTACGCCATCGGGGGGCTCGCGGTCGGCGAGCCCAAGGAGAAGATGCTCCCGGCGGTCGAGCTCTCCACGCGGCTCCTACCCGAGGACCGGCCCCGCTACCTGATGGGGGTCGGCCACCCCGAGGACCTGGTGGCCTCGGTCGCCCTCGGGGTCGACATGTTCGACTGCGTCTACCCCACCCGCACCGGCCGCTTCGGCTACGCCCTCACCGACGAGGGGCGCCTCAACTTCAACTCCGCCCGCTACAAGGAGGACCCCCGCCCCATCGACGAGACCTGCGACTGCCTCGCCTGCCGCACCCACTCCCGGGCCTACCTCACCCACCTGGTCCGCGCCGGGGAGATGCTCGGGGCGGTGCTGCTATCGCTCCACAACCTCCGCTACCTCCACCGCCTCACCGAGCGGATGCGGCGGGCGATCCAGGAAGGGCGCTTCGGAGAGTTCGCCCTGGCGTTTGCCGAAAGGCGCTTTCAGGGGAATATGCCGGGTTGGTTCCGCTTTGCCCTCGAGGCCGGAGGGCACCTCTAGGAGGCGTCCTCCTCGGCGAGGAAGAAGACGTCCTCGGCCTTGAGCCTCGCTTCTTTTAAAAGCTCGGGACGGCGCAAAAGGGTGCGCCGCAACGCCTCCCTTCGCCGCCAGCGGCGGATCCGCTCGTGGTCGCCGGAAAGGAGCACCTCGGGTACGGGCAACCCCCGGTACTCCGGGGGCCGGGTGTACTGGGGGTAGTCGAGGAGGCCCCAGGCGAACGACTCCTCCCGCACGCTCTCGGGCTCGCCGAGCACCCCGGGAACGAGCCGGGCGGTGGCCTCGAGCACCGCGATTGCCGCCGCCTCCCCGCCCATCAGCACGTAGTCCCCGATCGAGAGCTCGCGGGTGACGAAGCGCTCGACCCGGGCGTCGAACCCCTCGTACCGCCCCGCGACCAGGACGAGGTGGGACTTCCCCGCAAGCTCCTCGGCCACCTCCTGGGTGAAGGGGGTACCCGAGGGAGATAGCAGGATCACCTCGTCGGCGGGAAGCGCGGCCTCGATCGCGGGGATCACCACGTCGGGCCGGAGCACCATGCCGGCGCCCCCGCCGTAGGGGTAGTCGTCCACCTGGCGGTAGCGCCCCTTGGCGAAGTCCCGGAGGTCCCGGATCTCGACCGCGATCAGGCCCCGCTCGATCGCCCGGCGCAGGAGGGCCTCCTCGGTCCAGGGACGCACGAGCCCCGGGAAAAGGGTCAGGATCGTGTAGCGGAGCATCTACTCGAAAAGCCCTTCCGGCGGCGCCACCAGGTAGATGCCCCCCTCGCGGACCTCGACGTAGGGGGCCTGAAGCGGCACCAGAAACTCGCGAAGCCCCTTACGGATCACCAAAAGATCCTGGGCACCGGCCTCCCGGAGATCCGCGACCTCGCCGAAAGGCTCCCCCTCCAAAAAGACCGGACGGCCGATCAACTCGTGGTAGTAGTAGGTGCCCTCGGGAAGCGCGGGAAGGTCCTCCACCAAGGCGTAGACCTCGGTGCCCACGAGGGCCTCGGCGGCGCTCCGGTCCCCCACCCCGAGCAGGTAGAGCACCGGCTCCCCGCCGGAAAACTCCACCCGCGAGACCGCCCGGAGCCCCCGGCCCTCGAGGTAGACCCGGGGCAGGACCGCGAGCACCCTGGGATCGGCCTCGGTCTTGAGGCGAATCCCCCCTTTGAGCCCGTAGGGGCGGCCCAGCACCCCGAGCTTGACCCGACGGGTCATCGCACCTCGACGTTCACCCGTCCGCGGGCGAACGCCCGCACCAGCACCCGGATGCTCTCGATGACCCGGCCCTTCTTGCCAATGAGCCGCCCCTTGTCCTCGGGGTCCACCTCGACGATGTAAACGGTCTGCCCCCGCACGCGGCGCTCCTTGACCCGCACCGCGTCGGGGTGGTCGGCCAGGCTTTTCGCGAGGTATTCGACGACTTCCTTCATGTCCTAAGCCTACCGCGGCTTAGGACGACGCCTCCTCCTCGGTGACGGGCTTCGGCTCGTAAACCCCGGCGAGCTTAAAGAGCCGGTCCACGGTCTCGGTGGGCTTGGCGCCGACCGAGAGCCAGTAGCGGGCCCGCTCGACGTCCACCTTGTACCAGTCGGGGGTCGTCTTCCGGGGGTCGTAGTAGCCGATCCGCTCGATGTAGGCGCCGTCCCGCCGCTTGCGGGAGTCGGTGACCACGATGCGGTAGTGGGGGTTGTTCTTCGCGCCGAACCGGGAGAGCCGAATCTTTACCATGGTTTTCCTCCAAACATTCCCAAAAGACTCCGTCTTCCGCCCTTTTTGCTAAGGCGCTTCATCAGCGCCTTCGCTTCCTCGTAGGTCTTGATGAGGCGGTTTACCTCCTGCACGGTGGTGCCGCTGCCGCGGGCGATCCGGCGCCGGCGGGAAGCGTTCAAGATCCTGGGGTTTTTGCGCTCCTCCGGGGTCATCGAGAGGATGATCGCCTCCACCCGGCGGAGCGCCCGCTCGTCGAGGTCGAGGTTTTGGGGAAGGGCCCGGGAAAGGCCCGGGATCATCTTTAAAAGCTCGGAGAACGACCCCATCTTCTGGATCTGGCGCATCTGCTCGAGGAGGTCCTCGAGGTCGAACTTTCCGGGGGCCTTCTCGGGCGCCTTGAGCTCGGCCTTCTTGACCCGCTCGGCCAGGGTCTTGAGGTCGCCCATGCCGAGGATGCGGTCGGCCAGGCGGTCGGGGTAGAAGGGCTCGAGCCCGTCGATCTTCTCCGAGACGCCGGCAAAGTAGATCGGCTTGCCGGTGACGTGCCGGGCCGAGAGGGCGGCGCCCCCACGGGCGTCGCCGTCGAGCTTGGTGAGGATGAGGCCGGTGACCCCCACCTTCCGGTCGAAGGCCTCGGCCACCGAGAGGGCCTCCTGGCCCATCATCGCGTCCACGACCAGCATCCGCTCGGTGGGGGAAAGCGCCTCGGCTAAGGCGGCGAGCTCGTCCATCAGCGCCTCGTCGATCTGGAGGCGGCCGGCGGTGTCCACGATCACTAGGTCGCGGAAGTCGTTCGCGAGCCGCTCGTCGAGCCGGCGCTTCACCGAGGCCGGGGACTCGCCCTTTTCCACCCGGAGCACCGGCACCCCCACCTTCCCGGCCAGGATCTCGAGCTGGTCCTGGGCCGCCGGGCGCTGGGTGTCGGCGGCGACGAGGAGCGGCCGCCGGCCCTTCTGTTTGTAGTAGTGGGCGAGCTTGGCGGCAGCGGTGGTCTTGCCGGTGCCCTGAAGGCCCATCAAGAGCCAGAGGTTCCCCTCGGGGAGGAGCCTCGGCTCGGCCACCTTGCCGCCGAGGAGCGCCACCATCTCCTCGTGGACGATGGCGAGCACCAGCTCGGCGGGGGAAAGGCTTTCCAGGACCTTCTTCCCGAGGGCCTTTTCCTCGACCCGGCGAACGAAGTTCTTGGCTACCTCGAAGTTGACGTCGGCCTCAAGCAGCGCCCGGCGGAGGTCGCGGAGCACCCCTTTAAGGTCGGCCTCGGTGATCCGCCCGCGCCCCCTAAGGCGGCCGACGATCGCGTCGAGTCGTTGGCTCAGGCCCTCGAACATAAACCCGGCGCCCAGGATAGCGGCGCGCACTTTAGCATGTCAACCGCAATTTTTCTGATAGTTTAAGTCCGGATAGACAAAGGAGAAACACCGAATATCGCGGGACGTTTGGCCGCTATCCCCTCGCTGTGCTAGACTCGCGTCTGGGTTTTTTCCTGGGGGAGGCACCTTGACCAAGACCGAAGCCCTCGACCGCATTCGGGAGGCCCTCGAGCTCGGCGACCTCGCCGAGCTCGAGCGGCTCGCCGCCTCGGTCCCCGTCCACGAGCTCCTTGAGGGCTGGGACGCGCTCCCCGGCGAGCACCAGTACGTCCTGCTCACCGTCCTCCCCCCGGCCAAGGCGGCCGAGATCCTCGCCCAGCTCGAGCCCGAGACCCAGCTTGAGTTCCTCGAGACCCTTCCCCGCTTCCAGGTCCGGGGCATCCTCGCCGAGCTCGACCCCGACGACCTCACCGACCTCTTGCAAGCGGCCCGGGAGGAAAAGCCCGAGCTCTTCGCCGAACTGATCGAGCTCCTCGACCCCGAAACCCGCGCCCAGGTTCACCGGCTCCTCGCCTACGAGGAGGACGAGGCCGGTGGCCTGATGACCCCGGAGTACGTGGCGGTGCGCGCCGGGATGACGGTGGAGGAGGTGCTCGCGTTCCTCCGCCGGGCCGCCCCCGACGCCGAGACGATCTACTACATCTACGTGGTGGACGACGCCGGCCGCCTGATCGGGGTCCTGAGCCTCCGCGACCTGATCGTCGCCGACCCGGCGACGAGGGTCAAGGAGATCATGAACGAGAACGTGGTCTTCGTCACCACCGAGACCGACCAGGAGGAGGTCGCCCGGCTGATGGCCGATTACGACTTCACCGTCCTGCCGGTGGTGGACGAGGACCAGCGCCTCGTCGGCATCGTCACCATCGACGACGTGATCGATGTGCTCGAGGAGGAGGCCACCGAGGACATCTACCGCCTGGGCGCGGTCGAGGCCCCGGAGCTCGTCTACTCGCGCTCGGGCGTGCTCGAGCTCTGGAGCGCCCGGGTGCGCTGGCTGGTGATCCTGATCCTGACCGGGATGGTCACCTCCACCATCCTCGGCCACTTCGAGAGCGTTTTAAAGGCCGCCACCGCCCTCGCCTTCTACCTGCCGGTCCTGCTCGGCACCGGGGGCAACTCGGGCAGCCAGGCGGCGACGATCATCGTGCGGGCGCTCGGAACCCGGGACGTGGAGATCAAGGACTGGCCGCGCATCCTCTTCAAAGAGCTCGGGGTGGGCACCCTGCTCGGCCTCACCCTCTCCGCCCTGATCGCCGCCAAGGTGGCCCTCGACGGCCAGTTCGGGATCACCCCGGCGGTCGCGCTCTCGCTTTTCCTCCTGGTGGTGGTGGCGAACCTTGCGGGCTCGCTCCTGCCCCTATTGCTCGCCCGACTCGGCATCGACCCGGCGCTGATCTCGAATCCCCTGATCGCCACCGTGAGCGATATCTCAGGGCTCTTGATCTACCTAAGCGTGGCCCAGCTTCTCCTTGGCCTTTAGGAGGACTTCCGGATCGCCCCCGATCACCGCGTCCGCCCCGCTACCCATCGCCAAGCGGGCCTCCTCCGGCGTAAAGGCGGGCCAGACCACCACGAAGTACCCCGCCTCCTGCCAGGCCCGGACCTTCTCCGGCGCGACGAGGTCGAGCCGGGGATGGAGCGCATCGAACCCAAGCCGCTCCCCGAGCCGCGCGGTGTCCCGCCCCAAAAAGAGGTAGCCGAGGGGGATTTCCGGGGCCTCCTCGCGGAAGACGAAAAGCGCCACCGGATCGAAGGAGGAGACGAGCACCCTCTCCCTCCCCGGCCAACCGGAAAGCAGTCGGGCGAGCGCCTCGGCCCGCCCGTCATAAAAGCCGGGGACGCTCTTGAGTTCAACGTTCAAGATCGCCTCGGGGTAAGCCTCGAAAAGCTCCAAGACCTCCTCGAGCGTGGGAAGCCCGGGGAGCATCTCCTTTAGCTCGGCGAGCGTAAAGCGGTGCAGGAGCCCCTTCGGAACCCAGAAGTCGTGGTAGACGACGAGCGCCCCGTCGGCGCTTCGTTGCACGTCGAACTCGACCCCGTCGAGCCCGGCCTCCATCGCCCGGCGAAAGGCCTCGAGGGTGTTCTCTCGGGCCCCTACGCGCACCCCCCGGTGCCCGAGAAGCAAGGGCCGCGAACGCTTGGCAAAAAGGCTCATTTCTCCTCCGCGAGCGCGAATCCCCGGGAAAACTGCTCCTGGAGCAGGAGGAAGACGAGGAGCGCCGGAAGCAAAGCGACGATCGCCCCCGCCATCACCAGCCCCCAGTTGGTGGCGTCCTGACCGCTTGTCAGCATCCTGAGCCCCACCTGGATCACCTGCCGCTCGCCCTCCCGGATCACCACCAGCGGCCAGAGGTACTGGTTCCACATGTAGACGAACTGGATCACCGCCATCGCCGCCACCACGTTCATGCTCATCGGCAGGAGGATGGACCAGGCGAACCGGAGCGGCCCGGCTCCGTCGATCCGGGCGGCGTCCACCAGGCTCTCGGGGATCTGCAAAAACTGCTGCCTAAAAAGGAAGGTTCCGGTGGCCGAGGCCAGGAAGGGAACGATCAGGGCCGCGTAGGAGTTCACCCAACCGAGGTCGGTGACCAGCTCAAAGAGGGCAACGATCATGATCTCGGTGGGCATCATCAAGGTCAGGAGGATGAAGGTGAAGACCCAGCTCTTGAGGGGAAACCGGAAGTAGACGAGCGCAAGCGCCGCCAGGAAGGAGACGATCGTCTTCCCCACCGTCACCGCGACCGAAATGAAGAGCGAGTTCTTCAGGTAAAGCCCAAGGTGGTACTGGTTCCAGACCACCCGGTAGTTCTCAAAAAGGGCGCTTCCCAAGGTGAACTTCGGCGGGTAGCGGAAGATCTCCGCCGGGGTCTGGGTGGAGAAGATGAAGGCGAAGACCACCGGCGCCGCCACCACCGCCACCGAAAGGAGGAGCAAGGCGTGCACCGCGATCGCGTGGAGGAGCTTTCTCCGCTTCACCGCTACCCCCCGTAGTGGACCCGCCGCTCGCCGAGGCGGAACTGTAGCAGGGTGAGGAGCACCACGCCGACGAAGAGAACCACCGACTGGGCCGCCGCCAGACCGGTCTTAAAGAACTCGAAGCCGTCGCGGTAGATGTTGTAGATCAGGATGTTGGTGGCGCCGTTTGGCCCCCCCTTGGTGAGCAGGTCGACGAAGGGAAAGGTGTCGAAGAAGGCGTAGATCGTGTTCATCACAAAGAGGAAGAAGGTCATCGGGGAAAGCAAGGGAAAGGTCACCTTCCAAAAGCGCTGCCAAGGGGTGGCCCCGTCGATCAGGGCGGCCTCGAGCACATCCCCCGGCAGGTTCTGGAGCGCCGCCAGGTAGAAGACCACGTTGTAGCCCACGTTCTTCCAAACCGCCGCCGCCACCAAGACGGAGATCGCAAGCGCCGGCTGGGTCAACCAGTCGGGCCGGAGCCCGAAGAGGACGTCGAGGAAGTAGTTCACGATCCCCGCCTGGGGATTGAAGAGGAAGAGGAAGATCACCCCCGCCACCGCCGGGCTAAGGGCGTAGGGCCAGATCAGCAGCAGGCGGTAAAAGCGCCAGCCCCGGACCTTTTGGTTGGCGAGTACCGAGAGGAAAAGCCCCACCGCCATCGAGAAGAAGACGACCAGGAAGGAGTAGAGCGCGGTGTTCCAGAAGATCCGGAGGTACTCGGGGTTCGTGAAGATCTCCCGGTAGTTTTCAAGCCCCACGTAGACCTTCCGGAGGCCGAGGAAGGCGACCCGGTAGAGGGAGAGGCGGAAGGTCTCGAGGGTGGGATAGTAGAGAAAAACGAGCAGGATGACGAAGGTGGGAAGAAGCAGCAACCAAGGTAAAAAGCGGCTTTTGTAGGCGGCGTGGGTTTCGGTCTCCATGGGCGCTTTTATCCTACGCGAGCAAAAGGGGTCGTCCGCCCCGAGGGGCGGACGACCCCGCGGCTAGGCGCTACTTGCCGACCGCGGCGTTGTATTCCTTGAGGGCCTTATCGGCCTTGGCATCGGCCTCTTTGAGCGCCTGGTCGATCGGCTTGCCCTGGAAGACCGCCTGGATCATCTCCTCGATGATGGTGCGGATCTCCGGGAAGGGGCCAATCAGGGCGCCCTGGGTGGCCCGGTTGGCCTTGGACTGGAGGAGCTGATCGAAAGCCGCCTTGTAGGCGGGGTTCCGCTCGAACCAGTGCTGCCAATCGAGCACCTTAACCGAGGTGTTGAGTACCGGGAAGTAGCCGGTGCCCTTGTGCCAGCGCACCATGTTCTCGGTGTTGGTGAACCAGAGCAGGAAGGTGAGCGCGGCCTTCATCTCCTCGTCGGGGTGGCCCTTGGTGAGCCAGAGCGAGGCCCCGCCGACCACGGTGCCGTTCCGCTCGACGCCGTCGGGGATCGGAAGGAAGCCGGTGCCGAGCTCGTAGCCGTTTTCAAAGGCGGCGTTTTGGTGGAAGGTGACGTCGGAGGTCGAGGTGATCAGCATCGCCGCCTGCTGGCTGACGAAGATCTGGTTGGCGCCGTCCCAGTCCTCGGGCTTGCCGGAGTAGGCGTAGTAGCCCTTGTCGTACATCGCCTTCCACCACTTCACGATCCGGCGCATTGCCTCGGAGTCAATGAAGACGTCGGTGGCCCGGGCGGCGCGGCCGTTTTCGTGGTTGGCAAGGAGTGCCCCCTGCTCGGCGATCCACTGCTCGACGAACCAGGAGTGGAGCGGCCAGGTGATGCACTTGGGGGCGGCCTTGGTGGCCTCGATCTTCTCGCAGGCCTTCATCACCTCGCCGAAGGTCTTCGGCGGGTTTTCGGGGTCGAGGCCGGCCTTCTTGAAGATGTCCTTGTTGTAGTAGAGGATCGGGTTCGAGGAGTTCCAGGGGATCGAGTTGAACTTGCCCTTGATCCGGTAGTAGTTGGCCACCGGCTTGATGTAGTCGTCGAGCTGGAACTTGAGCTCGGCGGGCACGTAGTCCTCGATGGGCACGAAGATCCCGGAGTCGAGGGCGAGCTGGCTGCCCACCTCGAAGATCTGCACGATGTGGGGTGCGGCTCCCTGCCGGGCGGCGAGGATGGCGGCGTTCAGGGTGTCCCGGTACGAACCCTTGTACTCCGCCTTGACCTCGATGCCGGGGTGGGTGTAGTTGAAGTCCTGGACCATCCGCTCGATGAACGCGGTCCGGCCGCCGCCAAACGCGTGCCAGAAGGTGATCTCGACCTTCTTGGCGGCAAACGCCGGAAGCGCCAGCGCCATGAGGGCCAGGACTGCTGCGAATCGCTTCATAACCTTTTCCCCCTTTCACGCCGAGTATACCCGGCGCCAGACCAAACGTAAGGGAGGATTGTCATCAAAAGGTCAGCGGTGGGGGGCCTCGCCGGTGACCCAGTAGACCACCCGTTCGGCGATGTTCTCGAGGTGGTCGCCGAAGCGCTCGTAGCTCCGGGCCACCCGGAGCAGGGTGAGCGCCTTGCCGATGGTGCGGGGATCCTCAAGCATGTAGGTGATCAGCTCCCGGGTGAGCTGCTCGTAGAGGTCGTCCACCTCGTCGTCGAGCTCGAGCACCTTGAGGGCGGCGCCGGCGTCCTTTTCGGCGACGCTCTTTGCCACCAGGTCGAGCATCTCAAGAAGCCTCCGGGCCATCTGGGGCAGGAGAACGTAGCGCTTAAGGGGCGGCTCCTTCGCCAGGAGGAGCGCGTCCTCGGCGACGTGGGCGGCGTAGTCGCCGGCGCGCTCGAGGTCGGTCACCGCCTTCAAGATGGTGACCAGAAAACGCAGGTCGCCGGCCACCGGCTGGTGGCGGGCGATCGTCGCGATCACCTCGTCCTCGATCGCGTACTCCAGCCGGTCCACTTCCTCGTCCTCGCGGATCACCGCCTCCGCCCGGGCGGCGTCCCCTTTGGTGAGCGCCTCGGTCGCCCCCTCGAGCATCTCGCGGGTCCGATCCGCCATCTCGAGGAAGCGCTCGGTGATCTGGGTGAGTTCCCGGTCCAGTGCTTCCCGCATTAGGGCGACTATACACCGAGCGCGAGCACGCCGAGGAGGAAGAAAAGCTCGGCGAGCTCGATGGCGGCGCCGTGGAGGTCGCCGGTTACCCCGCCGAGGCGGGCGAGGGCGAGGCGGTAGAAAAGCGCGGTAGCGAGCGCGGAAACGAGCGTGGGGACCGGAAAGAAAAGAAGCGCCGCCAGGGCGGGAGGCAAAGCGGCGCCCAGCGCCGCCCCCCGCACCCTCGCCCCAAGCCCCCCGGGCCGGGCCGCGGGCAGGCGGCTCGCGGGCAGGACGAAAAAGCGGGCGAGCGCGGGAGCGGCGACGAGCGCCGGGTGGGGTCCGAGGGCGGCGAGCGCCTGGGCCTTTGCGAGGAGGTAGACCGCGCCCACCCCGAAGGCAAAGGCCCCCAGCACCGGGTCGGCGAGGACCTCGAGCCTCCGCGCCCGGTCGGCGGGCAGAAGGAGGGCGTCGGCGGCGTCGAGGAGACCATCGAGATGGAGCATCCCGGTGAAGAGAAGCCAGACCCCGAGCAAGAGCGCCCCGGCCACCCCCGGGGGAAACAGCGCCCAAAGCAGGTGGGCGGCCAGGTAGAAAAGGCCGCCGAGGAGCGCCCCCACCCAGGGAAAACAGGGCGCCGCGCGCCGGAGGTCCCAAGTCCCCCCTGGCGGCGGGCCTAGGGGCAGGGCGGTGAGGAAGGCGAGGGCGACGCGGCAGGGGACCATCGGTTAACCCTCGCTGACCCCGGCCTCCTCGAAGGTGGCCATGCCGGCCAGCACCCGTGCGGCCGCCCGCAGGACGGGGAAGGCGAGCACCGCCCCGGTGCCCTCGCCGAGGCGGAGATCCAGGTCAAGGACGGGAAAAAGCCCGAGGGACTCGAGCTGGCGCGCGTGCCCCGGCTCCACCGAGCGGTGACCGGCGAAGAGGTAGTCCCGCACCTCGGGGACGAGCCGAACGGCGACGAGGGCCCCGGCGGTGACGGGGAAGCCGTCGGCAACGACCGGCACCCCGGCCTCGGCCCCGGCGAGGAAGACGCCGGCGGCGGCAAGGAGCTCGAGCCCCCCGAGCTCGGCGGCGACCGCGAGGGCGGGCGCTTGATCGAGGGGACCGAGCTTCTCCTCCGCCCGGCGGAGGGCGGCCTCCACCGTCCGCACTTTTCGCGCGTAGGCCTCGCCCTCCACCCCGGTGCCCCGGCCCGTGACCTCCCGGGCGGGGAGACCAAGGAAGGCGGCGGTGAGGGCGGCGGCCGCGGTGGTGTTCCCGATCCCCATGTCGCCGGCGGCGAGCAGGGTAGCACCCTCCCGAAGCGCCCGCTTGGCCGCCTCATACCCCGCCTTCAACGCGGCCTCCGCCTCTTCAAGGCGCATCGCGGGTTCTTTGACGAAGTTCCCGGTCCCCGGGCGAACGCGGGCCTGGATGAGCCCCTCGGCCTTCGGGAAGTCGGGGCCCCGGACCCCCACGTCGAGGACGTAGACCCGGGCGTTCGCCTCGGCCGCGATCTGGTTGATCGCGGCGCCCCCGGCGAGGAAGTTCAAGACCATCTGGTAGGTGACCTCGGGGGGATAGGCCGAAACGCCCTCTTCCCAGGCCACCCCGTGGTCGGCGGCCGCCACCACCACCGCCCCGGGGCCGAGCCGGGGCCGGTCGGTCCGCTGGATCGCGGCGATCCGGGCGGCGAGCTCCTCGAGCTTGCCCAAGGAGCGCGGGGGCTTGGTGAGCCGGTCGAGCCGCCGCCAGGCGGCGTCCAGATAGGCCTTTTCCACCGGTGCAACGTGTACCTTCATAGTGCGAGTCCTCCCTTCAACCGAATCGCCTGGCCGGCCACAAGGAAAAACGCCGCGTCCGCGGCCTCAGCCAGGCGTTGGTTGGCAAAGCCCAGCAGGTCGCGGTAGGCACGCCCGAGGGCGCTCGGGGGCACCACCCCCATGCCCACCTCGTTGGAAACGAGGATGAGGGTCTTCTCTCGCTTCGCGACCACCCCGAGCAAGGCCTCGAGCTCCTCCCGGGCCGCCTTTTCCCCCTCCTCCACCAGGGCGTTCGCAAGCCCCACGGCGACGCAGTCGAGGACGACGACGGGCTCCTCGGCCTCGGCCACCGCCCGGGCGAAGCCCCGCGGCGCCTCGATCGTTCGCCAGGACCCGGGGCGTTCCGCCCGGTGGCGGGCGATGCGGGCTGTCATCTCGGGGTCGGTGGCCCGGGCGGTGGCGACAAAGGCCACCCGATCCCCGCCAAGCCGCTGGGCGAGGCGCAAAGCCGCCCGGCTCTTCCCGCTCCTCGCCCCACCGAGGAGGAGGTAGACCGCCCCCGGGGGTACCCTTTTCGCCGCCTTGCCCCTTTTTGCCATCGACATCAGGAACTCCCCGTCGAGATAGACTTCGACCGCGTCTGCGAGCCGGTCGAAGGTGTCCGCGAGTCCCCGCGCCTCCCGGCCGAAAAGCGCCCGTTGCACCGAGGGATTCTCGAAGAGCCCGTGGAGGAAGACGCCAAGGACGTTCTCCTTTTGAAAGCCAAGCCCCCCGGGGAGGGCCTCCCGAACCTCGCCGGTCGGTGTCGCGCGGCCGTGGTGGATCTCGTAGCCCGAGAGACATACGCCGGAAAGCGTCTCGAAGGGGGGGTCGAGCACGGGGAAACACACCCGCTGCTCCCGCACCACCTTCTCGGCCCCCATCTCGGTCCAAAGGGGCAAAAGGCCAAGACCCCTTACCTCGCCTCCGAACTCCACCCCCTGGGGGTCCGAGATCCCCTCGCCGAGGAGCTCGAGCCCCCCGCAAATCCCGAGCACGGGCCGACCCGAGGCGGCGTAGGCACGGATCGCCCGGTCCATCCCCGAGGCCCGCAGGTAGTCGAGCGCCGCCCGCACGTTCTTGGCGCCGGGGAGGATCAAAAACTCCACCGATTCAAGCGCCTCGGGGCCCTCCACGAAGCGCACCCGGGCAAGCTCGGAAAGCGGCCAGAACTCGTCGAGGTTCGAGGCAAACGGATAGCGGACCACGCCGTAAAGCGGCCCCCGGGCCGCTGGCGCGGTGCCCAAGAAGGGCGCGTCCTCGTCGGGGAGCCGGTGCGAAAGCAAGGGAAGTACCCCGAGCGGGGCCATCCCGGTCCGCCTCCAGAGGTCGGTGGGGGCGGGCTCGAGCAGCGCAGGATCGCCCCGGAACTTGTTGAGCACGAAGGCGACCATCCGCGACCGATCGGCCTCGGACAAGTAAGCGTAGGTGCCCAATAGGGCGGCGAAAGCGCCCCCTTTGTCGATATCCGCCACCAGGACCCCGGCGGCGTCCGCCTCCCTTAGCACCCGGAGATTGGTGACGTCCGAAGCCATCAGGTTCGGCTCCGCCGGGCTCCCGGCTCCTTCGATGAGGACGAGGTCGTATTTCCCAAGGAGGTTGGCGAGGCTCTCCCGAACCGGGGGCCAGAGGTATTCCGCCCGCGCCTTCCAGGGCACCCGGACGAGTTCCGGCCGGGCCCGGCCAAGCACCACGACCTGGCTTCTCGTTTCCGCTTCGGGCTTCAAAAGTACCGGGTTCATCAAAACCGAGGGGCGCACCCCGGCGGCCAGCGCCTGGTAGTACTGGGCGGCGCCGATCTCGCCCCCGGCCACCACCCGGGCGTGGTTCGACATGTTCTGACCCTTAAAAGGTGCGACCCGAAAGCCCTGCCGGGCGAAATAGCGGGCGAGGGCGGTGACGAGAAGGCTCTTCCCCACCCCCGAGCCGGTACCGAGGACGGCGATCGCCCTAGCCACCGAGCCCCTCCCAAAGGAGCCGGCGGGCCTTCGGCCCCTGGGCGCTGAGCCGGGCCCAGCCGATTAGCCCCTTATCGAAAAGCGGCCGTACCCAGACCCCGGCCTTCAAGAGATTCTCAATCCGCGCCTTGCCGAACCTCGCCATCAGGAAGTTCGCCCGTCCCTCGGTCACGACAAAACCCCGCCTTACGAGCCCCCTGGCGAGCGTGCGGCGCCAGGCAAAAAGCCGCGGGCGGACGGCGGAAAGCCAGTCCCGAGCCGCCTCCCCCACCGAAAGCCGCAAAAACGTCTCGCCGGTGGTCGAAAGTACCCAGGAAGGCGCAAGCGCGCGTACCCGATCGGCAAGCCGGTCCTCGGGGAAGACCGCGTACCCCGCTCGCACCCCGGGAAGGGCAAAGGCCTTGTTCGGGGAGTAGAGGCGAACCACCCCCTCGGGGACGAAGACCGGGACCTCGGAAAGGGGCGCGTAGGCGAGGTCCAAAACCAAAAGTCCTCCGGCGACCGCCGCCTCTTCCAAGAACGCGGCCTCGTAAACCCGACCGTCGGGGTTGTTGGGGCTTGCGAGAAAGCCGAGGGATGCCTTCCGAATGGCCCGCAGAAACTCCTCCTCGTCCCGGGCGAAGTAGACCCGCTGCCCCCTTGCGCGGGCGGCCTCGGCGTACTCGCCAAAGCTTGGGCAGAAGACGGCCACCGGTCCGCCAAAGGCTGCCACCAGGCGGTGAATGAGCTCGCTCGCACCCGCCCCCACCGCCACTCGGGCGGGATCCCCGAGCAGGGCGCGGAGCTCGGCGTACTCGGGGTCGGGGTAGCGGGAAAGGGGTACCCGGCGCAACGCCCGCACCAAAAACCCAGGCGGCCCCAGGGCGTTAAGGTTCGTGGAAAAGTCCACCCTGGCCCCTAGGGGCGCACCCCCGTGCAGCCTCACCGCCCCACCCCCAAAAGCACCACGCCCGCGGCGAAGATCCAGAGGTGCCCGAAGACGCGCGCGAAGGTGAACGCCCGCGCGAAGTCCTCGGCATCCGGGCACCTGCCCCCGGGATGCAGCAGGTAGACGCCGGGCTTTTCAAGCCGCACGCCGAGCCGGAGCGCAAAAGCCGCCATCGGCCAGCCCGCGTTCGGCGATGGCGTTTTTCGCGCCTCCGATAGCAACGCAGCAAGCGAAGGCCTGCTCCCAAGAAGAAGCAAAAGTCCCGTGACCCGGGCAGGCAGGAAGTTCAAAGCGTCGTCGAGCCGGGCGGCCGCCCAGCCAAAGCGCCGGTAGCGCGGACTCGGGTAGCCCCAAAGCGCGTCCAGCGTGTTCGCCGCCCGGTAGAGGTAGGCGCCGGGGAGGCCCCAAAAGAGGTAGTAAAAAAGCGGCGCGACCACCGAGTCCACGAGGTTTTCGGCCAGGGACTCGATCGCCGCCATACGAACTTGCCCGGCATCGAGATTCCTCGTCTCCCGACTGACGATCGCGGAAAGCGCCCTTCGGGCAAGGCCGAGGTCCACAGAAAGCGCCCTTTCCACCCGCAAAGCGGCGTCGAGAAGGCCCCTAAGTGCGAAAGCAGGCTTTAGCAGAAGGCCAAGGAGCCCGTAGCGGACCCATCCCGAGACGGCCTCGAGCCCGTGCTCAAGCAAAAAACCCACGCCGGCCGCAAAAAGAACCAACGAAAGGGTAAGGAATAGTCCCCTCGTGGCCGAATCCCGGTAGAAGCGCGCCTCGAGCTCCCGCGCCAAGCCCCCGAACCAGGCCACCGGGTGGAAGCGGTTCTTCGGTTCGCCCAAAAGGTCAAGCAGACCGGCGATCCAGACCTCCACCGCTCGCCTCCAAAAACCGGTAGAGCGCCGGGGCGTGGCTCAAGAGGTAAAGGTGCACGAAGCTCGCGTGCACCCGCCCCTCCTGATAGCCAAGGGGCTTGCCCGAGCGTTCCTTCCAGAGATAGGGGCCCTTTTCCCAAAGCTCGGCGTAGTGAAACTCGTGGCCCCGGATCCAGGCCCCTTCGGGAAAGAGCGCGTATCCCCGCACCGGCGTGACCTCGCGGTAGCCGAGAACGGGGCGGTCCTTCACCTCGGCCACCCCGGGGACGAGCCCGGCCATAGGGTGGCAAAGCCCCTCGAAGTAGACCCCCCGGGCCAGGTAGATATAGCCGCCGCATTCGGCGTAAAGGAGTCCGCGAAAACGGCGGATTGCCTCGATCATCGCCCGATTCTCGCTGAGCTCTCGCGCATAGAGCTCGGGATACCCTCCGCCGAGCCACAAAAGATGGGCCTCGGGGAGCTTTTCGTCGGCGAGGGGGCTAAAGGGCAAAAGCTCGGCGCCAAGCTCGGCGAGGACCTCGAGCACCTCGGGGTAATAAAAGGAAAAGGCCCGGTCCCGGGCGTAGGCGATCCGCGCCCCCACGTAGCGGCGATCCGGGTCGTAGGGGGGCTTTGCCCGGAGGGGTCCGCGGGCCCTTTGTGCAACCCGCAAAAGGGCTTCGAGGTCCAAGGTCCTGGCCGCGCTCAAAAGCGCGGACTCCGGCAGCGCGACCTCGCCCGCAAGCACCAGGCCCAGGTGCCGCTCCGGGATCGCAAGCCTAGAATCCCGGGGCAAATAGCCCAAAAAGGGAATCCCCACGGCACGAAGGGCCTCCTCCAAAATCGCCGCGTGTCCGGGCCCCGCCACCCGGTTTGCCACCACCCCGGCGAGCTCGAAACCCTCGGCCTGCGCGCGGAACCCCCGGGCAAGCGCGGCGATCGAGCCCGCCATCGCCCCCGCGTCCACCACCAAAATCACGGGCAGGCCGAGCACGCGGGCGATCTGGGCCGCCGAGCCCACTTGACCAAGGGGATCCTTCCCGTCGTAAAGCCCCATCACCCCCTCGACCAGCGCGAGATCGGCGGCCCGGGCCCGGCTTGCAAAGAGCCAGCCGAGGGCGGCCTCGTCCAGGAAGTAGCCGTCTAAGTTGTAGACCGGTCTTCCGGTGGCGGCAGCGAGGTGGCCGGGATCGAGGTAGTCGGGCCCTACCTTGAAGGCCTGTACCCGAAGGCCCCGTCTCCTTAGGGCCAGCGCGAGCGCGAGGGCCAGCGTCGTCTTTCCCTGGCCGGAAGCCGGGGCAGCGATAAGAAGCCCCCTCAAAGCTCGATCCCCCGGGTCGCGGGCACGCCCTGGTCGTAGGCGTGCTTGATCTTTTTCATCTCGGTGACGGTATCGGCGAGCGCGATCAGCCACGGGGGGGCGTCCCGCCCGGTGACCGCGAGGTGCACCCCTTTGGGTCGGGAGCGAAAGGCAAGGAGCACCTCCTCCCGCTCCACCCAGCCGTAGTTCAGGACGTAGGTAAACTCGTCGAGCACGACCAGGTCGTAAGCTCCAGAGTCCAAGGCCGCTTGCGCCTGGGCCCAGCCCTCCCGGGCGAGCCGCGCGCTTTCCCTAAGGTCCCGCGAACGCCAGGTAAACCCGTCCCCCAGGGGATGGATAGGCACCCCGAGCGTCCGGAATGCCCGGTGCTCGCCGTAGTTCGCCGCCTTCCGCTTGATGAACTGGAAGATCACCGGGGAAAGCCCCCGGCCGAGCGCCCGGAGCACGAGCCCAAACGCGGCGGTGGACTTTCCCTTGCCGTCCCCGGTGAAAACAAGCAAACGGCCCATCACTCCTCCACCCAAGCGTAGTGGGGGGTGAAAACGAAGGTCGGCGGCCCGTCGGGGAAGACCGCGACGCTCCCCACTACCACGGCCCCCTCCTCGAGCTCAAAATCCAAGGGATCGCTCGCCGAGCGGTAGACGAGCGTCTCCCCTGGCGGCAGCCCGTGGCGGAGGAGCACCGGCCCAAAGGGGCTTTGCCCCGGCCGCAGGCACCGCCCCTCGGCCCCGTCCCGCACCACCGCCACGTAGCGGGCGAGGGCGGGGCCCGACTCGGTCCAAAGCCTCCGCACCTCCCCGAGGTCCACCACGAGGAGGGTGCCGCTCGCTCTCAGCGAACCCCTCATCGCCGCCCCCATCCGGGTAGCACCACCGGGCCCCCGGCCGTCTCCCAGGCCTCGGCACCGGGGTAGAGCGCGAGCAGATCGCCCACCAGGTCGGCGAAACGCCCCTCGGCGCGAACCCGGCCGGCCTCGAGCAGCACCACCCGGTCGGCGGCGCGGGCGTGGTTGGGGTCGTGGAACACGCTGAGCACCCCCATTCCCTCGTCGGCGAGCTGGCGAAGTAGGGCCAGCAGGCGGGCCTGGTGGTCGAGGTCGAGGTGGTTGGTGGGCTCGTCGAGAAGGAGGAAGCGGGGCCTCGCGGCGAGCGCTCGGGCCAGAAACACCCGTTGGCGCTCGCCCCCGGAGAGGGTGTGGAGGTAGCGATCGGCGAAGGCCTCGGTGTCGGTGGCCGCCAGGGCGAAACGGAGCGCGGCCTCGTCCTCCGCGCTCCAGCGCCCAAAAAGCCCCTGGTGGGGAAGCCGCCCGAGCGCCACCACCTCCCGCACCCGCATCCCCTCCGGGACCGGGCCGTTTTGGGGCAGGTAGGCGAGCAACCGCCCCCGCTCCCAGCTGGAGTAGCGGGTAAGCGACCGGTCCATGAGCACGACCTCTCCCTCGTAGCGAAGCAGGCCGAGCAGGGCGAGGAGCAACGTGCTCTTCCCCGACCCGTTGGGACCAAGCAGCGCCACCCACTCCCCGGGACGCACCGCGAGCGTCACCCCGGAAAGCGCTATCCGACGCCCGTAGCGCACCGTGAGCCCGCGGGCCTTAAGCACGCATCCTCCAAAGCAGGTACAGGAAAAAGGGGCCGCCGAGCAGGGTGGTCACCACCCCCACCGGAAGCTCGGCGGGGCGGACGAGGACCCGGGCCAGGGTATCGGCAAACACCAGGAGCACCGCGCCGCCGAGGGCCGACGCGGGAAGCAGGTAGCGGTAGTCCCCGCCCCCCATCCGCCTTAGCGCGTGGGGCACCACGAGCCCCACGAACCCGATGATCCCGGCCTCGGCCACCGCCCCGGCGGTGGCCAGGGTGGCGGTGGCGATGAGCGCGAACTTGAGGAGGTCGAGGGGCAACCCGAGCGTTCGCGCCACCCCCTCCCCGAGCTGCACCGCGTTCAAGACCCGGGCCATGCCCCAAAGCACCGGAAGCGAAAGCGCGAGGTAGAGGGCGAGCCGCGCCACCTCCGGCCAGCCCACGAAGGCGAGGTTGCCCAGGGTGTAGGCGAAGACCGCCCGCACCCGGTCGGCGTCCTTCAGCATCAGGTAGGTGGTGAGCCCGGTCAGCACCGAGCCCACCACCACCCCGGCGAGGATCAGGTCCCGGGTGCGCCCCACGCCCCCGGCGAGGACCACCGCCAGGGTCACCGCGAAAAGCGCCCCCAAAAAGGCGGAGGCGGGCACAAAAAAGCCCCCGTGGGACCCGATCCAGTGGGCGTAAGCGGGGCTCAGATTCCCCTCGAGGCTCAGCGCGAGCGCCACCCCGAAGGCGGCGCCGCTCGCGGTGCCCATCAGGTACGGATCGGCGAGGGGGTTTTTAAAAAGCCCTTGGTAGGCGGCCCCGGAAAGCCCGAGCGCGGCCCCCACCAGCGCCGCCCCCAGCACCCGGGGGAGCCGGATCGCATAGACCACCGGCGCCCGCTCGGCGAGCCCGGAAAGGACCTGGGAAGGCCCGAGCGCCACCGCTCCCACCGAAAGCCCTAGCAAGAGAGCGAGCGGCAAGAGGGCGAAAAGCCCAAGCCAGACCCAGGTCCGCCGCGGCATCTACTTCAGGACCTCGGGGTGAATGCAGCGGATCAGGACCCGGAGCCCCTCCACAACCCGCGGCCCCGGCCGGTGCACCACGTCGGTCTCGGCCTTTTTGAGCTCGCAGACCCGGCCTTCTTGCACCGCCCGGATCCGATCCCAGCCTGGGCGCTTCTTTAACGCCTCGAGGTTCACCCCATAGGGCGCGTCGCCGAGAATGATTACCTCGGGGTTTTTCTCCACCACGAACTCGGGGCTGATCTTGGGGAAGAGGCCGAGCTCGGGCGGCACGATGTTCTTCCCCCGGGCCTTTTGAATCAGGACGCCGATGAAGGAGTTCGGCCCCACGGTGTAGGGAGTGGCGTCGATCTCGTAGTAGACGGTGGGCCGGGTCTTGGCCTTGGCGGCCTTGGACTCGAGCGCGTACACCTCGGACTGGATGCGGGCGACGAGCGCCTCCGCCTGGGCCTCCCGGTTCAGCAGGCGGCCGAGCTTGCGGGCGGTTTTGAAGATATCCTCATAGGTCTCGGTCTTGACCGCGTAGGCCGGGATCCCGGCCTTGGCCAGCCGGTCCACCAGCTTGCCGTACTTCGAGGCGATCACGAGATCCGGCTTAAGGGAGACGATGAGCTCGACGTTGGGGTCATAAAGCCCGCCGGCTTTGGGGAGCTTTTGTACCGCCTCGGGCCAGTTCGAGTAGTTGTCGGTGGCCACGATCTTGTCGCAGGCCCCGAGGGCGCAGATCGTCTCGGTGGCCGACGGCAGCATCACCACGATGCGCTTTGGCTCGGCGGGGATCGTGACCTTCCGGCCGAGGTCGTCGGTGACCACCAACGGGTAGCTCGTGGCGAGCGCGAGACTAAGGAGCCAGAGTGCCGCAAGGAACCGCTTGAACATACGTCCACCTCCTCCGTACCCGCGCGAGGCCGCCCCGGAGGTGGGGAAGGGAATCGCCCCACCGGGGAACGGCGGGGCGAAAAAGCCAATGCGCTTTTTACCCCCGTTTCCCCTCTTCCGCGAGAGGTGCCCGGGGCGGGGACCCCAGGGCTCCCCTGGCAGGTATTCGGGCTTCCGGGCAACGACGCTGGGGTTCGACGGTTGGCCCGGTTACCGTTGCGGGACAGCGCCGGACTTTCACCGGACTTCCCCACTTTAAGCCTGGACTACGCGCCCAGGCACCAGGGGCCTCGATCAGGCGGCCTCGCGCCCCCTAGCGGGGGACGCCCCCAGCTTAGCACGGAAGGACCCCGCGAGAGTGCTTGACAGCCCCTTTCCCGCTTTCTAAGATGAAAGTCGCGCGTCGGCCTGCCGGGATGGCGGAATTGGT
>CAYYAB010000011.1:24148-26350 GCA_964469895.1 uncultured bacterium | reverse complement strand
TGCTTGACGTAGGTGCTCCACTCCTTGATCCGGAGGTCGACCTTGACCCCGATCTTCTTGAGCTGGCCGACCACCGCCTCGGCCACCTGGCGGTCGTTCAGGTAGCGACCGGAGGGCGCCGACATCGAGAAGGTGAAGCCGTTCGGGTAGCCGGCCTCGGCGAGGAGCTTTTTCGCCTTCTCGGGGTCGTAGGGGAAGGGCTTGCATAGCGCCTCGTCATAGCCAAACATGTAGGGGTTCAGCGGGCAGCCCACCGGCACCCCAAACCCGCCTAGCACGTGCTGGACGATCGCCTCCTTGTCCACCGCGTAGTTCAGCGCAAGCCGGACCTTGGGGTCGTTGAGCGGTCCCTCACCCTTCACGTTGAGCACGATGAAGATGTTCCGGATCGAGGGGACGCTCCGCACCTCGGCGACGCCCGAGCCCTCCACCGTGGGCACCGCTTCGGGGGAGAGGTTGGTGATGATGTCCACGCCGCCGGTCATGAGCTCGGCCACCCGAGAGGAGGCTTCCGGAATGGGCCTAAAGACCACCCGCTTCACCTTAGGCTTGCCCGCCCAGTAGGCCTCGTTGGCCTCGAGCACGATCTCCTGATCCTTGACCCACTTGACGAACTTGTAGGGGCCGGTCCCCACCGGGTGGTTCGCGAAGTAGTCGGCGCCTTTCTCCTCGATGTACCGCTTCGGCACCACCCAGAGGTAGGTGAGCCGGGTCAGGAAAAGCGGGAAGGGCTTTTCGGTGTAGACCTTGAGGGTGTACTTGCCGGTGACCTCGACCTTCTTGATGGGCTTGAAGTAGGTCGAGTACTTGAGGGGCTTTTTCGGGTCGAGGAGGCGGTCGAAGTTGAACTTGAGGACCTCGGCGGTGAGCTCCTCGCCGTTATGGAACTTGATCCCGGGCTTGATCTTGAGCTCCCAGGTAAGGTTGTCGAGGGCCTTCGCCTCCCCCAGCCACGGCTCGTAGGAGCCGTCCGGCAGCCGGCGGTAGAAGTTGTCGAAGATGTTGGCGGTGACGTTCCCGGTCGGGGTTTCCTGGTGGTTCACCGGGTCGAGGGTGGTGGCGTCCACCCCCTGGGCGATGACCAAGGTGTCCCCCCGTGCCCAGGCCAGGCCGAGGAACGCCGCTGCGATTAAGACCCACCAACGTTTTTGCATAAATATCCCCCCTTGGGCCCCAAGGCTAGCACGCGGGGTGCGGGGCTTCAAGGCTCGGTAAGATGAGTGCCATGGCGAGGCTCTTTGACCTTCCCATCGGCGAGAAGGCTCCGGAAGTGGTACACATGGTGATCGAGGTCCCCGCCCGAAGCGCCAACAAGTACGAGTTCGACGAGGAGACCGGCATGATCAAGCTTGACCGGGTGCTGCCCTCGTCCCAGGTCTACCCCGGCGACTACGGCTTCATCCCCCAGACCTTGGCCGAGGACGGCGACCCCCTGGACGGGGTGATCCTCTCCACCTTCCCCCTTTTGCCCGGGGTCCTGGTGGAGGTGCGCCCGGTGGCCCTCATCGAGATGGAGGACGAAAAGGGGCCGGACTCGAAGATCATCGGGGTGGTCGCCGAGGACCCCCGATGGGACCAGGTCCAAGACCTTGCCGACCTGCCCCAGGGGGTCCTCGATGAGATCCAGAACTTCTTCGAGACCTACAAGGCGCTCGAGGCCAAAAAGGGCAAGTGGGTGAAGGTGACCGGTTTCAAGGACAAATCCGCCGCCCTAGAGGAGCTGAAGGCCTCGATGGAGCGCTACCGCGCGGGTACGAACCGGTAGACCGCGCCCCGGTAGTCCACCAGGTAGAGCTCGCCCGCCGCGTCCTCCCCGAAGGAGGCGATGCGGGCGGGCGTTTTTAGCAGGAGTTCCCGCTTCCAAACGCCGCCTTCACGAAAGCCTACCCAGACCCGGCCGGTGCAGAAGTCGCCGAAGACGTACTTGCCCCGTAGCGCCGGGATCGCCCGGCCGCGGTAGACGTAGCCGCCGGTGATGCTGCAGCCCTCGTCGTGGCCGTACTCGAGCACCGGCAGCACCAGCCCCTCGGTACGGCACCCGGTAGGAGGCTCGAAGCAGTGACTGCCCTCCATGATGTCCCAGCCAAAGTTCCAGCCCTTGCCCTCTCCGGCCGGTACGAAGTTCACTTCCTCCCACTTGTCCTGCCCCACGTCGGCGATGTAGAGGTCGCCGGTCTCGCGGTCGAAGCTGTAGCGCCAGGG
>CAYYAB010000011.1:0-24048 GCA_964469895.1 uncultured bacterium | reverse complement strand
TGGTTGGCATAGGGCTGCTTGAGGTAGAAGATCCGGCGCACCGGGCGCCTTCCCGGAACTCCCAGACCTCGGTGTCGCCCTTTTTATTGGTGTAGTTCAGGTAAAACCGGGGGTCCTTGGGGTAGTCGGGGTGAAAGGCGAGGCCTAAAAGCCCCCGCTCGCCGCAGCAGGAGACCCGGTCCGAGAGGTCGAGCCAGACCCGCTTGTTTGCATCCACGACCCGTCCACCTTGAAGTAGAACGAGGAGACCTCCGCCGGGCTCCGCCACCACTCCCACCGGGCGGGCGAGGCCCCGAATCACCGGCTAGAGCGCGACCTGGGCCTCGGCGAGGCCAGCAAGCAGGAGCAAGAGAAGGATTCCTATCCTGGGCATGTTTTTGGGATTTTACCCGGCTAACATGGAGACGTGCTCCACCGCCGGATCGCCCAGCGGCTCGCCTGGCGAAGACGGGTCGCGCTCGCGCTATTCCTGCTTCTTTTGGGAAGCCTGATCGCGCTTTCCACCGGTCGGCGGTCGGGGCTTTTCCTTCCCCTCCTTGCGCTCCTCTACCCCGCGCGGCGGGAGGAGGGGCAGGCGCTTCTTTACCTTGACCGCTTCGGCCTCGCCTACCGCACCTGGCTCGAGACCGACCCCTCCGACCCCCTCTACCCCGAGCTCTCCCGCGCGGCCCGGGCCCAGGAGGCGCGCACCCCACTTCCCCGGTTGCCCCTTTGGGAGGGGGCGTTGTTCGTGCTCCTTTGGGCCGGACTCGGGGTGGGGCTACCGCGGCTCGGGGGGGTGCCCATCGCCGGCAGCCCGGAGCCGCCCCCCGCCCTTGCCCGGGAAGCCCCCCCGGAACCGGGGGATGAGCGAAGCGGGGGTGGGGTGCTACCGGAGATGGCCGAGCCCCGGGTAAGCGAGCCGGAGGGGGCGGCGCCGCGCCCCGGTTCGGAGCCCCCCACGGCCGGGGAGCGCCCGGAGGCGCGGCCCCGGGTTGTCGAGGGCGAGCCCGAAGCTCCCGTGGAGGGGGAGCAGCGGGAGGCCGCCCGCCCGGAAGCTGGGGCCTCCACCGCATCCAAGCCCGAGGGTCAGGGTGCTGGGGTTCCGCCCCCGGAAGGGGCGGAGAGGGAGCCGGCCGCGGCCCGTCCCGGTCCGGGGAAGGGGGCGGGGACCCCGTCCAGCGATGCGGTGGCCGGAAGGCCGGGTGAGGGAAGCGGGGCCCGCGAGGCTCAGGCCCGGGGGCTTGCCGAAGGAGTCGGAGGAGCGGCCGGCACCGGCGCGCCCGGGGCCGAAGCCCCCTTGCCCCGAGTCGCTGCGAGCGGGGAGGAGGCGCGGCTGCCCGCGCCCTGGCCGGAGGGTAAGCCCCCCGGGGCGGTGCGCCGGCGGGCCGAGCGCTACCTCGGCGAGGTTCCCCTGACCCCGGCGCAGCGGCGGGTGCTCGAGGGCTACTTCGGGCTTTCCGAGCCCTCCCCGTAGTCCCGGGGGGTGGTCTCGAGGGGACGGGGCGGGTCGAGGGACTCCTTTTGCCCCACCCGTTCGGCGATCCGGCTCGCGAGCGGTAAGAGCCGCCGCTCGAAGCTACCCACCGCCCGGTTGTAGGCCTCGACGCTGGCCTTGAGTTTCCGCCCCATCTCCCCCAGGTGCCCGCCGAAGGTGGAAAAGCGCTCGATCAGCTCGCGGGCTTCCTCGGCGATCCGGCGGGCCTCCTCGGAGAGGCGGTGCTGCCGCCAGCCGTAGGCCACCGACTTGAGGAGGGCGAGCAGGGTGATCGGGCTCGCGGGAAGCACCCGGAGCCGCAGGGCTTCCTCGAAGAGGGTGGGGTCGGCCTCGAAGGCGGCTTCCAGGGCGGCCTCGCTGGGGACGAACGCGACCACCAGCTCGGGGGCTCCCTCGATCCCCTCCCAGTACGCGCGCTCGGCGAGTTCCCGGATCCGGGCCCGGAGGGCGGCGGCGTGGGCCTTCAGCCGCGCTTTCCGGAGGGCGGGGTCGGAGGTGTTTTGGGCCTCGAGGAAGGCGTTCATGGGTGCCTTCGCGTCCACCGGGATCGCCCCGCCCCCGGGGAGGTGAACCACGAGGTCGGGCCGGCCGCGCTCGGTGGCGGGCTGCAAGGCGAAGTCCACGTGGGGCTCCATACCCGCGAGCTCCACCACCCGTTTGAGCTGGAGCTCGCCCCAAAGCCCCCGGGTGCGCTCGGCGGAGAGGGCGGCGCGGAGCCCCTGGGCGGCCTCTTTCAGCGCCCCTTGCTCCTCCTTGAGGAGCCTGAGCTGTTCCGCAAGGGCCCGGTAGGCGCCCTCCCGCTCCTTCTCCAGGGTTTGAATGCGCCCCTCGAGGGCTTTAAGCGCTTCTTTTAAGGGGTTGACCAGCCCCGCAAGCTCCCGGGCGTGGCTTTGCAGCCCGCCCTTGACCTCGCCCTCGATTCGATCGAAGAGGGCGCGGGCGGCCTCGGCGAGCTTCGCTTGGGCCTCCTCGAGGTTTTTTGCCGCGAGGAGCTGGAAGGCCTGGGCCAGCGTGTCCTTGGCCTCCTCGCTCCAGCGGTTTTTCTCCCGCTCGGCCTCAAGCCGGGCCTCAAGCCGGGCGAGCCGGCCGGCGAGGAGTAGGTAGACGAAAAGCGCCCCGGTGCCGAGCCCGGCCAGAAAGGCGATCGCGGGGTCCACCCTAGTCCCCCCAGCGGGGTGCCCAATCGAGGGGTACCCCCAGGTGGTCGAGGATCCGCTGGGTGACGAACCGGACCAGGTCTTCTACCGCGCGGGGGCGGTGGTAGAAACCGGGAGAAGCGGGGAGGATCACCGCTCCGGCCTCGGCGGCGGCGAGCATCGCTCGGAGCGCGGGGAGGGGGAGGGGCGTCTCCCGGGGTACGAGCACCAGGGGACGGCGCTCCTTGAGGTGGACGAAGGCCGCCCGGGTGAGCAGGTTGTCGGCGATGCCGGCGGCGATCTTGGCCAGCGTGGTCTGGCTCGCGGGCACCACCACCATGCCCTGGGTGGCGAAGGAGCCCGAGGCGATGGGGGCGGCAAGCTCGTCTTCACGGTAGTGCCGGTGCGCGAGGGCGAAAAGCGCCTCGGGCTCGAGCTCGGTCTCGGCCCGGAGCACCTCGAGCGCCCCCCGGGTGGCTACCAGGTGGACCTCGACTTCGGCCGTCTTCAACGCTTTCAGCAAGTCGAGGGCGTAGGGCATCCCGGAAGCCCCCGAGAGCCCGACCACCACCGGGGCTAGCGCGGAGGACGCCACGGCTCGCCGCGGAAGAAGCCGCGCACCAGCCCCGCCACCACCCCGCCGAGGAGGACGAGGCCAAGGAGGTTCGGAATCGCCATCAGACCGTTTAAGGTGTCGGCCAACGCGGTGAGGAGCTCAAAGCCGCCAAGCGCTCCCACGAAGGCGAAGACGATGTAGGTAATGCGGTAGGGCCAGCGGATTCCATCGCCGAACAGGAAACCCGCCGCCTCCTCGCCGTAAAAGCCCCAGGAGACCAGCGTGGTGAAGACGAAGAGGGCGAGAACGATCGCCGCCACCGAGCTCCCGCCGGGGAAGTTCCAGGCGGCGACGAAGGCCTGGGGCGCGCTCGTCGCTGTCTGCCAGACCCCGCTCGCCAGGACGATCAGGGCCATCACCGTGTTCACCACCAGGGTGTCGAGGAAGACCTCGATCACGCCCCAAAAGCCCTGTCGCACCGGGTGGTCGACCTGGGCTTGGGCGTGGGCGATCGCGGCCGAGCCGAGTCCGGCCTCGTTGGAGAAGATCCCCCGGCCCACGCCTGCTTTCAGGGTTTGTTGCAGGGCGTAGCCGGCGGCGCCGCCGGCGGCCGCCTGGGCTCCGAAGGCGCCTTGGAAGATGGCGGCGATCGCGCCGGCGAGCGCGGCCCCGTGTATCGCCAAAGCGTAGGCCCCGGCGGCGAGGAAGCCAAGCAGCATCAGCGGCACCAGAGCCTGGGCGAAGGCGGCGATGCGGCGCACGCCCCCGGCGAGGATGAAGGCGGCGACGAGGGCGACGAAAAGCCCGGTAAGCCCCACCGGGACCCCGAAGGCGGCCTCCAGGCTTCCGGCCATCGCCGAGCTCTGGGTCAGGTTGCCGATCCCGAAGGCCGCGAGGGCCGCAAGGAGGGCATACAGCCCCCCGAGCCAGCGAAGCCCCTTGGGCAGGCCCCGGGAAAGGTAGAACATTGGGCCGCCGGAGACGCTGCCGTCGGCGTAGCGCTGGCGGAAGTGGACCGCCAGCACGGCCTCGGCGAACTTCGTGGCCATTCCCAGGATGCCGGCGATCCACATCCAAAAGACCGCTCCCGGACCCCCGATGAGGATCGCCGCGGTGACGCCGATCAGGTTGCCCTGGCCCATGGTGGCACCGAGGGCGACCATGGTGGCCTGGAAGGGGGTGATCTCGCCACCGGCGCCGAGGGTGCGTTCCCGGATGGCTCCGAGGGTTTCCCGGAAGATGATGCCGATCTTGGAAAACTGCACGAACCCCGTGCGGACGGTGAGGTAGAGCCCCACCGCCAGGAAGGCGAGCATCATCTCCGGGCCCCAGACGTAGCGGTTTAAAAGCGCGTTAAGGCTTAGTAAGTCCATCCTCGACCTCCGGCATGACCTTGAGCTTGGTGCCGCGTCCGGCGCGGAGCTTTCTCAGCTCGCGATCGTGGAGCATGATCCGCTCGGGGATCTGTTCCCGGGGCTCGACGGGAAAGCTGGCCTCAAGCCCCCGTGGCGAGCGCACCTTCAGTTTAAACGGGCCGCCGATCTTCTCGGCCCAGCGCTGATAGAGCGCGTAGTCCACGTAAGCGACCGGGCTTTGGGGCCCGTAGTAAGGGAGGGCCACCAAGGTGATGGGGCCCACCCCGAGCGAGGGCAGCGTGGTTAAGGCCTGGTTTTTGAACAGCCGGTCGAGCACCCTGGCGCGCTCGAGCACCTTCCCCGGGACCGCCAGCACCTCGGCCACTGACTTCCCCTCGGCGTCGGCGAAGACGCCGAGCTCGTCGAGGGAGAGCTCGAGCTCCCGCCGGCTCGCCGCCTGGCGCAGGGTCCGGCTCCAGTCCTCCGGCAGGTGGGTGAGCTTCTTCCACGCGTCGGCAACGCCCGCGAGATCGGTGAGCGCCGCCTCGAGCGGTACCTCGAGGTTGGATTCTTGGGGAGGTTCGTTCGTGTAGGCGAACCGTCCTTGGCGGAGTCCGGTAAGCAGCACCAGAGCGTCCATTCCAGAAAGCCCGAGCGCCTCGGCGTAGACCACCCGGCGGCCGGCGAAGCCCACCGTGCCCTCCACCCCCGGCGCCTGGATTCGGAGGGTGCCTCCGCTGCCGGCGGCCAGGGTCTGGAGGAGCTCGAGGAGGGGAAGGTCGGAGAGGTTGCCCGTGAGCATCTTCTTACGCCCGAGTATGCCACGTTTTCGGACCGCGTACTCCCGGGCGGGCTATGCTACGGGAAGTCGGCGCGCGCCGCGCCCGGAGGGGGGAGCGATGGCAAAGCGGTTTGCCGTGCTTTTCGTTTTCGTCCTCGCCCTGGCCTTGGGCCAGCGGCTCGAGGTGGGCGGCTGGCTGGGCTCGCCCCCGGCCAGCCTGGGGCCCACCCTGCGGCTTTTGTACCCCGCGGGGGACTGGCGGTTCGACCTTTACCTGCGGGCGCTTTGGCCCCGCACCGACGAGACCAACGTGGGGTTTGCCCTCACCCGGGCCTTCGAGGCCGGCCCTGCCGGCCGGGCCGAGCTCGGTCTCCGCGCCCACATGGGGCTCGACGCCCAGTACTGGGTCGAGGGCCGGGCGCGCTTCGCGCTCGCCCGCACCGCCCTCTCGGCCCGCCTCGGCTACACCGAAAACCGCACCCCGAGCCACTTCTGGCCGTTTGAGCGGGAGACGCTCGGGTTATATGCCGACCTCGATTTTAAGTTCCGCGCCCAGGCCGAGCTCTTTCTCCTCGGCGCCTACCGCTTCGCGAACGACGTAAGCGGGCTCGAGCTCGCCCTCGCCTGGCGCGCCGAGGGCCGGACCTACACCCTGGGGGCGGGGGCGGTAGGGGAGCCTACCCGCGCCTACGCCCTTTTGGGGCTCCGCGCCCCCTACGAGGGGGCGGTGGTGGACGCCGCGGTGCGGATCGGCGCCCGAAACGAGTTTGCCTTGAACTACGCCGACCGCCGGGTCAAGGGCCGGCTTCTCCTCGCCTACCCCGCCCGCGCCCGGGTAGGAGTTTCCTGGTCGGCCTGGGCCTTCGATGCGGGCGTGGACCAGGCGGGGTTCGAGCTCTTTTTGCGCTACCGCTTCGAGCTCTAGGCGCCTTTGTGACTCCGCAGGGGGAAGAGCCGGGTGGCCTCCTCGTGGGCCGCCCGCTCGGCCAGGGCGGGCGGGATCCCCACCACGTTTTCGAGCGCCTTCTTCCAGGCCATCTCGTAGCCGTAGGCGATGATCGCCCCCATGGTGGCGGCGAGCCGGGTGAAGGCGCCAACCAGGGCTTCGTGGTCGGGCAGGGTGCGGGAGCGTTCGCGGACGAACTCCACCAGGTAGCCGAGCATGGCAAGCATCATCGGGTTGGTCACCCCCCGCACCACGTGGACCGGCCCCACGAAAGCGAGCCAGGCGAAGAAGTTGCCGTCGTGAGGGCCGCGGATCACGCGCTCGTAGAACTGGGAGAGGGTCTTTTCCCGCTCCGCCCGCTCCCCCTCCTCGAAGACCGACCGGGTGGGTTCGTGGGCGAAGAGCGTGTCGTAAAAGCCCTTGACGAAGCTATCGCGAAGGGGCAAAAGGGCTTCGGCGTTTTGACGGATGACCTCGGCGTCCTTTTCGGAAAAGCGCGTCTCGGGCGGCATGTCGGAGAGCGCCTTTTGGGCGATGGCGTCGAAGTCGAGGGCGTCGTGGGTGGGTTTTTCGCTCATCCCAGCACCTCCGCCATGCGTTCCGCGATGTTCCGGGCCTCCAGGTGCAAAAGCCCCAGGTTGACCTGGGCGGGGGCGATCAAGGCCAGCACGCCCCGCTGCCCCACGGCATAGACCACCACGTAGCCGTCCCGGCCGCGCACCAGGGTTTCGGCCAGCGGGCCGAGCTGGGTGGTCTCGGCGATCCGGCGCCCAAGGCCTAGGGCGGTGGCCGCCATGGCCGCGAGCCGGGCGGCGTCTTCCGCCTGGGCCACGATGGGAAGGCCATCGGCGGAGGCGACCACCGCGCCCTGGACCTCGGGTAGGGCGGCCCTCAGCTCGGATACCAGTTGTTCCAAAATTTCGCGCTTATTCATAGCCGTTCGCGCCTCCAACTCGCCTATTCTAGCCCCCAAAACAGGGGTCCGGACCCCCCAAAAGGGGGTCCTTGGAATGCTCCCTAGGGGGGTTTTTACGAACGGTCGCCGTGGATGTAGTTTGTAAGTTGATCAATCACGAACTGCTGGTTCTCGATGATCGCCTTGACCACGTCCCCGATCGAGACGATCCCGGCGAGCCTACCCCCCTCCAGCACCGGAAGGTGCCGGACCTTCTTCTCGGTCATGATCGCCATCGCTTCCTCGATCGTCTGCTCCGGCCGGATGTAGATCACCTCTTCGGTCATGATCGCCCGTACCGGGGTCTCCTTCGAGGAGCGGCCCTTCAGGATCACCTTCCGGGCGTAGTCGCGCTCGGTGACGATCCCCACCGGATCTTCGCCCTCGGTGACCACCAGCGCCCCGATCCCGAGCTCGGCCATGCGGCGGATCGCTTCGAAGACGCTCTCCTCCGGGCCGATGGTGTGGACCTCGCGGCCTTTCTTGTCGAGCAGCTGCTTGATGGTCATCGCCGCCTCCTTTCCGGTTTTTCCCACTATACCGCGATAGACTGGTCCCATGGTCCGGCACGCGGTGCTCCAGCTCGCCCCCGAGAAGGGGCAGGTCCGAAAGAACCTCGCCCGGCTGGAGGCGGCCCTCGCCGAGCTCGCCGAGGACGCGCCCGAGGTCGTCGTCCTCCCCGAGGCCTTTCCCACGGGGTATTTCCTCCAGGGCGGGGTGCGGGAGCTCGCCCTTACGGTCGAGGCGCTCGGCGAGCGCCTCGATGCGATCCGCCGCCGGGTCTGGGAAGGCCCCTTGGACCTCGTGATCGGGTTTTACGAGAAGGACGAGCGGGAGGGGGCCTACTACAACGCCGCCGCCTACTTCGAGCTCGGGGGGCGGGGGCTTTTGCACCTGCACCGCAAGGTCTTCCTGCCCACTTACGGGGTTTTCGACGAAGAGCGTTACCTCGCCCGGGGGCACGCGGTGCGGGCCTTCGACACCCGGTTTGGGCGGGCGGCGATTTTGATCTGCGAGGACTTTTGGCACTCGATCACCAGCACCCTCGCCGCCCTCGACGGGGCCGAGGTGATCTACGTGCCCTCCGCGAGCCCGGCCCGGGGCTTCTTTGGCCCGCGTCCGGCCAACGTCGAGCGCTGGCGAGAGCTCGCGAAGAGCGTTGCCGCCGAGCACGGGCTCTACGTGGTGCTCGCCAGCCTGGTGGGGAGCGAGGCCGGGAAGGGGATGAGCGGGGGTAGCCTGGTGGCCTCGCCCGAGGGGCGGATCCTGGCCGAGGCTCCGGTCTTCGAGGAGGCGGCGCTCGTCTTCGATCTCGATCTTGACCGCATTCCCCCGGTGCGCTACGACAACCCCATGCTCGCCGACCTGAAAAGCGGGCTTCCCCTGCTCTTAAACGACCTCAAGCGGGTGGTGGAGGCGCTATGAGGAAGATCTACGGCGTTCCCGGGGGGGAGGTGCTCGCGCTCGACTATCCCGCGGTCGCCGACTACCTCTCCGGCTTCCTCCGCCGCGAGCTCGCCTGGCGGGGCTACGAAAAGGCGCTGGTGGCGGTCTCCGGCGGGGTGGACTCGGCCACGACGCTCGCGCTCGCGGTGCGGGCGCTTGGGCCCGAGAACGTCCACGCCCTGGCCCTTCCCCACGCCGAGAGCGACCCGCGTTCGCTCGCGGACGCCCGGCTCGTCGCCGAGGCCTTCGGGGTGGAGCTCGAGGTGATCGAGATCACGGCGATGGTCGAGGGCTACGCCAAGCTCCGCCCCGACCTCACCCCCCACCGCAAGGGCAACGTCAAGGCCCGGGCCCGGATGATCGTGCTCTTCGACCTCTCGGTGGCCTACCACGCGCTTCCCCTCGGCACCGGGAACAAGACCGAGCGGCTCTTCGGCTACTTCACCTGGCACGGGGACGACGCGCCCCCGGTGAACCCCCTCGGCGATCTCTACAAAACCCAGGTCTGGGGGCTCGCCGAGGAGCTCGGGGTCCCCGAGGCGGTGCGGAAAAAGCCCCCTACCGCCGACCTCATCCCCGGCCAGACCGACGAGGACGACCTCGGAATCGCCTACGCCCGGGCCGACGTAATCCTCGAGCACTACTTAAAGGGCTACCCCGACCGCTACATCGAGGCCCTCGGCTACCAGAAGGAAGAGATTCGCCGGGTCAAGGAGCTGGTGAACCGCACCCACTACAAGCGCCACCTGCCCACGGTGGCGGTGGTCTCGACCACCGCGATCCACGAGTTCTACCTGAGACCCCTCGACTTTAGAATCGAGCTCGAATGAGACGGCTCTTGCTTCTCTTCCTCTTCCTCCTCGCGGCCTGTGCCCCCACCGTGAAAAAGCCCGTCTATCCCCCGGCCAAGGCCGGCCCTGGGGTGCTGGTCCTCCGCGACGCCGGGGGGAGGATCCTTTTAAACCCCGAGCTGGGCCTCGCGGCTCCGGAAGGGAGCGTGATCCTCTTCCAGCGCTACCAGGGGGCCGCGAGTCAGAGCCGTTTCACCTCGCCCGAGTCCTTTGAACGGATGCTCCTTTGGTTAAAAAGGGCGCTCGCCGATCTCGGCTACCGGGTGGTGGAGCTCCGCCTCACCGAACGCCCGCCCGAGTTCTTCGAGGCCCGGATGGAGGTGGCGCGGAAAGGGGTGCGGCGCCGGGTCGTCCTCCGCTACCGCTCGGGGGTCTTTGACCTGGAGGTTCTGCCGTGAAGCTCGAGCGCTACTTCCTCGCGGGGCTGGCGGCGCTTTTGCCGCTGCTCGTCACCCTCTGGATCCTCGCCTGGGTCTACCGCCAGGCGCTTTGGCTCTTCGGCGGGCTCCTCGACCTTCTCGGGCTTTCGATTCCCCCCGGGCTCGAGCCCCTCGTGCCGCTTTTTGGCATCGCCCTCGCGGTGATGCTCGTGGTGCTCTTTGGCATGCTGGTCTCGAACTGGGTGGGGCGGCGCACGGTGGAGGCGCTCGAGCGGGCCTTCGAGCTCGTGCCCCTGGTGGGGGACATCTACCGGGCGGTGAAGCAGATCACCCGGGGCCTTTTCGGCAAAAGCGAGTTGCAGTTCTCCCGCGCCGCGTTGATCGAGTACCCCCGGCGGGGGAGCTACGCCCTTTGCTTCGTGGTGCAGCCGGTGGCCGGGAGGCTTCCGCCCCTACCCGAGGGGCACGTGGTGGTGGTGGTCCCCACCAGCCCAGTGCCGGCCTCGGGGTTTTTGCTGGTGGTGCCGGAGTCGGAGCTCATCCCCCTCGAGATCGGGGTGGACGACGCCATCCGCTTCGTGGTGAGTGTGGGTTTCCTTTTGCCCGAACCGGCGCCGAAGCGCCGGCTATCATAGAGCAATGAGTCGCTACGCCGCGCTGGCCGAGGCCCTAAGGCCCCTTTTGAAGGAGCGGACCGAGCCGCTTCTTGAAGAGGCCCTGCGCCGGGCGGGAAAGCCTCCCGAGGCCCTGGACGACGCCGACGTCGAGCGCATCCTGAAGCGGGTCGTCTACCCCGAGCTCGCGCGGCGGATGCCCGCGGCGGAAGCCCGGGCTCGGGTAGAGGAACTTTTAAAAAGGCTTTCGGGCGGCGGGGAGGGGTCCGAGCTCGCCGAGCTCGAGCGCGCCCTCAAGGCCTTCAGCCTCTACATCGACTGGCCCGAGGTGCAAAGGCTCCGCCGGTTGGTGGGCGGGCTTCGGGCGGAGTGGGATCCGGAGGCGGCCGCCGAGGCCCGGGCGGTGGCGGAGGCGCTGGAGGAGAAGCTCGAGAGTCGGCTGGTGCAGCAGGCCCGGGCGATCGCCGAGCTCGAGGGCCATTACGAACGGGTGAAGAAGGTCGGGGGGCGCAAGGTCAAACGGTTGGCCGCGCTGATCGAGCAGATCAAGGCGGCCCAAGCGGAGCGCATCCTCGCCGGGGCCGAGCTCGAACGCGCCCGCGAGCTCGCGAGCGAGCTTTTGAAGCTGGTCGAGTCCTCGGTGGTGGAGGCGACGCCGGAGGAAGAGCTCCTCGTGATGATCGAGGAGGACGAGCCCCTTGAGCTCGACCTCGAGCTTCTGCCCCCCGAGCAGCAGGATAAGATCCGCGAGATCGAGCGGGTTGAGGAGGCCCACAAGCTAAGGGCCCTCGCCGAGCGTCATCCGGTGGCGATCGCCCAAGAGCCCTGGGCAAAGCGCTACCAGGAACTGCTCGCCCGCCACGAGCAAGGGGAGCTTTTGGGCGAGGCGATCGCTGCCTTCGAGGGCGAGCTTCGAGCCGCCGAGGAGGAGATGCTCGCCGAGGCCCGGGCCCGGTTTGAGTGGCTGGCGGAAAAGCTCCGCGAGGCCGAGGCCCAGGGGGAGCCGGCGGCGGGGCTTTGGGCCCAGCTGCAGGCGGTGGAGGAGGCCCTCAAAAAGGGCGTGGTGCCGGAGGGGCTCTCTGAGCTCGAGCGCGCCGCCGAGGCCCTTTTGCGCCGGGCCCAGGCGCGAAAGGAGGCGGAGGAAAAGGCCCGGCGCCTGGCCGAGGAGGCCCGGGCCTTTGCCGAGGAGGCCCGCGCCCAGCTCGACGCCGCCCGCTACCCCCGCCTGGCCGAGGATTTAGAGCGCCTTTTGGCCCAGGCGGAAGCTGGGGAGGTGGAGGAGGCCCTCTACCAGGAGCTCAAAAGCAGGTTGCCGGCGGCGCTTTCCGACCGTGCCGAGGCGCTCGCCGCCCGGCTCCGGGCGCTCCCCGAGCTTCCCGAGCTTGTGAAGACCCGTGCCGCTGCCGAAGCCGCTCTCGAAGCCGGGGATCTCGACGAGGCCGAGGCGGCGATCGCCCGGCTCGAGGCCGAGGCCCGCGCCCGCGCGGCCCGGGAGCTCGAGCGGCTCAAGCTCCGGGCCGAGCGCTTTGGGCTCGAGCTCCCGGCCCTCGCCGAGGCCGAAGCCGAGTTGGAGAAGGGGCGGTTCCCGCCGCTTTCCGCCCTCGCTGCCCAGGTCGAGGAATGGACGGCGGCGGAGCGCCGCCGGGCCCGGGCCCGGCTTGCTCGGATGCGCTCCGAGGCTGAGCGCTATTTGGGGCTTGGGGGTGAGGCCTTCCTTGCCCGGCTCGCCGAGGCCGAGGAGCGGCTCGCCGAGGAGCTCCCCGACTTCGAGGCGCTCGAGGCCGAGCTGAGGGCCCTCGAGGGCCGCCGCGAGGCCTTCCGCAAGAGCCTTGCCGACCGCTTTGCCCGGCTCGCCGAGGGTTTCGCCCGCTATAAGGGGATGACCGGCGAGACCCGGAGCCGGCTGGGGGCGATGATGGGCTTTTTGGAGCAGGGGTTTGCCCGGTTGGATCGGCTCGGCACCGAGGGGCTTTTGGAGCTGGAACAGGCGCTTTCCGAGGCCGAGCCGCTGCTTGAGCAGCTGGCCGAGGAGTACCGGACGGCCAAGGAGCTCGCCCGCGAGCTCGGGGATGAGCAGCTTGAGGCCCTGCTCGGGGTCTTCGAGGAGGCCGAGAAACCGGAAACACGCGACCGCCTCGCCCCTTTCAGGCGTCGGGGTGTGCTCGCCGCTGCCTTTCTCGGCGAGCAGGTCGAGGGCGAGCCCCCGGTGGATCCCGCCCTCCTCGCCGCCTTTAAGGAGGAGGTGGAGTCCGCCGGCCGGGCGCGGCTCGCGACCCTCTACCTCCCCGAGCACGTCTTTTTGCTCGCCTTCTACCCCGACGGCGAGCTCGCGCTGCTCGCGGAAAAGCCTCTACTCTCGAAGCTGATCCAGACCCTGGAGCAAGAGCTCGGCTAGCCGTGGAGCGCGTCTTCGAGCTCAAAGACGAACGCGCTACCGGGGAGCTCGCGGCACGCCTCGCGCGGGCGCTACCTAAAGGCTCGGTCCTGCTCCTCTCCGGGCCGCTCGGGGCTGGGAAGACCACCTTCGTGCGCTACCTCGCCCAGGCCCTCGGGTTTTCCGGGCGGGTGACCAGCCCCACCTATACCCTCCTCCACGTCTACCCCACTCCGGAGGGACCGCTCTTGCACGCCGACCTCTACCGCCTCCCCGAACCCGAGATGGCCCATGAGCTCGGCCTCTTCGAGGGGATGGAGGAGGCCCGGCTTACCGCCGTCGAGTGGGGCCGGCGGGAGGACTTCCCGGGGGCGGTGGAGGTGGTGCTTAAGCCGGTTTCGGAGACCGCGCGTAGGGCCTGGGTCAAAGGCCCCGAGCCGCTCCTTCGCCGGCTTTAGCCGCCCGTACGATCGCCTCCGCCACCGCTTCCTGCACCAGCACGCTGAGCAACCCGAGGGGTGCCTCGGGGCCGCGGGCGGTGGAGAGAACGAAGCTTGCGTCCCCGTCCCAGGGGGTGTGGGAAGGGCGGACGACCCGGCCGATCGCGGCCTGGGCGGCGTCGGCGAGGAGTTTCGCCTGGGTTTTTTCGATTTTGGCCTCGAGCAAAACCGCGACCAGGGTGGTGTGCTCCATGGGGGTACCGGGGCGGGGTCGAGGCTCACCGTGGCCGGCGATCAGGTTTCCCGACGGGTCGTAGACGTCCCCCACCGGGTTCGGCACCGCCAGCGCCGCAACCCGCACCCCGGCCTCCTCGAGCAAGGCGTAGCCCTGGCCGGTGGGCACGGGGGTGCGGTACTTCCCGGCGCTGGCCCCGGCCCCCGCCCCCACCCGGCCCTCGGGGGGCGGGCCCGGCCGGGCGCTCGCTGCTGCCTGGTAGCCGGCCTTGAGGTCGGGCCAGCGGGGGGCGCCGAGGAGCAGGTCGTAGATCACCGCCGCCGCGACGATGGGGATCGGACGCACCCGGGTGGGATGTCCGATCCCCTCCTCGGCCAGACGGCGGGCCACGCCGCCCGCAGCCTCGAGCCCGAGCGCCGAGCCGCCGGTAAAGACCAGGGCGTGGAGGCGCTCCACCGGTTTCTCCGGGGCGAGGAGCGCGGCCTCCCGGGTCCCCGGCGCGGGGCCCAGGAAGCTCGCCGAGGCAATACATCCCTCGGCGGGGCAGCGGATCACGGTGAGGCCGGTGGCGGCCTCGGGGTCGGTCCAGACGCCGAAGGTGATCTCCTCGAGCACGCCCCCAGTCTAGGCCCCGGACTGGTAGACCGGCACCCGAAACCGCGCGCCGGCGGCGAGCAGATCCACCGAGAGCCCAAGGAGGCTCGACCCCTGCACCTGGGCGCCGGTGGCGACGAGCCTCGCTGCGCGCCCGGCGAGGACCCGGGCCTCGCCTCGGGCGCCGATCCAGACCGCCGCCCCGGGGGGAAGCCCGATTCCCACGAGATCGGGCTGGGCGGCGGTGGCCTCGGCCAGGGCCTCGAAGGCCTGGGGCCGATCGAAGCCTGGGAGGGCCACCGCTCCCGAAAGCAGGGCGAGGCCGTAGGCGAAGGCGTATCCCTCCCCGCGGCTAAGGACGGCGGTCGCGCCGAAAAGGCCGCTCGCGGCCCCAAACGCCCCCACCGTGCCGCCTCCGGCCACCACCGCCGCGAGCGCCCGGGCGAGGGGAGTCCCCTTCAGGTCGGCAAGCAAGCGCTCGGGATCGCCTCCGGCCAGCCAGACCAGGGGGGCCTGGGCGAGTTTTTCGGCCAAGGTCCGGTCGAGGGCAACGCTCCGGTCGCGGAGCACCACCACCCCGGTGGCCCGAGCCCCAAGCCCGCGGGCGTAGACCTCCCGCCAGGCGGCGGCGGCCTCGGCGAGCGCGGGGTCCACCAGGAAGACGACCCGCCCCCTGGCGGCGAAGAGCCGCTCGTGCTCGAGTCCTTTGAACTCCCCGGTGAGGGGATCGCCGCCTCCGGTGAGGAGGTAGCCTCCGCGTTCCCGCATCGCCTAAAAGTATTTTACCCCGCAAGTGGGCGTATCTTTATGCAAGGCCCTATATCGCCGCCCATATTAGGCCGGTGCCGATAAGAACGGGAAAAGTGGCGGCTATGAAAGAACTCTCATACAAAACCCGCAGGGGTATGGTATGCTTTTATTCGTGGCCCTCGCGACCCGGAGCCAAGGGAAGAGACGCGCCATCCTCGAGGCCACCATCCGGGTGCTGAGGGAGCAGGGGCTTGGCGGACTCAAGATCGAGGACGTAGCCCGCGCCGCCGAGATCGGAAAGGGCACCGTCTACCTTTACTTCCGCGACAAGCGGGAGCTCTTGAAGGCGCTGGTCGAGCACCGGGCGACGGAGTTCTACGCCGACGCCGAGGCGATCCTCACCGAGGACCGGCCGTTTTTCGAGCGGCTTCGCGAGCTTCTCGCCCGTCGGCTCGCTTTTGTCGACGAGTGGCGGGGGCTTTGGGCTGCGGTGGCGGCCGAAGTCGCCCAAGGTGAGGCCAAAAAGGCCTGGCTCACCGGGCTGCACGAGCGCTACCACCGCATCCTCACCGACTTCGTCCAGAGTGGGATCGCCCGCGGCGAGCTCCGCGAGGGGTTGGATCCCGCGCTGGTGGCGGCGACGATCTCGGCGCTGGGCTGCGCGCCTCAGCTTCCCGTGGACCGCGAGGCCTACCTCGACCAGTTGGTGGAGATTTTCCGGAAGGGAGTGGGTGCAAAGCCGTGAGGGAGTACCGTCCAGGGGATAAGGTCGTGCTTCCGCCCTACGGGGTGGGGGTGGTCGCCGGGATTGCCCGCCGCAAGGTCGGCGGGGTCGGCCGGGCCTACTACCAGGTCGAGTTTCCGGGGACCCGTTCCAAGGCCTTCGTACCGGTGGATTCCACCGCCGACGTGGGCCTGCGCCCGGCGCTCTCGCGGGAGGAGGTGCCGGAGATCCTCGAGCGCCTCAAGAACGGGCGGCTCACCTTGCCCAAGCAGTGGGCGGCCCGCCACCGCCGGGTGACCGAGATCCTGGCCGAGGGCGACCCTTACCGGATCGCGGTGCTGGCGGGGCAGCTTAGGGCCTGGGAGCTCGAGCGCGGCCTCCCCGACCTCGACCGCCAGGCGCTCCGCCGGGCGATGAACCTCCTCGCCGAGGAGGTGGCCCAGGCCCTCGAGATCACCCTCGAGGCCGCCCGGGAGATGTTCGAGGAGATCTGGCTCGAGGAGCTGAACTAGCGAGGGGTGCATTTGGGGGCGGGGCCCATGGCCCCGCCCCACTTTGTTAACGTTGCCTTCGGATCGCCTCGACGATCTCGGGGTTGGCCAGCGTGGTGACGTCCCCGGGGTCCCGGCCGCTCGCGATCGCCACCAGGATCCGCCGCATGATCTTGCCCGATCGGGTCTTGGGCAGGTCGGGGACGATGTAGACCGCTTTGGGGCGGGCGATCTTGCCGATGTTTTCCTCGATGGCGGCGACGATCTTGGCGCGGACCGCTTCTTCCTCGGCCTCCTTGCCGGGATGGAGGGAGGCGAACACCACCGGCATCTGCCCTTTGAGCTCGTCCGGCGCCCCCACCACCGCCGCCTCGGCGACCTCGGGCACCTTGAGCACCGCCGACTCGAGCTCCTTGGTCCCAAGCCGGTGGCCGGCGACGTTGATCACGTCGTCCACCCGGCCGAGGATGCGGTAGTACCCGTCGGCGGCCTGGGTGGCGGCGTCCCCGGTGAAGTAGGGCCAGTCGCGCCAATCGGTGCTCTTTGGGTTTTTGTTGTAGCGCAGATAGTAGGTCTGGACGAACCGGTCGGGGTCGCCCCAGATCCCCATGGACTGGCCCGGCCAGGGGTTTTGGATGCAGAGGTTCCCGGCCTTGCCCGCCCCCGGCGGGATCTCGCGGCCCATCTCGTCGTAGATCACCGGGTAGATCCCGGGCAGGGCGGGCCCCGCGCTCCCCGGCTTCATCGGGTCGGTGGCCGGAAGGGTGGTGAGCAAAAACCCCCCGGTCTCGGTCTGCCACCAGGTGTCCACCACCGCCGCCGCTTCCTTGCCCACCCGGTGGTAGTACCAGCGCCAGACGTCGGGCTCGATCGGCTCCCCCACGGTGCCGATCAGCTTGAAGCGGGTCCGGTAGGCCTTGGGGCCCTCGGGGTTCGCCTTCCTTAAGAGCCGGATTGCGGTTGGCGAGGTGTAGAGCACGCTTACCCCGAGCCGCTCGGCCACCCGCCAGACGCGATCGGGGTCCGGGTGGGTGATCGCGCCCTCGTAAATCACCCCCGAGACGCCGAGGACCAGCGGGCCGTAGACGATGTAGGAGTGGCCGGTGATCCAGCCGATGTCGGCCAGACCCCAATAGACGTCCTCGGGTTGGAGGTCGAGGACGTGCTTTGCGGTCCAGGCCACCCAGGCGAGGTAGCCGCCGGTGGAGTGGACGTGCCCCTTGGGCTTTCCGGTGGTGCCCGAGGTGTACATGATGAAAAGGGGATCGGTGGCCTCCATCACCTCGGGCTCGACCTCCGCCCCCCGCACCTCCGCGAGGAGCGCGTCGGCGAAGACGTCCCGGCCCTCCACCATGGGCGCCTCGGAGCGGTAGGCGCCGGGGTAGCGCCGGAAGACCAGCACCCGCTCCACCTTCTGGCCCATCTCCTCGGCGAGCGCCACCGCCTCGTCGGCCTTTTGCTTGTGGTCGAGGAGCTTCCCGCCCCGCCAGTAGGCGTCCATGGTGACGAGGAGCCGGCTCCCGGAGTCGGCGATGCGGTCGGCGGTGGCCCGCCCCGAGAACCCGGCGAAGACCACCGAGTGGATGGCCCCGATCCGGGCGGCGGCGAGCATCACCACCGGGAGCTCGGGGACCATCGGCAGGTGGATCGTGATCCGGTCGCCCTTCTTCACCCCGAGCCGCTTGAGCACCGCCGCCATCTCGTTGACCCGGACGTAAAGCTCCCGGTAGGTGAGGGCGAGGACCGGCTCCTCCTCGGGCTCGGGGACGAAGTAAAAGGCGACCTTGTTGGCGAGGGCGGGGAGGTGCCGGTCAAGGGCGTTCTTGCTCGCGTTTAGCTTGCCGCCCACGAACCAGCGCCAAAACGGGGGGTTCGAGGTGTCGAGGATCTGGTCCCAGTAGCGGTCCCAGGAAAGGAGCTCGGCGTGCTCCCGGAAGAACTCGGGGAAGCGCTCCTCCGAGAACCGCTCCCGGATCCGTGTGTCCACCAGGTTCGCCTGGTGGATGAACTCGGGGGTGGGGTGGTAGTACTCCTCTTCCCGCCAGTGAACCGCTACCTCGGTTTCGCGGGGGGCATCGTTTTTCCCATTGGACATGGATCTCCCTCCTTCACCAGTGGTTTTGAAAGATTATAAGACCGCCCCCAAAGGGGCGGCCTCGATTGGACCCCTTCGCCTAGCCGAGGAGCTCGCCGATGCGGCGGAGCGCCTCTTTGAGGTTCTCCTCGCTGGTGGCGTAGCTCATGCGGACGTGGCCGGGGGCCTTGAAGTCGGTGCCCGGGACCACCGCGACCCGGGCGCGCTCGAGGAGGATCTCGCCGGCCTTGAGCTCGTCCTCGTGGATCGGGGTGACGTCGGGCATGACGTAGAAGGCCCCCTTGGGCTCCGGGGTCTTGAGGCCGAGCGCGCGGAGCCCCTCGACCACGAGCCGCCGCCGGCGGTCAAAGGCCTCGCGGGCCGTTCGGATGAAATCCTGGCTCTTTTCGCTTTCCAGGGCCTCGACCACCGCCCACTGCACGAAGCTCGTGGGGTGGGTCACCGACTGGCCCTGGATCTTGGTCATCGCCTGGATCACGTCCTTGGGGCCGGCGGCGTAGCCGAGCCGCCAGCCGGTCATGGCGTAGGTCTTGGCCACACCGTTCACCGTGATCGTGTGCTCGGGGGCGACGCGGCCCGGGGAGAAGTGCGTGCCCTCGTAGATCAGGTGCTCGTAGATCTCGTCCGAGACGAGGTAAAAGTTGTGTTTTACGGCGAGCTCGGCGAGCGCCCTTAAGACCTCCTCGGGGTAGACCGCGCCGGTGGGGTTGTTGGGGCTGTTGACCACCAGCGCCTTGGTGCGGGGGGTCACGGCGGCGGCGACCGCCTCGGGGTCGGGGACGAAGCCCTTTTCGGCCTCGGTTTTCACCACCACCGGCACACCCCCGGCAAGCTCCACCTGGGCGGCGTAGGAGACCCAGTAGGGGGCGATCAGGATGACCTCGTCGCCGGGGTCCAAAAGGGCCTGGAAAAGGTTATAAAGCACGCCCTTGCCGCCGACCCCCACGGTGATCTGGTCGGGGGTATAGGAAAGGCCGTTTTCTCGCTTGAACTTTCTCGCAAGCGCTTCCCTTAGCTCGGGGATGCCGCCCGGGGGGGTGTACTTGGTCTTGCCCTCCTTGAGGGCACGCCAGGCGGCCTCCTTGATGTGCTCGGGGGTGTCGAAGTCGGGCTCGCCGGCGGTGAGGGCGATCACGTCCACGCCTTGGCGGCGGAGCTCGAGCGCCTTGGCGTTCATCGCCACCGTGGAGGAGGGTTTTAAGGCCTTAACCCGCTTGGAAAGTCCCCGCATAGGGCTAGTATAAGTTTTCACGAGCCCGCGGCAAGGCCCGCAGGATAATGACGGGGTGGCCTGGGACCTTGTCTTTCCCCCCACTCGGCCGGCGCGCTTTTTGGAGCGGGAAAACCGCTTCGTGGTCCGGGCCGAGGGGGAAGAAGGGGCGATCCGGCTTCACCTGCCGAACTCGGGGCGGCTTCGCTTCCTCCGCCCGGGGACCCCTCTCCGCTACCTGCCTAAAACGAGTCCCCGCACCGCCGGGCGGGTCCTCCTGGCCCGGGACGGGGCCGACTGGGTCCTCCTCGACTCGGGCTACGCGGAGCGGGCCCTTCCCGTCCTCCTCGATCGCCTCGGCTACCGCTTCCTGAGGTCCCAGCCCCGAATGGGGGAGAGCCGCTTTGACGCCCTGGTGGAGGTCGGGGGCCGGGCAGTGCCCTTGGAGATGAAGTCCGCCACCCACGTCGAGGGGGAGGTGGCCTGCTTCCCCGATGCCCCCAGCGACCGGGCGGTGCGTCACCTTGCGGGGCTTGCGCGGGCCGGCGGCGTTTTGCTCTTCGCCGTGCTCCACCCCCGGGGCCGAGCGTTTCACCCCTGCCCCTTCGACCCCCGCTTCGCCGAAGCCCTTTCCCGGGCGGCGCGGGAAGGGGTGCGGGTGCACGCGGTGCGGGCCGAGATCGCCCCCGTGGGGCTCCGGTGGGCGGAGACCCTCCCCGTATACTTTTCCCCGTGAGGCCCGAGGGCACCCGCACCTATCTTGGGGACGAGGCGCGCGCGCGGGAGGCGTGCGTCCGGCGGCTTTCCGACCTCTTCGCCGCTTGGGGCTACGAACCGGTGGAGCTCTCCGCCCTCGAGCCCTTCGACCCCGCCCACCCCCACGCCGACCGCGCCTTCAAGCTGGTGGACAAGACCGGAGACGTCCTCATGCTCCGGAGCGAGTTCACCACCGCCTTGATCCGCGCCCTGCTCCCCGAGGGGCTGCCCGCGGGGCCGGCCCGGTTTCGCTACGCCGGGCCGCTTTGGCTCAGGGAGGCGCCGAGCGAGCTCGGGCGGCTTCGGGAGTTCGTCCAGGTGGGGGTGGAGCTCGTGGGGGTTTCCTCCCCGGCGGCCGACGCCGAGCTGCTTGAGCTCGCCTGGAGCGCCCTCGAGCTCGCCGGGGTCAAGGACGCGGTGCTCGAGCTCGGCCTCCCCTCCTTCGTCCGCGACACCCTGGAGGCCGCCCGGCTTCCCCAGGAGGCCACCGAGCGCCTGCGGCGAGCGGTGGATAAGAAGGCGGTCCCCGAGCTCGCCGAGCTGCTCGACGCCTACGGCGTAAGCGGCCGGGTGCGGGAGGCGGTGCTCGCCCTCCCCGACCTCTACGGTGGCCGAAAGATCCTCGCCGAGGCCCGCCAATATGCCCTTTCGGAGCGGGCGAAGCTCGACCTCGAGTGGCTCGAGGCGGTGCTCGCCCAGCTCCCCTCCGGGGTCCGGCTCGTCTTCGACCTGGGGATGGCCCGGCGCTACGATTACTACTCCGGCCTGACCTTCCGCGCCTTCGCCCCGTCGCTGGGGTTTCCCCTGCTTGGGGGCGGCCGGTACGACGGGGCGATGGTGCCCTTCGCCGCCGGGTTTGCGCTCGGGCTCGAGCGCCTGCTTGAGGCCGCCGGCAAGGCTTTCCGCCGGCGGGAGGACCGCTACCTCGCCGCGAGCCCCGAGCTCGCCCGCCGCCTCCGCGCCGAGGGCAAGGTCGCCCTCCTCGCCCACGCCCGGGACGAGGCGGGAATGCGGGAAGAAGCCCGGGCGGTGGGGGCGCGCTTTGTCGTCCTCCCGGGGGGCACCGAGGAGGTGGAGCCGTGAAGGGCTACGGCCTTACCGTGGCCCTGCCGAAAGGGCGGCTTTTCGCCGAGGCCCTCGCCACCCTGCGCGAGGCCGGCCTCGACCTCCCCGCCCCCGACGACGATCGGGCGATGTTCTTCGAAAAGGGCGACCTCGCCCTCTTGCTCCTCCGGAACGCCGACGTTCCCACCTACGTCGACCTCGGCATCGCCGACCTCGGGGTGGTGGGCAAGGACAACCTGGTCGAGGCCGGGCGGGAGCTCTACGAGCCGGTGGACCTGGGCTTCGGCGCCTGCCGGGTGAGCCTGATCCGACGGCCCGGGGATCAGGGCCCGATCCGGCGGCTCGCCAGCAAGTACCCCCGGATCGCCGAGCTTTGGCTTGAGCAAAAAGGCCTTTCCGCCGACGTGATCAAGTTGCACGGCAACGTCGAGCTCGCCGCCTTGGTGGGCCTTGCCGACGCGGTGGTGGACGTGGTGGAGACCGGCACCACTCTGAAAAAGGCGGGGCTTGAAGAGCGCGAGGTCATCCTCAAAAGCAGCGCCCGGCTGGTGGTCAACAAAACCGCCCTCAAGCTCAAGGCGGAGCGCATCCGCCCCCTTATCGAGCGTTTGCGCCAAGGGGGACGAAGCTCCACGCGCTGATCCAAAAGCGACGGCCGAAGCGGCTCGCCTGCAAGCCGAAGCCGCCCCGGGAGAAGGCCGGATCGGCGTCTTGGTAGTCGGCGAAGACCTCGCCGTCCACCACCACCCGGAAGCCGTCCTCGCGGCACTCGGCGACCAGCCGGTGCCAGCCTCCGTCGTTCTTCGGTCCCGAGATCTCCCGTCGGGCGACCACGGTGCGGTCGCGGTGAATCTGCTTGTACACCCGGGCGGTCTGGCCATAGACCTCGAGCACGTAGGCGTGGGTGCCGTTGCCGTTGATGTTGCCGAAAACCCACCACTGGTCGTCCTCGGTCTTAAAGACCGCCTCGACGCGGTAGTTTTTCCAGCCTTCCGCGCCGGTCACCAGGGTCGCAAGCCCACCGCCGCCGCCCCAGGGGTAGCGCACCGCCGCGACCCGCTCGGTCCTGCCGCTCGGCCCTACCGCCTCCGCGACGTAGGCGATGTCGTTGTGCCGCTCCTCCTGGGCGAACCAAAGCCGGTAGGCCTTCGGGTTCACCGCTGGAAGGAGGGCGCCCACGGGGTATTGTTCGAAATCGTCGGCAAAGGGTAAGGCGTTTCCCGGAAGCAGGGCTACGGGGACTTGCGGCAAGCTGGGCTGGGGAATCGAAATCGTCGGCTTTGCGATCTGGAACTCGGGGGCGCACGCGGCAAGGAGCGCCACCAGGCTGAATAAAATCCAAAGACGCCTCATTGCTTCCTCCTCGTCTCGAACCAGCGCCTCCGACCCGGGACATTCCTCCGGTTAGAATCGGTCGCGATGCCGACCCCCGCGCGTCTTGCCCGCGTCAAGGAGGTACTTTCCCGCCGCCAGCCCGACCTCACCGTTTTGCTCGAGAACGTCTCCAAGCCCCATAACTTCTCGGCGATCCTCCGGAGCGCGGACGCGGTGGGGGTCTTCGAGGCCCACGCGGTGCACCCCACCGGGGGCGTGCCCACCCACCACCACACCGCCGCCGGAACCGAGCGCTGGGTCTACCTTCGGGTCCACCCCGATATCGAAACCGCGATCCACCACCTCAAAGACCGGGGTTTTTCCGTCTACGCCACCCGGCTTTCCCGGGAGGCGGTGGACTTCCGCGAGGTGGACTACACCCGCCCGGTGGCGATCCTTCTGGGCAGTGAGAAGTGGGGGGTGAGCGAGGAGGCGGCGCGCCTCGCCGATGGGAGCATCGTCATTCCCATGTTGGGCATGGCCCAGAGCCTGAACGTGAGCGTCGCCGCCGCGGTGATCCTCTTCGAGGCCCAGCGCCAGCGGCTCGCCGCCGGGATGTACGACCGCCCCCGGCTCGACCCCGAGACCTACCAAAGGGCGCTTTTCGAGTGGCTTTACCCCGAGCTCGCCCGGGAACTCAGGGCCAAAGGCGAGCCCTACCCCGAGCTCGACGAGGAGGGGAGGCCGAAGTGGACCTCTACCTGAGCGCGACCGCCTTCGAGGGCGCTTACTTCCTGAACCAGGACGCCGAGGCCTTTCGCTTCCACGGCCGCCGCGGTCTCCGGGGCGAAGGCTGGACCTGGCTCGAGCTCGGCGTCGGCAAGGTCAACGCCGCCATGACCCTTTCCGCCTTCCTCGAAACCGAGCCCGGGGTGCGGCGCGTGCTGCTCGTGGGGATCGCCGGCGCCTACCCCGGAACCGGCCTCCGGCCCGGCGACCTGGTGCTCGCCTCCGAGGAGATCCAAGCCGATCTCGGCACCCGTCGGGGAATGGAGCCGCTCGGCTTTCCCGCGCTCGTACGATCGGGTCGCCGCTACTTCAACCGGTTTCCCGCCGAGCCCGGGTACACCGGCTGGCTTTCGAAGCGGCTCGGGCTGAGGCCGCTGCCCCTCGTCACCGCCGACAAGGTTTCCGAGTCGCTCGCCGAGGCCTACGAGCGGGCCCGCGCCTGGCGGGCGGCGGCGGAGAACATGGAGGGGGCGGCGGTGGCCCAGGTGGCGATCTGGCGCGGGCTGCCCTGGGCCGAGCTCCGGGCGATCTCGAACCCTGCCGGCGTGCGCGAGAAGGCCAAGTGGCGCACCGACGAGGCGCTCGCCGCCCTCACCCAGGCGCTCTTTCGCCTGCTCTACGTCTGAGCCCTGGCTGTAGTAGCATAGAAGACGTAGGGAAAAGGGGGTGAGCGGAATGAAAGTTCCGCGCTGGTTGAGGTTGGGCCTCTTGGCG
>CAYYAB010000010.1:0-30122 GCA_964469895.1 uncultured bacterium | reverse complement strand
CTCTGGTCGGGTGGTAAAAGCCCGAGATGCAGTTTAGAAGACTCGTCTTTCCCGCCCCGTTCGGGCCGATGATCGAGACCAGCTCGCCCTTTTCGACCTCCAGGCTAACCGCGCTCAGCGCCGCGAGGCCCCCGAAAACTAAGGTGACGTTTTCGACCGCGAGCTGCGCCAAGATCCCCCCTCGCTTCCTGCGTGTTTGGGGGGAAGTATAACGGGGCAAAAGTCCCCCGTCAACGGCACTTTTGCCTAGCAGCGGAAGAACGTTAGATCAGCGGAGACCGCTCAGGAGTTCGGAAAGCGCGCCCCCAGGGTCGCCGGAGCCGGTGAGGTGGGTGCCGATGAGCACCGCGTCCACGAAAGGCGCCACCGCCAGGAGCTCCTCGGGGTGGCGGTAGCCGGACTCGGCCACCAGGTAGCCGGAAAAACCCAGCGCGCGGGCCCGCCGGGCAAGCCGCGGGGCGACCTCGAGGTCTACTTCCAGGGTGGCGAGGTCGCGGTTGTTGATCCCCACGATCCGGGCGCCCGAGTGAAGGGCGAGCTCGAGCTCGGCCTCGGTGTGCACCTCGACCAAGGCGTCGAGCCCAAGCTTTTCGGCCTCCCTTAAGTAAAAACCGGTGAGCTCCCCGAGCACCGCGACGATGAGCAGGACCGCCGAGGCCCCGGCGGCCCGGGCCTCGACGAGCTGCTCGGGGTGGACCACGAAGTCCTTATAGAGCAGGGGGAGCCCCGCCGCCCGGGCGGCGAGGAGGTCGTCGAGGCTGCCCCCGAAGTAGTCGGGCTCGGTGAGCACGCTCACCGCCCTCGCCCCGGCCTCGGCATAGGCGCGGGCGGTGGCGGCGGGGTCGAGCTCGGCGAGGAAGCCCGCCGAGGGGCTCTTCCGCTTGATCTCCGCGATCACCGAAAGGCCCGGCGCGGCCAGCGCGGCCTCGAACGAGGGGACCTCGGGGTAGGCATAGGGAAAGCGACGGGCGCCCCCAGCGGCAAAGCGCCGCGCCCGGTCGCGGGCGATCCGGCCGAGGACGCCGGGGATGCGGGCGAGATCGGGCAGCACGCCCCCACTATAGTTCGTAGAAGGCCTGGGGAGGGAGCTCGAGGCCCAAGACCTCCTCGACGAAGAGGGCGAGCCGCTCGGCGCGGAAGCGCTCGGGCTCGATCACCCGCTCCACCGCTTGGAAGACCGCCTTCGGCACCGGGGCAAGGGCGAGCACCGTGTGGTAGGGCAAAAACACCTCGAGCGGCAGCGTCCCTCCGGCGAAGAGCAAAAGGTCTGCCTGGGCGGCGAGCGCTCGTACCTCTTCCGGCCGAAGCGCGAGCTCCCCGCGGATCGGCTCGGGCAGAGCCCCAAGCAGCGCCTCCCCCTCGCCGGGCAGGCGAGCTGCGACGTCCACCCGGGCAACCCCCCGGAGCCCGGCGGCGAGTTCGGGCCGCGGCCCCCCAAGCCAGAGCACCCGCACCCCGGGATAGACCTCGCGTTCGAAGAGCCGGGCGAGCGCCCGGGGGGCGAGGAAGAGCCCTCTGGGTCCAGCGTAGCCGCAGGCCACCGCGTCGGCCCGGCGGGCATGCCGGGCCTCGGGCTCGAGCTCGGCAAGCAGCCCGGCGGCCCGAGCCGAAAGCGTCTCCCCCTCGATCCAGGCCCCGGCGAACCCGAGCGGGCAAAGCCCAAAGAGCGCGGCCTCGAGCGCGGTCCCCGGCTCGCTCGCCACCACGTGGCCCCCGTGGCGGCTCAGCGCGCCGAGGAGTGGGGGGAGCGCCGGCGCCTCCCCCTGGTGGAGGTAGGCCACCGGTTTCACGCGAGCGCCGCCCCCTCCCCCTCCGGCCCCCGCCAGGCGTGGCTCATCTGGGGGCTTGTGTGCAGGGCGGCGAACCGCCCGTCGGCGGCGAGCAGGATCAGCCCGCCCTCGCCCCCGAGCTCCCGGGCGAGTGCGAGCGCCCGCTGGGCAGCCTCCTCCGGGGCGAGCGCGGCCAGCGCCGAGACCGCCCGGTAGGCGACCAGGGCCCGGGCCAAAAACTCCCCCTCGCCGGTGGCGCTCGCCGCCCCCAGACCGGCTTCGGCGTAGGTGCCCGCTCCGGGCAGCGGCGTGTCCCCCACCCGGCCCACCCTCTTATCCACGATGCCGCCGGTCGAGGTGGCGGCGGCGAGCCGCCCCTTGGCGTCTAAGGCCACCGCGCCCACGGTGCCGCTCCCCTTGCCACCTTGCCGCCGCACCCGCTGCCAGCGGGAAAGCGCTCGCTCGGTGACGAGCCGATCCGGAGGGTAGCGGGGAATCCCCCGCTCGCGGGCGAAAAGGCTCGCCCCCTCGCCCGATAGCAGGATGTGTTCCGAGTTCATCACCTCGCGGGCAAGGAGAATGGGGTTTTTCACGTCCCTTACCGCCGCCACCGCACCGAAGCGGAGCCCCTCGCCCGCCATCGCCGCCGCGTCCATCTCGACGAAGCCCTGGCGGTTCAGGGCGCTCCCGGTGCCGGCGTTGAAGAAGGGGTCGTCCTCGAGCACGCGCACCGCCTCCACCGCGGCCTCGAGCGCACCGCCCCCGGCCTCGAGCACCGCCCAGCCCGCGTCCCGCGCCCGGCGCACCCCCTCAAGCACCGCTTCCTCGTCTTCCGGCTCGATCCTTCCCGCTCCGCCGTGGACCAAAATGCGCATCAGAAGACCTCCATAACGAAACCCACCGTGTAGCGAACGAAGCCCGGCTCCCCCAGGTAGCGGGCGAGCTCGAGGTAGGGGCGGTAGCCGCGCTCCGGCAACGCGAGCCCGGCGTAAACCACGGCGTAGCCGACCTCGCCGATCGCGAGACGATAGTCGCCGCTTTCGGCCTGCTCGGTAAGGCCCACCGCGGCCCCTGCCCCGAGGTAGGGCCGGACCAGGGGAACGGGCAAAAAGGCCGCCACCCCGGCCTCGGCCAAAACCCCGCTCGGCGCCCCGAAGCGGAGCCCGCCCCGGAGCCAGAGGGGCTCGAGCTCGAGGGAGACGCCCACCGAGGAGAGGAACCGGGTGCCGGCCTCGCTGCGCACCCCCACCGAGAAGTCGAGCCCGCTCGCATACCCCAACGCCACAAGGAGCACGAAAACCAAGAGCAAAAGGCGCCGCACACCGATACGATAACCAAACAAACCAGTCCCTTAGGGGGTTTAAGGTTTTTCCTCCGAGCAACTCTCGTGGCAAAACGCCAGGCGCCTACCCGATACCTCCCACCGGTCTCGTAAAAGTAAGACATCTGCTCCGGTAGCGGGGAGAAAACGCATCCTCCCGGCTAACTCACCCGCTCGAGCCCGGCGTACTTGACGAGGAGCTTTTTCAACCCCACCCCTTCGAAGTGCACCGTGACCTCGGCCCGGGGCCCCTCGCCCCGGGCGGCGACCACGGTCCCGAGCCCGAACCGGGGGTGGCGGACCCGCTCCCCGCCCTTGAAGCTCCCGGGCTCCGGGGGTTTGGGCGTCGCCGCGGGCGCCGGACGCACCTCGCCGTAGGCCGAGACCGGGCGGAGAAGCCCGGCGGGGATCTCCTCCAGGAAGCGGCTCGGCTCCACCCGCTCGCGCTTGCCGTAGAGCTCGCGCTCGCTGGCGTGGGTGAGGTAGAGCCGCTCCATCGCCCGGGTGATGCCCACATAAAAAAGCCTTCTTTCCTCCTCGAGCTCGAAGGCGCTCGTGCTCGAGCGGTGAGGAAGAAGCCCCTCCTCCACTCCCACCAGGAAGACCGCCTTGAACTCAAGCCCCTTGGCGTTGTGGAGCGTCATCAGCCGGACCGCGCCCTCGGCCTCGTTGCCGGGCTCCTCGGCCCGGGCATAAAGCGCCACCTCGTCGAGGAACTCGGCGAGGGCGCCGCCCCCCGCCTCCTCCCACTCGCCGGCGGCCCGGAGGAGCTCCTCCACGTTTTCAAGCCGCTCCTCGCCCCCGGGCTCGGCGAGCAGGTAGGCGCGGTAGTCGGTGGCGGCGATGACCTCCTCGAAGAAGGCCCGGGGGCCCAGGGAAGCCGCCCGCTCGGTGAGGCCCTCGAGCAGGTCGAGAAACCGCCGCACCGCCTCCGCCTGCCGGGGAGGGAGCACCGAGCCGGCCCGCCTGAGGGCGGCGAAAAACCCAATCCCCTCCCGCTCGGCAAGCGCCTTGAGGCGCTCGACGCTCTTTGACCCGATCCCCCGGGGCGGGGTGTTCAGAATCCGGAAAAGGGCGACCTCGTCCCCGGGAAGGACCGCCGCCCGGGCGTAGGCGAGGAGGTCCTTGACCTCCCGCCGGGCGAAGAACGCGGTGCCCCCCACCACCCGGTGGGCCACCCCCTCGCGGCGAAACGCCTCCTCGAGCACCCGGGACTGAGCGTTGGTGCGGTAGAGGACGGCGATCTCGTCGGGACGGTAGCGCTCGAGCAGGCGCCGGGCCTCCCGGGCCACGAAGGCGGCCTCGTCGCGGTGGTCGTAGGCGGTGTAGCGGAGGACCGGCTCGCCCCCCGCCTTCACCGGCCGGAGCACCTTCTCGATCCGGGCTTGGTTTTTTGCGATTACCGCGTTCGCCACCCGGAGAATCGCCTCGGTGGAGCGGTAGTTGGTCTCGAGCTTGTAGACCGTGGCCCCGGGGAAGTCCTCGGGGAAACGGAGGATGTTCTCAAGGTCGGCGCTCCTAAATCCGTAGATCGACTGGTCGGGGTCCCCCACCACCACGAGCTCCGAGCCCTCGTCGTAAAGCAGCTTGACGAAGCGGAACTGGGCGGGGTTCGTGTCCTGGTACTCGTCCACGTGGACGAACCGGGCCCGGGCCCGCACCCGCGCGAGCACGTCGGGGTGGGCCTCGAAGAGCTCGAGGGCGCGGAGCAGGAGATCGGAGAAATCCACCGCCCCGAGCGCCCGCATCCGCGCCTGGTAAGCGGCAAAGACCTCGGCGAAGGCCTCGGGCCCGATCCCCGCCACCCAGTCGGGAAGCTCGGCGAGGGCCGCCTCGAACCCCTCCCCCGCCGAGCGCGACTTGACCCGGTCGATCCAACCCCGCACCGCCGCCGGCCGGGCCTCGACGCCGAGCGCGGCCAGCACCTCCTTGATGACCTGGAGCTGGTCGTCCTCGTCGTAGACGGGAAACCCCGGCGAAAGCCCGATCCGCTCGCCGTAGACCCTGAGCACCCGGAGGGCGGCCGAGTGGAAGGTGGCGGTCCAGAGGTCGCCGGCGGCCCGGCCGACCAAGCCGGAAAGCCGCGTCTTCAGTTCGTCGGCGGCCTTGTTGGTGAAGGTCACCGCCAGGATCTCCCCCGGGTGCACCCCGCGCCGGGCGATCAGGTAGCCGATCCGGTGGACCACCGTGCGGGTCTTGCCGGAGCCGGCGCCGGCCACCACCAGCGCCGGGCCGCCCTCGTGCAACACCACCGCGCGCTGTTCGTCGTTCAAAGGATCCAGCAGGGCGTCCATGCGGGGCCAGTTTACCCGTCGAGGGGGATCACCCGCCGGTCGCCTGGGGAGAGGGCGAAGAGCGCATCCAAGGCCTCCTCGCCGTAGCGGAGGATGAAGTAGAGGTAGGGCAAGGTGAACTCCTGGAGCCGGCCGCCGGGCCGAAGGTGGAGGCTGAGCCGGGCGAACTGGCGGGAAAGATCGGCGTCCCGCCGCATCCGGGCCCGGGCTACCTTCCCGGCGAAACGCGCCACCTCCGCCCGGAGCCGGCCCCGGACCCGCGCAAGGGCAGGCCCCAGGGTGGGGTCGAGCTCGGCGAGGGCCCGCGTCGCCTCCTCGAAGGCCGCCTCTCCCTCGGCAAGGGCGCGGGCCACCCGCCCCGAGGCCAGGGCCGCGCGGGAAAGCGCCTCCCGAAAGGCGGCCTCGGGGGCCTCGGCAAAGGCCCAAGGGTCGAGCCCGTAGCGCTCAAGCAGCCGGCGCACCGGGGGCTCGAGCACGAGCGCCCGGGTCCTGGGGAGCACCGCCGGGGGCTCGAGGCCGTGGCGGCGGTAGAGCGGGGGCAGCTCGGCGACGTAGGCGAGCTCCCCCGGACCCACCCAAAACCCGGCGGTGGGCAACACCCGGTCCTGGAGCACCGGCCGGAGCGCCGCCGAGGGGGTGATCCGCCCGGGCTCGGCGTCGAGCAGGGCAAGAAGGTCCTCTCGGGTGTAGGTCTTGACGCCGTCCGTAAACCGCCCGGACTCGAAGAAGAGCCGCCGGCGTACCCCGTCCTCGCCCTCGAGGAAAAGCAGCGTCGCCCCCTTCGGGGTACCCAGCACCGGCCTGAGTCCCCGCGCCTTGAGCGCCCGGCGCCCTTCCTCGAGCGCCTCGACCGAGGCCCGCGGGTCCTCGATCTCCGCCCTTAGCCCCTCGCGAAAAAGGGGCGCAAGCTCGGGCGCGAGGGGATCGAAGGGGACGAGGCCCCGCTTGCCGAAGAAGTAAAGAAGCCCCCGGGCAAACGCCTCGGAATAGCTCGTTGCACCGCTGAGCGCGTCGAGGAACTCCCGGGCCCGGGCGGGCTCGGGGGCGAGGGCAAGAAGCGCCCGGGCGATCGCTTCCTCGTAGGGTCCAAAGGGGATCCGCCCCACCGGCGGCCCTTCCGGCAGCGGGAGGGAAAAGCGCAAAAGCCGTTCCCCGTGGATCCAGAAGGCAAAACGCACCTCGGCCACGTCGTGGTCCTGGCTCGCCACCCAGAAGACCGGCGTTCCGGGTCCCGCGAGGAGATCCCGGACCTTATAAAAGACGAGCGCGGGACCGAGGAAGAGCCCCGCCTGCTGCCCCGCGACCCGGGCCCGGGCCCCTTCCTCGCCAAGCCTCCGCGCCGCGCGAACCGCCGCCTCGGGCGCCCCGAGCCGGGCGAGGTAGGCAGCTAGCGCCGCCGCCGTCTCGGGTTTGGGGTCCCTGGGGGCGGCCTCCCGCGCCCGGAGCGCGGCCTCGCCCCAGGGAAGCCAGCCGGAAAGCGCCTCCCCCCAGTCCGCCACGCCCACCACGATACCCCGCCTAATATGGAGGCATGGACCCGATCCGTTTCGGCACCGACGGCTGGCGCGGCGTGATCGCCGAGGACTACACCTTCCAAAACCTTCGCCGGGTGGCCCAGGCCTACGCCGACTACCTGAAGGAGCAGGGGGCCAGGGAGGTGGTGGTGGGCTTCGACGCCCGCTTCCTCTCCGAGCGCTTCGCCCTCGAGACCGGACGGGTGCTGGCGGCGAACGGCCTCGTCGCGCGGGTCGCGAAAAGGCTCGTTCCCACCCCGGTGACGAGCTTCGCGGTGGTGCACTACGGCGCGGGCGGCGGGGCGATGATCACCGCGAGCCACAACCCGCCGGAGTACAACGGCTTCAAGCTGAAAGGCCCCTACGGCGGCTCGGCCACCCCCCAGATCGTCGCCGAGGTGGAGGCCCGGCTCGACGCCCGTCCCCCGGCGACCTTCGAGGAGGACGCCCACGCGCTCGAGCGCTTTGAGGTGAAAAAGCCCTACTTCGGCAAGCTTGCGGAGATGCTCGACCTCGAGCTCCTCCGAAGCTACAAGGGGGTGCTCTACCACGACGCCATGGGCGGGGCCGGCGGCGGCTGGGTATCGGGTTTTGCCGCCTACGCCGAGCTTTCCCTCGAGGTCCGCGACCTCCACGCCGTTCCCCACCCGCTCTTTTACGGGGTGAACCCCGAGCCCATTCCCAAGAACCTCACCACCCTCGTTGCGCTCATGAAGAACGAGGAAGACCCCACCTTCGCCGCCGTCACCGACGGCGACGCCGACCGGATCGGGGCGGTCCTCGCCGGCGGGCGGTACTTCAATAGCCACCAGATCTTCGCGGTGCTGCTCAAGCATCTCTACGAGAAGGGCTACCGCGGGCGGGTGGTGAAGACCTTCTCGGTCTCCAAGGTCATCGACCTGCTGGCAAAAAAGCTTGGGCTCGAGGTGGTCACCACCCCGATCGGGTTTAAGTACATCACCGACGAGTTCCTAAAGGGCAACGTCCTGATCGGGGGCGAGGAGTCCGGCGGCATCGGGGTCGCCGGTCACATCCCCGAGCGGGACGGGATTCTAAACGCGCTCCTCCTGCTCGAGTCGGTGGCGCGGACCGGGAAGCCGCTGGCCGAGCAGTTCGCCGAGATCGAGGCCGAGGTGGGCTTCAAGCACGCCTTCGACCGGCTCGACCTGCACCTCGCCTCGAACGAGGCCAAGGCCCGGGCCATGGAGCGGGCCAAGGACCCCGTCCCCCTGGCCGGCCGCGCGGTCACCGAGGTCGAGACCCTGGACGGGGTGAAGTGGCACCTGGGGGAGAACGCCTGGGTGCTCTTCCGCCCCTCGGGAACCGAGCCGGTGCTCCGGATCTACGCCGAGGCCGAAAGCGAGGAAGCGGTGGCAAAGATCTTGAGGGCCGCCCGGACCCACCTCGGGCTCTAGCGAGGCCATCGGCCGCCGATGAACTCGCCCATGCCGAAGGCGCGCACGGCGTGCCCCGCCCGCTCGCCCCGGCCTTGCACCGGTCCCTCCCAGTAGGCGACCCGGGTGGTGGTGGTCCGGAGCTCCTGGGAAAGACGCAGGGGCCTTAGCGAGAGGCGAAGGCCGGGGGCCGCCACCTCCCAGGCCACCGCGTAGCGGTAGCCGCTCACCGGGGAGCGCCAGTAGGCCTTCGGCGTCATCGAGACCGGGCCGAGCTTCTCCACCCGCCCCGAAGGGTGGACCACCGAGGCGTGGATCGCCTGGACCCGGCCCTTCGCATCGCGGACGCGGTAGAGCATTAGCTCGCTCCAGTCGGAGAGGTGAAGGCCGAACCAGTCCCACCCCACCCGGCGGCCGGCGAGCTGCTCCCCCCACTGGTGGTCCATCCAGGCGAACCCCTGTACCCGCCGACCCGCCACCTCGCCGTAAAGCGCGAGCCGGGTGTAGGAGACGTAGTACATCCGGCCGGTCTCGGCGGTTCCGGAGTACCCCGGCGGGTGCACCACCGGAGGCTTCAGGGGCACGAGCCAAAGATCCAGGGGCCCGGCCACCAGGCGGAAAGCGTCGCCCCTTCGCTCGAGCCGCCAGTCGTCGAAGGCAAGGCGAAGGGGTTCCCCCGCCACCCGCACCCGGGCATCGGGCCGGCGGAAGTCGTCCCGCTCCATGAAGCGAAAGCGCCCGGTCCGCAAATCGGTCACGGCCAGGTGGGCGGCGTGCATGGGATAGGGGTAGACCGCACGGGCGGGGAAACCCAAAACCTTCATACCTTCGGGGGCGTAGGCCTTAAAGAAGGCCCAGTGGAAGGCGAGGCCGGCCTCGGGCAGGTAGGCCGAGACGTACCACCACTCGATCGGGGCCGGCTGGGGATCCCAGGTGTCGGGGGCGGGAATCCGGTGGGGATCCACGCCCGAAAGCCGGGGCGCGCAGCCCGCGAGCACGAGGAGGAGCAAAAGCCCAAGCCAGCGCATCGCGCCTAGATCCTCGGCTCGGTCTTACGCACGTCGACCACGATCTCGCCCGCGGCCTTAAGCCGCTCGGGAACGCCCTCGGCGTCCTCGCCGGTCACCCGCATCACGATGCGGCGCATCCCGTCGTGTTTGCCGGCGGTCGCTACCGAAACGATGTTGGCCGGCGGCACCGCTTGGGCGGCTTGCGCGAGCGCTCCTGGGCGGTCGGGCACGTCGAAGGTGATCCGCACCCCGCCCTCCTTCATGCCCATCACCTCGATGAAGGCCCGGAGCACGTCGGTGATCGTGATGATGCCCACCAGGCGGTCGCCCTCGAGGACCGGCAGACCCCCCACCTTGTACTCCTCCATCAAAAGCGCCGCTTCCTCGAGCGGCTCGTCGGCCTGTACGGTGATCACCGGTTTGGCCATGACCTCGCTCACGGTGAGCTTGGAGAGCAGGTAGTTGAGTTCCCAAACCGAAAGGGTGGTGGCCTTGGAGGGCATCGCGTCCTTTAGGTCCTTGTCGGTAACGATCCCGACCAGCTTTCCTCCCTCGACGATGGGAAGCCGACGAAAGCCCTTTTCCTTCAAAAGCTTGATGGCTTCCAAAACGGGGGTATCAGGGCCGATCGTCACCGGGTCCGGGGTCATCCACTCGCGTACGAGCATGTTTTTTCCTACCTCCTAGTCGGGATTATAGAGGGCCGGGGTCGAACAAACGTCCCCGGTCTCTCACGGCGCCTTCACCGCCCCTTGCTAGCCTCGCGGCATGAAACGTACCTGGCTGATTTTAGTGCCGCTTGGCGTATTGCTCCTTGCGGGCCTGCCCCTGGCCCAGAACAAGGCGGTTCCCACCCGGGTGGGCTTCGTGGACGCGGAGACCGTGATCCAGGCCCACCCCCGCTACGGCGAGGTCGAAGAACTCCAGAAGCAGGCCGACGCCGAGCTCAAGCCCCTTTTGGAAAAGCTCCGCCCCCTGGAGGAGAAACTCGCCGCCGGTAAGGCCACCGCCAAGGACCGGGAGGACTACCAGGTGCTCTCCGAGGCGGCCAAGAAGGTCCGCGACAAGTGGGCACCCAAGATTCAGGAAAAACTCGATCCTTTGATCAAAGAGGTGGACCGGGTGGTCGCCCAGGTAGCCCGCGACCAAGGCTTCGCGGTCATCATGAACCGGCGGGTGGCGGCGGCCTCCAACCTGGTGGTCTACGCCGACCCCAACACCGACATCACCCAAGCGGTGGTCGAGGCCCTTAAGAAGCTGAAGAAGTAGCCTTTCGGCAAAGCTCGGGGCGCGGGGGGACCCGCGCCCCTTAGAATTGGCCCTAGCGATGGCGGGAAGGCGCCAGAAGAAAACCCGGGGCGCGCCCTCACGGGGGGACCTGGAAGCCCTCGCCTTCGTCCTCTTTGGCGCCTTCCTCTTCCTCGCCGCGAGCCTTTGGCCCGAGCCTCCTTATTCAGGGGCACTTGGCCGGGCGGTAAAGGACGCCCTTTTTGGTCTCCTGGGGTACGTCGCGTGGCTCCTGCCGCTCCCCTTTGCCTACGGGGTCTACGCCGCGCTCTGGCGCGTGCCCCTTCGCCGCTACCTGGAAAAGACCCTCACCGGGCTCTTGGCCGCGGTCTTCACGCTTCCACCGCTCGCCGCGCTAGCGCCGGATCACGCCGGCAGAATCGGGCGCGCCGGCTACGCCTGGCTGGTGGACCGGCTCGGGTTCTTCGGCCTTCTGATCCCCGCTTTGATCGCGCTCCTTTCCCTTGAGCGCTTTTTCGACCGCCCGCCCTTCTTTACCCTTCGGGCGCTCGCCCGGGCAAGCCGGCGGCTTGGGAACGCCCTCGCCGAGCGGGCGCGCCTCCGGAGCACCCGGCGCGCGCTCCGGGCCGAGGCCCGCTCGCTCCTCGAAGAGGTCGAAGCGCTCGCCCGCCGCTACCCCGAACACCGGCTCCTCTCCGAGCTCAAGGAGGAGCTGCGCCGGGAGGTTCGCCGCCCCCTGACGGGAGCCCGGCTTCAGGAGCTCTCCGAGCTCCTCGCCGCCTTTCGCGAGGAACGGGCCCGGGAACTCGCCGAGCGGATCCGGGCCGAAGTTCCGCCCTGGCGGGCAGCGCTCGAGGCCGCCCGGGCCGAGCTCGAAGCTCCGCTCGCGCCGGAGAACCCCCTCTTGGCCGAGCTCGCCGAGCGGCGGCGGGCGCTTTTGCTCGAGCTCCGGCGCCTTTCGGCCGAGGCCGCCCGGCTCGAGCGGGCCGCCCAGGAAGCCGAGGCCCGCCTTCCCCAGGACCTGGATCGCGAGGCCCGCGCCCACGAGCGGCGAACCCAGGCGTGGGAAAAACTCGGCGAAAAGTGGCGGGAGTTCGCCGAACGGCTCGCCCACTGGCGCGCCTGGGTGGAGTGGGCCCGGAGAGTGCCCGAACAGGCGCTTGAAGCCGGGCGCAAGCTGCTCGAAAGCGAGGGGCTCAAAGCCCCCCCGCCCCGCCTCGCCGAGGCCCGCGACCAGCCCGAGGCGGAGCCCCCAAAACCCAAGCCGGTGGCAAAACCCCGGCCGGCCTCAAGGCCCAACCCCCCGCCCGCCCCCGAGGGGCTCGCCCTCCCCACGCCCGACCTGCTCGACCCCCCCGAGCCCCAGACCCAAGACCCCAAGGTGCTCGAGGCCGAGGCCGCCGAGCGGGCCGAGATCATCAACCAAACCCTCGCCCAGTTCGGCCTCAAGGCCAAGGTAGTGGCCTGGGCCCGGGGCCCCACCGTGACCCGCTACGAGATCGAGCCCGCCCCCGGGGAGAAGATCGCCCGCATCCAAAGCCTCGCCAACGACCTCGCCCGGGCCCTCGCGGTCGGGGTGGTGCGGATCGAGGCGCCGATTCCGGGCAAGCGCGTGATCGGGCTCGAGGTCCCGAACGCCGAGCGCGAACTCGTGCGCTTTTCCGAAGCCCTCCTCGACGATAGCTACCAGCGCACCCGGGCCAAACTCCCCCTCATCCTGGGAAAGAGCATCGAGGGGAGCTTCTGGGTCCGGGACCTCGCCCAGATGCCCCACCTCCTGATCGCGGGCTCCACCGGCTCGGGTAAGTCGGTGGCAATCAACGCCCTGGTGATGAGCCTGCTCTTTAAATACCTCCCCACCGAGCTCCGCCTCCTGATGATCGACCCCAAGATGGTCGAGCTCACCCCCTACGACGGCATCCCCCACCTCGTCCGGGGCGTGGTGACCAACCCCGCCGACGCCGCCGGCGTGCTCCAGGGAGCGGTCGCCCACATGGAACGCCGCTACAAGATGATGTCCAAAGCGGGGGTCCGAAGCCTTGAGCAGTACAACCAGAAGATGCGGGAGGCGGGAGAGCCCACCCTCCCCTACCTGGTGATCGTGATCGACGAGCTCGCCGACCTGATGATCACGAGCCCGAAGGAGGTCGAGCAGGCGATCTTGCGCCTCGCCCAGATGGCCCGGGCCACCGGGATGCACCTGATCCTCGCCACCCAACGCCCGAGCGTGGATATCCTGACGAGCCTGATCAAGGTGAACATCCCCGCCCGGATTGCCTTCGCGGTCTCCAGTAGCCACGACTCCCGCACCATCCTCGACGCCACCGGGGCCGAGCGGCTCACCGGGCAGGGGGACATGCTCTTTTATCAACCGGGGCTCGCCAAACCGGTGCGGCTCCAGGGTCCCTACCTCTCGGACGCCGAGATCCACCGGGTCACCGGCTACCTAAGGCCCCAGAGCTTCGAGGATGCCTTCGTCGAGAAATACGGCGCCGACTTCGACGGGCCCGGCCTCTTCACCCCCACCGGCGAGGCGGTCCAGAGTGCCCCCGGGGCCCGGCTCGACTTCTCCGACCCCCTGCTCGAGGCCGCCGCCCGGATCGTGGTCGAGGAGGGGCAAGGTTCGGTCTCTCGGCTCCAGCGCCGGCTCTCGATCGGCCACGCCCGCGCCGGCAAGCTCATGGACCTGCTCGAGGCGATGGGGATCGTCGGCCCCCACCAGGGCTCGAAGCCCCGGGAGGTGCTGGTCACCGAGGACCAGCTTGAAGAGTTCTTCGGCAAGGGGGAAGCCCACGAGTGAAGCGGCTTTTCGCGCTCCTTCTCTTCGCGCTCCCGGCGCTTGCGTACGAGCTCGCCGACTTCGGGCCGGTACGCGTGCTCTACCAAACGGGCCAAGAAGCCCTCGCCGAGGCGGTGGGGAGGCGGGCGCTTGTGGCGCTCTCCGTGCTCGAGCCCACCTTCGGCAAACCCCCGCGCCCCCTCACCCTTCGCCTGGACCCGAAGACCGAGTTCTATAACGGCTACGCCTCGGTCTTCCCCCGGCCCCACGCGACCCTCTTCCCCGCCTTTCCCTACTACGGGGGCGCGTTTTGGAACACCGCCGACCCGCTTTACACCCTGGTGCTCCACGAGCTCGTGCACCTGCTGCACCTAAGGGGGCCGGAAAACGCCCTCGGCCTGATCCCAAACGGCGTCGCACGCCCCTACCCCGCCTGGCTCACCGAGGGCCTCGCCACCTATTTTGAGTCCCAAGGGGGCGGTGGCCGGCTCCACGACGCCTACACCGAGGGTCTCCTCCGGGCCCTCGCCGAGCGCCCCCCGAGCCTCGCCGAAGCGAGCGTGGCCTTTTTCCCCCGCTTCCCCTACGGCGAGCTCCGCTACCGCGTGGGCGTTGCGTTCGTGGACTACCTGGTCAAGAAGCACGGGCTTTCCACCCTGCTTGCGAGCTTTTCCCGCTACCAGCAAACCCCGATGCCCTTTTCCCTCTACCTCCCGGACGGCTTCGCCGAGGCCTGGAAAGAAACGGCGGGCACGGAGCTCGCAAACGAGTGGCGGGCGTTTTGGGAAAGCCGCCCCAAAACCGGGAAAGCCCCTTCCCCGAGGGGCCCCGCCGGCCGCTCGCCGGCGGTCCTCGGAAAAAGGCTCGCCTACCTCCAGGAGGACGCGATCGTGGTGGGGGATCGGGTCTTCCCGCACCCCCTGGGCCGGAGCGTCGGGCGGCTCGCCTGGCTAAACGCGCGCACCCTGGTCTTCGACCGGCTCGACCCCACCCCGGACGGCGGCTACGTGCGGCGGCTCTTTACCCTGGACGTCGAGACCGGGCGCGAGACGCCGGTGCCCGGCGCGGTCCACGCCTATTACCCGACCGCCCACAAAGGCACGATCTACTACGTCGAGGAAGGCCCCGCGGGCTCGCGCCTGATCGCGCTCCGGGACGGGAAGAAGAAGGTCCGCTACCGGGCAAAGCCGGGACGGCACCTGGTGGGCGTGGCCGCCTCGGAAGAAGGTCTTGCCATCCTCGTTTGGGAACAAGGGCGCGTCTTTCCCGTTTTGCTCGGGGAAAAGCCGAAGGCGCTCAGGGCGCCCGGCCGGATTCTAAAGGACCTCGCCTGGTGGCAGAAAAAGCTCGTCTTCGCCTCGGATGCAGATGGGGTCTACGGGCTTTACGCCCTCGATCCCCAAAGCGGCAGGGTGGAAACGCTCGTCTCCCACCCCTACGGCGCCTTCGCCCCGGCGGCGAGGGGTGAGGCGCTGGTCTACACGGTGCTCACCGCGAGGGGCTTTTACCTCGACGAAAGCGTCCCAAAGCCCCGCCCCGCGGCCCGCGCCCCTGCCCCGCCGCTCCCGGCCCCCGCCCTCCCCGATGCGAAACCCCGTACCCGGACCTATGACCCGCTTCCCAGCCTCGCCCCCGTCGGCTGGCTGCCGCTCGCCCCCCTCGGAGCCCTCACCCTCGGGGTCGACGACGCCGGGGAGCTCGACTGGCTCCTGGCGGCGAACACCGACCTCGAGCGCGCGGCCCTCGTTTTCTCCGCCGGTTACACCCCGCGCTTTGGCCTCGCGCCGGAGCGCTATGGGCTCGAGCTCACCTACTCCGGCGGCCGTCCGGCGGCCGTGCTCGGCTACGCCCGTCGCTTCCTCGCGGGCCGCACCACCGGAACCCTGGCGCTTTCCGGCGGGGCGGTCTCGGGCGCGCCCTACCTCGGCTTCTCGCTCGCGCTCGCAAGGGCCCGCGCCCTCGGGCGCGACCGGGTCTGGGGCGAGGCCCGCGAGGGGACCTTCCTTCGCCTCGAGGCAGGCTACCTGGAGGGCTTTTCCGGCGCCCTCCGCCTGGAAGCCCGAACCCGGGAAGGGCTGATCGCGGGGTTTGCCTTCGGGGAAAACGCCCCCGGCTTCTGGCTCGGCCCGGGCCCGCGAGGCGCGGTGTTTCTAGGCCTTCGGCGAAACCTCGTCCTCGACGCCTTCCTGGGCGACGGGCTTTTCTACCTCTCCCACCTCGAGCTCCGCCCCCGGGCCGGGCTCCTTTTCGCGCCGGGAACCGAGCCCACCTGGGGAATGGAGCTCGCCCTAAAAGCCCACCTCGCCTTCCGCTACTACCTGCCCTTTACCCCCGAGCTTCGCCTCGGCTACCGCGCGGACCGGGGCCTCTCGCTGGGTTTTGGCTTTTAAGCTCGGGAGAACGCGGCCGAAAGCCGCGGCAGGTCCACGCTCGCGAGACGAAGGGGAAACCGCGCCCCGATCCGCTCGTCGCCCACCCGCGCCAGGGAGGCCTCGAGGGCGAGCTCGGGAAGAAAGAAGACCGCCCGGCTCCCCCGGAGCTCCACCACCACCCCCTCGGCAACGTAGTCCGGTCGCTCCAGCAGCCAAACCAGCTTGAAGTGGGTGCGGGAAGCGCGCTCGGCCGAGCGCACCGCGTCGGCCACCGCCTCGGCCTGGCCCACCCGCTCGAGCACCGCCTCGGCAGCAAGCGGCGCGCGCCCCTTAAGGTGCGCCCGGAGCTGCTGATGGGCCACCAGGTCGAGGTAGCGCCGCAGCGGACTCGTCACCTGGGCGTAGGCGGAAAGCCCAAGCCCCGCGTGCAATAGCGCGGTCTTCCGGTAGGTGGTCCGGGTAAGCAATCGCCGGGCCGCGTAGCTCCTCGCAAGCGGATCCTCGGGAAGCGGACCCTCAAAGGGTCTTTTCTCCTGGGTGGCATAGGGGAAGGGAATGCCCCGCTCCCCGGCGTAGCGGGCGGCGGCCTCCCCCGCCGCGAGCATCAGCTCCCGGACCAGAAAGCGCGAGCGGTAAGGAGAGAGCGGCCGAATCTCCACCCGGCCCGCCTCCACCCGCACCTTCACCTCGGGAAGCGCGAGGTCGAGGGCGCCGTTTTCAAGCCGCCTTTGATAAAAAGCCTCGGCGCGCTCGAGGAGCCCGGAAAAGGGCAGCTCCCCGAGCCTTTCCTCCGCCTCCCGGTAGGAAAGCCGCTCGATCCGCACCCAGGAGGGAAAAACCCGCACGGCGAGGGGCTCGCCCCCCTCCAGCCGGAAGGCGAAGGTGAGCGCGCGGCTCTGCTCGCCGCGCCCCAGCGCCGCCGCCTCCACGAGCCCTTCCGGGAGCATGGGCACCACCCGCTCGGGGAGATAGAGCGCGCTCCCCCGCTCCCGGGCAGCGCGGTCCACCGCCGAGTCCGGCGCGACCCAGGCGGCCACGTCGGCGACGTGCACGAGGATCTCGCCCTCCCGACAGGCGATCGCGTCGTCGGCGTCGCCGGAGGCGGGGTCGTCGTCGATGGCGTAGGCGGGAAGATCGGTGAGGTCCACCCGGCCCTCGTCGTCGGGGGCCTCCCAAGGAACCTGAGGCGGCTCGACCGGAAGCCGGAAACGGGCCGGGTAAGGGTTCACATAAGGCGACCAGTAGCCGAGCTCGAGCAAGAGCGCGTGGGCCTCCTCGGGCGTCTCTTTTCGCCCGAGCGCCCGCAGGACCCCAGAGCCCTTCGCCCGCCCCAGGGCAAGCCGCTCGACCTCGGCGAGCAGGGCCCGGTCCTCCTCGGAAAAACGCCCCTCGCGAAAGCGCTCGATCGCGGCCGCAAACCGGGCCCGCTCGGCCGCCTCACGGGCGGCCCTGGCGAGCAGGCGCTCGGCCTCCGCCCGGGGACGGGGGACGACGCGCCCCGCCTCCAGGCGAAACCAGGGGGTCTCGAGCAGCGCCCGGTAAAGCGCCCAGGCCTCGGCGGGGCTGGCCTCGGGGAAGACCAGCGCCAGGAAGTCCGAAAAGGAAAGGGGCGGCTCCCCCTCGAGCACCTCGTAAACCTCAGCAAGGTCCGGCGCCGGCACCGACGCCAGCGGAAGCTCGGCCGGACCCGGGTGCAAAAGGAACAGGTCCTTTTCCCGAACCCTTTTCTCTCCCGACTCGGTGAGGATGTGGATCCGCTCGCCCACCGCCTTGACCACCGCCGGGCGGTTCCGGAAAGCGACCAGGGCATTTAGGCGCATGGCCTAAAAAGCATAGGGATAAACTGGAGCATGGCGCAAATACCGCTGGAAGAACTCTTCGCCGACCCGGCGCTCTCCCAGGTGCAACTCAGCCCGGACGGCACCCGGCTCGCCTACATCGCCCCCCTCGAGGGGGTGAAGAACGTCTTCGTCCGCGACCTTAAGACCGGCGAGACCCGCCCGGTCACGAAGGACACCGGTCGCGGGATCCTCTATCACGGCTGGCTCTATAACGGCGACCTCGTCTACGTCCAGGACAAGGACGGCGACGAGAACTGGCGGCTCTACCGGGTGAGCCCCGAGGGTGGCGAGCCCCTGCTCTTGACCCCGGGCGAGGGGGTCCAGGCCCGTCCCACAAGGGTCAGCCCCGAATACCCGGACGAGATCCTGGTCGCCCTGAACGACCGCGACCCCCGCTTCCACGACCTCTACCGGGTGAACGCGAGGACCGGCGAGCGCACCCGGGTGCTCGAAAACCCCGGCTTCGTCCAGATCCTCGCCGACGAACGGCTCCGCCCCCGCGCCGCCTACCGCCAGACCGAGGAGGGCGGGGGCGAGCTCCTCGTCTACGAGGAGGGCGCGTGGAAACCCTTCCTTTTCTGGAGCCTCGAGGACGACCTCACCACCCGGCCCCTCACCGTCCGGGGCGACGACCTCTACCTCTTCTCCTCGATCGGCCGGAACACCGCCGCGCTGGTCCGAAAGAACCTAACAACCGGCGAAGAGACCCTGCTCGCGGAGGACCCCGAGTACGACCTCACCCCGTTCACCTCCTACGGCGAGACCTTCCTCTTCCACCCGAAAAAGCGCGCCCCCGAGGCGGTGGGGGTAATGCGGGAGCGGCTTTCCTGGATCGTGCTGGACAAGGCGCTAAAGCCCGATTTCGAGCGGCTCGCCGCTGAGCTCGAGGGCGACTTCTACCTCGGCTCCCGCGACCTCGAGGACCGCACCTGGGTCGTCTACGAAACCGACGACGACCGCCCCGGCCGCTACTGGCTTTACGACCGGGGAGAAAAGACCCTCACCCTCATCGGCGAAGCCCACCCCGCGTTGCTCGACTACGCGCTCGCCGAAACCCGCCCCGTTCGCTACCGCGCCCGGGACGGCCGGACGATCGAGGCCTACCTCACCCTACCCCCGGGGAAGGAAGCGAAAAACCTCCCGGCGGTGATCCTCCCCCACGGCGGCCCCTGGTGGCGGGACGCCTGGGGCTTTGACCCCTGGGCCCAGTGGCTCGCAAACCGCGGTTTCGCCGTGCTCCAACCCAACTTCCGGGGTTCGACCGGCTACGGAAAGGACCACCTGAACGCCGGCAACAAGGAGTGGGGCGGCAAGATGCAGGACGACCTCACCGACGGGGTGCGCTGGCTCGTCGAAAAGGGCATCGCCGACCCCAAACGCGTCGCGATCATGGGCGCCTCCTACGGCGGCTACGCCACCCTCGCCGGACTCGCCTTTACTCCAGAGCTCTACGCCGCCGGGGTGGACCTCGTCGGTCCCTCCAACCTCTTTACCTTTCTCGAGAGCATCCCGCCCTACTGGAAGCCGATGCTCGCGCTTCTTTACCACCGGGTCGGCCATCCCGAAAAGGACCGGGAGCTTTTGCGGGAGCGCTCGCCGCTTTTCTCCGCCGACCGGATCGAGGCCCCCCTGCTCATCGGCCAGGGAAAGAACGACCCCCGGGTGAAGCGGGAGGAGAGCCTCCAGATCGTCGAGGCATTAAGAAAGCGGGGCAAGCCGGTGGAGTACGTCGAGTACCCCGATGAGGGCCACGGTTTCGTGCGCTTTGAAAACCGGCTCGACTTCTTCCGTCGGGCGGAAGCGTTTTTGAAACGCCATCTCGGGGTGTGATGGACTTTCTCAAACGGATCTACGAGAAGCTTGGCGAGGAAGGCCTTAAGAAAGCCCGCTGGCAGACCCGGATGCGGGTCCTTGGAATGGCGCTCGAGCTCGCCTTCATGCTGCTCTACGTCGCGCTCTGGGCACTCACCCCGCTCGGCCCCAAGCTCGCCGAGCGCGTCGGGGGGAATCCCTGGCTTTATGCCCTGGCCTTCTTCCTCGGACAGACGCTCTTCAACCTCCCCCTGGACTACTTCTCCCGGTGGGTGGAGCTCCGGCTGGGCACGAACCGCCAGCCCTTCTCCGGCTGGCTGCTCGATCTACTGAAGCAGGGCGCGGTCCAAGTCGCCCTGATGACGCTGCTCTTCGGCGGGGCCTACGCGGTGATGCGAGCCTGGCCCCAGGCAGCGCCGGGAATCTTCCTTGCCTTGGTCGCCGCCTTTGCCGGGCTGCTCTACGCCCTCCAGCCTCTCCTTTTGCGCCTTGAGTTCAGGGCCGAGCCGCTGGAGGACGAAGCCCTCACCGCCCGCCTCCGGGCGCTCTTCGAGCGCGCCGGTGTCCCCTTCCGGGGCGTTTTTCGCCTCCGGGCCGGGGAGAAGACGAGTCGGGGGAACGCCGGCGTTATTCCAAAGGTGGGCGGCTACGAGGTGGTCTTCACCGACACCCTGCTCGAAGCACTCGATCCGAAGGCGCTTTCCTTCGTGGTGGCCCACGAGCTAGGGCACGTTCAGCACCGGGACAACCAGCGCGGGCTCTTCGCCTTCGCGGCCTTGCTCTACCTTGCGCTGCTCGCGGGCTACGTCCTGGTGGGCACGCCGACGCTTCTTCGCTTCCCCCTTTTCTACCTGGGCACCCAGCTCGCCTTCGTCCTGGGCCGGCTCGCGATGAACCACCTGGTACGAACCCAGGAGTACGCCGCCGACCGCTTCGCGATCCGGCTGGTCCCCGACCTCGATGCCTTCGAGCGGAGCTTTTTGGTACTTTCCCAGCAAAACTTCGAAGACCCCGACCCGCCCGCCTGGATCGAGACGCTCCTCTACGATCACCCTTCGATCAAACACCGCTACCAGGCGCTCAAACGAGCGCTTGAGCAAAAGTAAACAGGGGCGGCCGAGGCCGCCCCCGTTTTCCTTGCCCGGACTAACCGAGCGCTTCTTTCACCAGCTCCACGATCTCGTCGATGGTCTCGGCGATCGGCACACCGGCCTCCTGGAAGGCCTTGACCTTGGACTCGGGGGTGCCCACGTCCCCCATGATGATGGCGCCGGCGTGGCCCATGCGCTTGCCCTTAGGGGCGCTACGGCCGGAGATGAAGGCCACCACCGGCTTCTTCATGTGTTCTTTGATCCAGGCCGCGGCCTCCTCCTCGTCGGAGCCGCCGATCTCGCCGATCACCACCACCGCCTCGGTCTCGGGGTCCTCGTTGAAAAGCGGCAGGAGGTCCTTGAAGGTAGTGCCGATGATGGGGTCGCCGCCGATCCCCACCGTGGTGGTGGTTCCGATGCCAGCTTCCGAAAGGGCAGCGGCGGCCTCGTAGGTGAGGGTGCCCGAGCGGCTGATGATCCCCACCTTGCCCCGCTTGAAGACATGGCCGGGCATGATGCCGATCTTCGACTCCTCCGCCGAGATCAGCCCGGGGCAGTTGCCGCCGATTAGGCGGACGCCAAGGTCCTTGATCTCCTTGACCGCCTGGACCATGTCCAGGGTGGGGATTCCCTCGGTGATGAGCACCACCAAGGGGATCCCCGCGTGGGCGGCCTCGAGCGCGGCGTCGGCGGCGGCGAAGGCGGGCACGAAGATGATCGAGGCGTCGACCTCGTGCTCTTTGAGGGCCTCCTTCACCGAGTGGTAGACCGGCACCCCGTGGACCTCCTGGCCGCCCTTGCCCGGGGTGACGCCGGCCACCACCTTGGTGCCGTAGTCGAGCATCTGGCGGGTGTGGAAGGAGCCCTCGCGGCCGGTGATGCCCTGCACCAGGACGCGGGTGTTTCGGTCGATCAGAATCATTTCTTGCCCTCCACCATGGCGACGATCGCCTTCGCGGCCTCGATCGAGGTCGGGTACATGTAGACCGGCTTGCCCTCGAGGAGCTTCTTCGCCTCTTCCTCCGCAGTACCGGCCACCCGCATTACCACGGGAACCTTAACGATCCCTTCCTCGAGGGCCTGGATCACGCCCTTCGCCACCTCGTCAGCGCGGGTGATGCCACCGAAGATGTTGATAAAGATCCCTTTGACGTCGGGGTCCTTGGACAGGAGTTTGAGGGCGTTATAGACCACGTCGGCCTTGGCCCCGCCGCCGATATCGAGGAAGTTCGCCGGCTTGCCGCCGACCCGGTTGACGAGGTCAAGGGTGTACATCACGAGTCCGGCGCCGTTCCCCAAGATGCCGATGTTGCCGCTCAGCTTGACGTAGGCGAAGCCGTAGTTCTGGGCCTCGATCTCGAGGGGATGCTCGGCCTCCACCTCGCGGAGCTTGGCGAGGTCGGGGTGGCGGAAGAGCGCGTTGTCATCGAGGTCGATCTTCGCGTCGACCGCGATGATCTCGCCGCTTTCGGTGACCACCAGAGGGTTGATCTCGGCAAGGAAGGCGTCCACCCCGACGTAGGCCTGGTAGAGCTTGACCAGCACGTCGGCGAGCTTGTTGAGGTTGCCGAGAAGCCCCGCGTCCAAGACGATCTGCCGCGCTTCAAAGGGGCGGAGGCCTTTATCGGGGTCGATCGGGTACTTGACGATCGCCTCGGGGTTTTCCCGGGCCACCTCCTCGATGTCCACGCCCCCCTCGCGGCTCACCATCATCACCACTCGCTGCGAGGAGCGGTCGAGGATCAGCCCGGCGTAGTACTCCTTGGCGATCTCGGCGGCTTCGGCCACCAGGACCTTTTTGACGGTAAGGCCCTTGATGTTCATGCCGAGGATCTTCTTCGCCACCTCCTCGGCCTCGGCGGGGGTGTCCGCCAGCTTGACGCCCCCCGCCTTGCCCCGGCCCCCGACGTGGACCTGGGCCTTGATCACCACCCGCTTGCCGATCTCGCGGGCGATCTCGCGGGCCTCCTCCGGGGTGAAGGCCACCTTGCCCGGGGGAACCGGGATCCCGTATTTCGCGAGAATCTCCTTGGCTTGATACTCGTGGAGCTTCAACGCCCACCTCCTTTTGCCGAAGCGGATTATACCGCTCGGGTAGGGGCCCAATGCCCCTAGCGCTTGCGGGCGAAGACCATCTTCCCGAGCTGGGTCTGGATCACCTGGGTGACCACCGCCTCGACCCACTCCCCGCGATGCTCGGCGGCCCGCTCGACCACCACCATGGTGCCGTCCTCGAGGTAGCCCACCCCCTGGCCCGGCTCCTTGCCGAGCTTTTGGATCTTGACCCGGATCGCCTGCCCCGGCTGGTAGGGGGCCTTGAGCGCGTGGGCCAGGGCGTGGATCGAAAGCCCAGGGACCCCGTAGACCTTGGCCAGGGAAAGGAGCGCGGAGTCGTTGGAGACGATCGCCATGCCCCGGGCGCGGGCGAGCTTTAAGAGCGCGTCGTCCACCTCCCCGGAAAGGCTCGTGTCAAGGACCCGCACCCCGAGCTCGCCGAGCCGCGCCAAGGTCTCAAGCCCCCGCCGCCCCTTGGCCCGGGAAAGGGGATCGCTGCTATCGGCGAGACCCTGCAGCTCTTTCAGAACAAAGTCCGGCACAAAAACCGGCCCCTCGAGGAAGCCGAGCTCCATCACCTCGGCCACCCGGCCGTCGATCAGCACCGAGGTATCGAGAACCTTCCCGCCCTGGGGACCGGTTTCCGCCACCGCCCGGCGAAAAAGGTGCCGGTTGGCCACTGCCACCGCGGAGAAGACCGCAATCAAAACCAGGGCCAGAAAGAGGGAGTGGTACCAGCGAAAACCCGGGACCTGCGCCAGCAAGGTGGTAAGCAACACCGCCGCGATCAGGGCGATCAGACTGCCGGTGACGACCGCAAGGGGGATTTCCGGGGGGATTCGCCGCCAGGCGTGGACCGTACGTTCAACCAGGTAGGCGAGCCTCGGACCCACCAAGATCGCGGTGAGCAGCCCGACCAGGGTGAGGTAGAGGACGTTGAGCGGCGAAACCTGGTATTCGGCGAGAAGCCAAAGGCCCAGGCGGTAACCCAGATAGCCGAATCCGGCGAGGGTCGCCGCCTGAACCGCGGTCCGCATGGTTCAAGCCTAACCGTTAAAACGCGCGCTTTCTACCGCTTGCTCAATGCTTTTAACCAGCCCCGGGGCGAGCACGCGGGAAAAGCCGGCCCGTTCCGCCTCGGAAAGCCTCCGCTCCAGGGCGGGAACGCTCCGGATCTCGCCGGCGAGCCCCACCTCCCCCACCACCGCGAGGTCCTCAGGGAGCGGCCGCTGCACCACCGCCGAATAGACCGCGAGCACCACCGCGAGGTCGAGCCCGGGATCGGCGACCCGCATCCCTCCGGCGAGGTTGACGTAGACGTCGAGCTGGCCGAGCCGGAGCCCGAGCCTTCGCTCCACCACCGCGAGCGCCACGTCCACCCGCCGGGGGTCGAGGCCCTGGACCACCCGCTTGGGAGCGGCATACGGCGAGCGGGCGGCAAGGGCCTGCACCTCGAGCAACATCGGCCGCTCCCCGGCGAGGGCGATCCCCACCACGCTTCCCGGAACGCCCACCGGCCGCTCGGCGAGGAAGGCCTCGGAGGGGTTTCGCACCTCGACGAGGCCCCGCTCCTCCATGCGGAAGACCCCCACCTCGCCCACCGGGCCGAAGCGATTCTTCTGGCTTCTCAGCACCCGAAAGAGCCCGGCGGTCTCGAGATAGAGGGTCGCGTCCACCACGTGCTCGATCGTCTTGGGACCGGCCACCGTGCCCTCCTTGGTGACGTGGCCGACGAGCACCACCACGCTGCCGGTAGCCTTGGCCAGGCGGGTGAGGGCCTGGGTTGCGTTACGGACGGCAACCAGTGAGCCGGGAGCGCCTTCCGCTTCGATCGTCTGAATCGAGTCCACGAAAACCGCCCTCGGACGTTCGGCTTCCAGGAGGGCGAGTAGGGGTTCAAGCCGGGTCTCGCGTACGAGCTCGAGCTCCCCGCGCACCCCAAGCCGCCGGGCCCGCTGCTTGATCTGCCCCGGCGACTCCTCGCCGGCGACGTAGAGCACCCGCTCCCCGCGCGCGAGCAGCCGGTCCGCGATCTCCAAAAGAAGCGTGCTCTTCCCCACCCCGGGCTCGCCGCCGAGGAGCACCACCTCGCCGGCGACGAAGCCGCCGCCGGTCACCCGGTCGGCCTCGGCAAACCCGGTGGAGATCCGCTCCTCGGCGGCCTCGGAGACCGCCTTGAGGGGGATCACCGCGGCCTGCGTCGCGGGCACCCCCGCCCTTTTGGCCTCGGGCGCCTCCTCCTTAAAGCTCCCCCAGGCGCCGCAGGAGGGGCAGCGCCCAAGGGGTTTCGCGGTCTTATAGCCGCACTCGACGCAGACGTAACGGGCCGAACGCGCCACTAGACGAGGCTAAGCTCCTCTTCGAAGCGGAGTTCGCCGTCCTCGACCCGAACAAAGATCCGGGCCGTGGGATTTTTCAGAACTTCGAGCGAGAGGGGGTCCTCGACCCGCTCCCGGATTACGCCCCTGAGCTGGCGGGCGGAGCCGGTCTTCTCGGCGTGGGCCACCACCCACTCGGCGACCTCGGGGGCAAACCGCACGTAGACCTCGCGCCCGGCCATCTCCTCCTCGATCTCCTTGAGCATCATGCCGGCGATCCGAACGAGCTCCGCCTCGGTGAGCGGGCGGAAGCGGATGACCTCGTCGAGCCGGTCCAAGAACTCCGGGGTAAAGAGCGCCTTGAGCGGGGAGTCGGTGTCCACCTCGGTGCCGGTGAACCCGATCCCAGGCCCGACGTTGAAGCCGGTATTCGAGGTCATGATCAGGATCACCCGGCGGAAGTCCACCGTGCGCCCGAGGCCGTCGGTGAGGCGCCCTTCGTCCAGGACCTGGAGGAAGGTGTTGTAGATATCCGGGTGGGCCTTCTCGATCTCGTCGAGCAGAACGACGCTAAAGGGCTGGCGGCGAATCGCCTCGGTGAGCCGTCCGCCCTGCTCGTAGCCCACGTATCCGGGCGGTGCCCCGATCAGCTTGGAGATCGAGTGGGGCTCGGCGAACTCGCTCATGTCGAAGCGCACGAGCGCCCGCTCGGAGCCGAAGAGCACCTCGGCGAGGGCCTTCGCGAGTTGGGTCTTCCCCACCCCCGAGGGCCCGACGAAGAGGAAGGAGGCGGCCACCCGGGTGCGGCCCCCGAGCCCCACCCGGGAACGCCGGAGCGCGCTCGCCAGCGCCCGAACCGCCTCCTCCTGGCCGACGACCCGCTTTTTGAGCTCCTCCTCGAGGTTCAAAAGCTTCTCGTCGTCGCGGTCGTCCACGTAGACCCCGCCCCAGGAGTCCACCACGCTCTCGATATCCTCCCGGGTCACCACCGGGGTGCCGTCCTCGTCCTCGGCCACCGGCAGGCCGAGCGAGGCGTTCAGACGCACCCGGCTCGCGGCCTCGTCGATCAGGTCGATCGCTTTGTCCGGGAAGTTGCGGCCGGGGAGGCTCCGGATCCCCACCTTGACCGAGAGGTCGAGGATCTCGTCGGGGATCGCCACCCCGTGGTGGGCCTCGTAGCGGGGACGGAGTCCCTTTAAGATCTCAAGGGTCTCCTCCGGGCTCGGCTCGAGCACGATCACCGGCTGGAAGCGGCGCTCGAGCGCGGCGTCCTTCTCGATGTAGCGGTGGTACTCCCCGGTGGTGGTGGCGCCGATCACCTGGATCTCCCCGCGGGAGAGCGGGGGCTTCAGGATGTTGGCCGCGTCCAGCGTCCCCTCGGCGCCGCCGGCCCCGATTAGGGTGTGGAGCTCGTCGATGAAGGCGATGACCTTCGCGTTCTTGAGCTCCTCGATGATCTGGCGGAGCCGCTCTTCGAACTCGCCGCGGTACTTGGTACCGGCCACCACCCCGGCGAGGTCGATCTGCACCACCCGGGCGCCCCGGAGCACCGGGGGGACCCGCCCCTCGACGATCGCCTGCGCGAGCCCTTCCACGATCGCCGTCTTGCCCACGCCGGGATCGCCGACCAGGACGGGGTTGTTCTTGGTCCGGCGGGCGAGGATCTGGATCACCCGGTTGATCTCCTCGGTGCGGCCGATCACCGGGTCGAGCCGGCCCTCGCGGGCCTCCTTGGTCAGGTCCCGCCCGTACTCGTCCAGGAAAGGGGTTTGCTGGGCCTTTTCCTTGGCCTGGTTGCCGGACTCGGCGTTCGCCAGCACCCGCCAGCGGATCGCGTCCACGTCCTTGGCGAAGTGGGTGAGGATGCGGTACGCGACCCCGTCGCCCTCACGGATGATCCCGAGCAGGATGTGCTCGGTGCCGATCACCGGGCTCCCCATGTTGCGGGCCTCGGCGGCGGCGAGCTCCATCACCCGGCGGGCCCGGGGGGTGATCGCCGGGGGCTCGCCGGCGCGGCTCCCCTCACCCCGTCCCACCAGCTCCTCGACCATGCGGCGCATGACCTCGAGGTTGGCGCCGTACTCCGCGAGGATCTTGGCGGCGGTCCCGCCCTCGCGCATCAGGCCGAGGAGTAGGTGCTCGGGGCCGATCATCGAGTGGCCGAGCCGGCTCCCCTCCTCCCTCGCGTAGTGGAAGACCAGCCTCGCGCGATCGTCGTACCTGTTCAACGCAAAAACCCCTTTCGCACCATGAATCCGGACCGTCCTCGCCTTACGTCCATGATATAGTATCGGCGCTTTTTCCGGGGGCGAATCTGCCCCGGCTCACCAAACGAGGGGGAGGCATGCGATTACAAAACCTGGTCCTCGCGCTGCACGCATTCTGGGACAAGGAGGGCTGCGTCATCACCGAGCCCTACGACATCGAGGTCGGGGCCGGCACCTTCTACCCCGCAACCTTCTTCGGCGCGCTCGGGAAGCGCCCCTGGAAGGTGGCCTACGTCGCCCCTTCCCGGCGTCCCCAGGACGGACGCTACGGGGAAAATCCCTACCGGTTCCAGTACTACTGGCAGTACCAGGTGATCCTAAAGCCCTCCCCGTCCGACGTACAGGAGATCTACCTGAAAAGCCTCGAGGCGCTGGGTATCGATCCCAAGGTCCACGATATCCGCTTCGTCGAGGACAACTGGGAGTCCCCCACGCTCGGGGCCTGGGGGCTCGGCTGGGAGGTCTGGCTGGATGGGATGGAGATCACCCAGTTCACCTACTTTCAGCAGGTGGGGGGCGTGGACTTAAACCCGATCAGCGTGGAGATTACCTATGGGCTCGAGCGCATCGCCATGTACCTCCAGAAGAAGAACCACGCCTTCGATGTTGAGTACGCCCCCGGGGTAACGATCGGCGACCTTAGGCGCGACTTCGAGGTGGAACACTGCCGCTACAACTTCGAAGAAGCGAACGTGGAAAAGCTCCGCCGCTGGTTCGACGACTACGAGGAGGAGGCAGAAAGGCTTCTTGAATCCGGGCTCGTCTACCCCGGCTACGAGTTCGTGATGAAGGCCTCCCACACCTTCAACCTGCTCGACGCCCGTGGGGCCCTTTCCCACGCCGAACGCCAGGCCTACGTGCAGCGGGTGCGGCGGCTCGCCGAGCGGGCCGCCCGGGCTTACCTCGAGAAGTTCGAGGAGGAGCGCCGTGAAGCTCTTGCTTGAGATCGGCACCGAGGAACTGCCCGCCTGGTACGTGCCCGAGGGCGAGGCCGCCCTCGGGAAAGCGCTCGCCGACGCCTTGACCCGCGCCCGCGTCGCCTTCGAGCAGATCGAGACCTTCGCCACCCCCCGCCGGCTCGCAGCGCGGGTTTCGGGGCTCGCCGAACGCCAGGCGCGGCTTGAGGAGGAGCGAAAGGGCCCGCCGGCCGCCGCCGCCTTCCGGGATGGAAAGCCCACCCCGGCGGCCACGGGTTTCGCGAAGAGCGTGGGCGTGCCGGTGGAGGCCCTCTTCGTGAAGGAAACGGGTCGTGGCCCTTACGTCTTCGCCCGGGTGGTGGAGGAGGGCCGCCCCACCCGCGAGGTCCTGCCCGAGGTGCTCTCCCGGGTCGTCGCCGGCCTGCCCGCCGAGCGCAGGATGCGCTGGGGCAAGGGCGAGGGCCCCTTCGTGCGGCCGGTGCGCTGGCTGGTCGCGCTCCTCGACGGCGAGGTCCTGCCCGTGGGCGCCTTCGGCCTGATCGCCGGAAACCGCACCTTGGGCCATCGGCTCCTCGCCCCCCAAACCTTCGAGATCCAGGCCCCGGAAGCCTACGAGGAGGTGCTGAGCCGGGCCAAGGTCGTCCCCCGCCGCGAGACCCGAAAGGAGCGCATCGTCTTCGAGGCCAGCACCCTGGCGACCAGCGAAGGCTTGGAGGTAGTGCTCCCCGAGGAACTCCTCGAGGAGGTCACCGACCTCGTGGAGTGGCCGGTGGCGGTGATGGGCACGTTCGACGAGGGCTACCTCGAGCTCCCCGACGAGGTGCTCGCCACCGTGATGATCCACCACCAGCGCTTCTTCCCGGTGAAGCACCCGGGCGGACGGCTCGCCCCGCGCTTCGTCGGGATCAGCAACAACGAAGCGGACCTTGCCCTGATCCGAGAAGGCTATGAAGGAGTCTTAAAGGGGCGCCTGGACGACGCCGTCTTCTTCTGGCGCGCAGACCGCAAAAAACCCCTGAAGGTCCACCGCGAGGGGCTAAAAGGCATGGTCTTCGCCAAGGGCCTGGGGACGATGTGGGATAAGGCCCTGCGGGTGGCGAAAGCCGCCCTTTTGCTTGCCCCCGAGACCCCGGCGGACCCCACGCTCGTCGAGGAGGCCGGGGAGCTCGTCTTCGCCGACCTCGCCACCCAGATGGTCTACGAGTTCCCGGAGCTCGAGGGCACGATGGCGAAGCGCTACGCCCTCGCCGAGGGCTACCCCGAGCCCCTCGCCCAGGCCCTCGAGGACGCCCCCCGGCCCGAAGGGGCCACCGGCCCCCTGCCAAAGACCCACGAGGGTGCGGTGCTCGCGATTGCCGACAAGGCCGACACCCTGCTCGGCTTTTTCCAGCTCGGAAAGCGCCCGAAGGGCTCGGCCGACCCCTTCGGCCTCCGCCGCGCCGCCTTCGCTATGGTGCGGGTGCTTGGGGCCCGGGGCTACCCGCTCGCTCTTTCCCGGGTCTTCGAGGCCGCCGGAGAAGCCTATCGGGAACACGGGCTCGAGATCACCGAAAGAGCCCGCAGCGAGGCCGAGGCCTTCACCTGGGAGCGGCTCGAGAACCTTCTAGTCGCCGCCGGCCTTCCGGTCCAAAGCGTCCGCGCCGCCCGGGCAGCGAGCGCCACCGTGTACGGGGTCATGCTCCGGGCCTACCTGCTCCGCCTTTTGATGCACGACCCCCGCTTTACCGACCTCTTCCTGCTCTATAAGCGCGCCGCCAACCTCGCCCGGGAAGCCGGCAGAGACGCCCGGCCCGACCCCGACCGTCTCCAGGAACCCGAGGAGAAGGCGCTATTTGCCGCCCTGCCCCAGGTCGAGGCCGCCACCGAGCGCTTGCTCGAGCTCGGCGCCGAGCTCCTCCCGCCCTGGGACCCGGCCGCCCCCCTCCCCCCTGCCCCCACCGAACGCCTCGCCGAGGTCCTCGCCGAGCTCGCCGCCTTCAAGGACACCCTCGACGCCTTCCTCGATCGGGTCTTGGTCATGGTCGAGGACGAGGCCTTGAGGAAAAGCCGCCTTGGGCTCCTGGCCGCGGTCCGCGACGCGCTTCGGAAGCTCGGGGCGCTGGAGGAAATCGGGGGATAAA
>CAYYAB010000009.1:0-32280 GCA_964469895.1 uncultured bacterium | reverse complement strand
AACCCACCCTCTGCCCATGCCGGGTTTACCTTAGGAGCGGGCATAGCTAACACCCAAAGAAGATTAAGGCAGCACCGGCCCTTTCGGGCCGGTGAGGATTGAAAAACGAAAGTCCTTGGATCGTGCAGGACCGCTTACACAGAAAGGGAAAACGGCTGATAAAACTCGCCGAAGCAGTGATCGATGCAGGGCCCGGAAGTGGTTGGATATAATCTGAAAATGGAGCTATTTGGGAGTTGGCGACTGGCTTGGACCGCCGCTGCTTTGCTAGGACTGACCGGCTGCGGGCTTAGGTTGGGCGCGGGTATACCTGAGGCCAAAGTGGTTTTCGGGCCTCGCGGGCTCGCGGTGCCCCCGGGCCGCGCGGCCGCGGTCTGGGCTCGGGTGCAAAACCCCGAGAACCAAACCGCCCAGGTCACCCTCCACCTCGATCTTCCACCGGGCGCCACCTTGATAAGCGGCCGACGCGAAGTTCGCCTGCGCTTACCGGGTGGCGGTTCGCAGCGGGTACGTTGGGCCATCCGCTTCCAAAGACCTGGCCCAGCTCGGCTTAGGCTCAAAGGAACCGGCGGGGAGCAGACGATCACGGTTTCGGTGGTCGAGAAACTGCGCACCCCGAAGCGATTCCTTCTCACCGCCTTCACTCCACCCTACGCCTGGCGCGAACCTCCCTACCGGGACGAGCTCCTTGCCGACTATGTGAATACGGGCTTTCGACAGCTGCTTTGGGTCCGAGATGAAGCGCCGCTAATCGAAAAAGCGCACAGCCATGGACTCCGTTTTTACCTGGACGTGGCCAGCCTTATCGGCGAAGACCCCTATTTACGGGGCGAAAGCGGCGCGATCGCGCCCCCCGTCCCGGCGGAGCGTCTAAAGGCCCTGGAAAAAAGCATCGCCCGCCACCGGGACGACCCCCTACTTGAGGGCTACTACCTGGTTGACGAACCCTACCCCGGGGCGTTTGAGAACCTGGCCGAGGTGGTCGAGCGCATCCATATCCAAGACCCCAACCGTCCCACCTTCGCCGACGTCTTCCCCTACTTCGCCCCCGACGAGGGAAGCCCGGAATACCTCGAGAACTTCCTAAAGGCAGTAGGGGTGGATCTGCTTTGCACCGACCGCTACTTTTACTTCAACGACCGCACCGAGGAAAAAGCCTTTCTTGAGGAACTCGCGCTGATGCGTACCTACTCCCAGCGGTTTGGCGTGCCGTTTTGCACCATTTTGCAAGCGATCGGGACCAACGGGACCTCGCACGAGGAGCTGGACTGGCGAACGCCAACCTTGGGGGAACTTCGCTGGGAAGCCATGGCTTCCCTCGCCTATGGGGCCAAGGCGATCGTTTGGTTTCATTGGGATACCGATTGGGGCATCGTGGGCAACCCCGAAGGCCCGGCGATCCGCGACCGACTAAAAACGCTCAACCCCGAGATTCGCGCCTTCGGCGAGGTGCTCCTCCCCCTGGAAAGCCTCTACGCGGGCAGCACCGAGGATGCGGGCGCTCCCATCCACGCGAATAACGGGGCCTTTTTGCTCGGCGAGTTTGCAAGCTTGGACCAACCCGAACGCTACGCCTTGCTGGTCAGTCCAGATCGAAGAAAGGAAGTCCAGAGCACGCTGGTCCTTCCCGGGCAGACAAAGGAACTCGCGATCTTCGACCCTGCCAGTGGAGGCTGGAAGCCCCTAGAAAGCCGGTACGAGGACGGCGAAACGCGGTTTCTCGCCCGCTTCGCTCCTGGCGGAGGCTTGCTCATACGTTACAAAAAGCCCTAGGCTCAAGGGGTGCCAACCCGCTACTTTCTGGCCCTCGACCAGGGCGGGCACGCGAGCCGGGCGATCGTATTTGACGAAGCCGGGCGGGTGGTGGCGCGGGCCGAGCGGCGGGTAGTGCCGCGCGTTCCCGCTCCCGACCGGCTCGAGTACGACGCCGAGGCGCTTTTTCGCTCGGTGCATGAGGCCGCCCGGGAGGCCCTGGCGAACGCCCCCGGCCGGGTCGAGGCGGCGGCGCTCGCCACCCAGCGCTCGAACGTCGCCTGCTGGGACCGAGAGACCGGCCGGCCGCTCGCCCCGGTGCTCGGCTGGCAGGACCGGCGGGGGGCCGCGTACCTCAAGGCCCTCCGGCCCCTTTCTGGGGAGGTCCACGCCCGAACCGGGCTCTTCCTCTCGCCCCACTACGGGGCGACGAAGCTCCGCTGGTGCCTGGAGCACCTGCCGGCGGTGCGATCCGCCTTTGAAGCGGGACGGCTCGCCTATGGGCCGATGGCGGCCTGGATCGCGGGGCGGCTCACCGGCCGCTTCGAGGGGCTTGCCGACCTCGCGAACGCCCAGCGCACCCAGCTTTTGAACCTCGACCGGCTCGACTGGGACCCCTGGTTGCTCGAGCACTTCGGCGTCCCCGGAAAACCGCTCCCCCGGGCGGTGCCGAACCGGTACGAATACGGAGAGGCGTTCGGCGTCCCCCTTCGGGCGGTGACCGGCGACCAGCAGGCGGCGCTCTTCGCCTACGGCGAGCCGGCCGAGGACTGGGCCTACGCGAACGCCGGGACCGGCGCCTTCGTCCTCCGGCCCACGCCTACCCGGGTCGCGGCTCCCCGCCTGCTCGCCGGGCTCCTCTACGCAGACGGCGCGCCGCGCTACCTGCTCGAGGGCACGGTGAACGGCGCCGGGGCGGCGCTTAGCTGGTTCGCCCGGGAAGAGGGAATCCCGGAAGAAGCGCTCTTGGCCCGGCTCCCCGGCTGGCTAAAGGCGATGCCCGCCTCTCCCCTCGTCTTTTTGAACGGCGTAGGCGGGCTCGGCTCGCCCTACTGGGTCCCGGACTTCGAAAGCCGGTTTTTAGGCGAGGGGACGCTCGCCGAGCGGGCGGTGGCGGTGGTGGAAAGCATCGTGTTCCTGCTTGTAAGGAACCTCGAGGCGATGGCCGCGCATCTCCCGCCACCCCGGGCGATCCGGCTCACCGGGGGGCTTTCCCGCCTCGACGGGTTTGCCAAGCGGCTCGCCGACCTATCGGGGATTCCCGTCCACCGCCCGGCGGCGTTCGAGGCCACCGCCCGGGGGCTTGCCTTCCTTGCGGGGGCCAAAGGGTTGGACGGGGTCCCGGAAGCGCGCTTTGTACCCCGGGAAAACCCCGCCCTTCTGGAGGCCTACCGCCGCTTTCTCGCCGCGATGCCCCAGTCCTAGACCACCTGGGCCCAGCCCAGGGTGGCCTTCGCCTTCGGCAGGTAGAGGAGCCGCCGGGGCTCGATCCGGTAACGGTGGCGGGAAAGCGCTTTTTTCACCTCGGGCACCCGGCGGAAGGCAAGTAGCCGCGCCCTAAAGGGGTCCTCCCCCCAGTAGCCCACCCGCAGGGGCCAGGTGGCCCCCTTGAGGCGGCGGCTTTTTAGCTCCTGGTAGAAGGGCTCGAGCACCGGCAGGTGCTCGCGAACGAGCTCGAGCTCCATCGTCGCCAGCGCCTCGGCCATCGAGCGGCCGGCGGCCGAGAGCCAGTTCCGCTCCGCCTCGCCTAGCTCCCACGGAAGCGCGAGCACCCCCTCGAAGACCTCGATCTCCTCGTCGCGCACCACCTCCCCGGTCTTCAGGTCGACGAGCAGGACCCGCCGCGGCCGCACCTCGCCCTCGGGGTAGAGCCGCTCGGGGGGCGCGAGCTTTTCGAGGAAGGGGTAGCGGGCGAAAAGCTCGCCCTCGAGCGCGCGGGCAAGGGCCTTCAGGTCCTGGTGCTCGGCCAGGAGGGCGGCGCGGATCCGGCGCTTGAAGCCCTCGTCCTTGCGGGTAGCGTAGAGGAAGGCGGCGGCGAGCACCGCCTCCTTAAGGTCCCGGCCGGGGAAATACGCCCGGCCCTCTTCGTCGCGGGGAAAGCCCCCCCGGCTGCTCGCCAGGGGGCTTTGGGTCCAAAGCTCCACGGGAAACCTCCCGGTACTACACGCGGTAGGTCATGGCGAAGATCTCGGGGAACTTGAAGAGGTAGCGGTCGCGCTCGGATTCCGCATGATAAGCGACCTCGGCGTAGCCGGCCGCGGCCAGCCCCTCGAGGATCTCCTCGGCCACCTCCCGGTCCACCCCGAGGCGGCTTCCGATGAAGCGAAGCGCCTCCTCCCGGGGGTCCTCGTCGCCCTCGCCGACGAACTCGGCGTACTCCTCATCGAGCATCCGCATGAGCGCGCGGAGGCTCACGGGCTTCGAGGTGAAGATCCAGCGAGGCCGCTCCCCCGGCAGGTGGTGGGCGTAGCCGGCAGCCTCAAGGGCGTCGGCCACCCGCACCGCGTCGGCGTGGGCAAGGCCCACCCGGTTCACCAGGAAGGTGACGAGGGCGTCCCGCTCGCCCACCAGGCCCCGCGGGAAGGCCTGGGCCAGGGCGTGGGCGAGCTCCTCGAAACGGCCGGCCTCGGCGAGTTTTTTAAGCGCGTCCGCCTGCATGCTCCCCCCTTCCACGCTAGGCCACGACCTCGACGAGGCCGTGGACCTCCTCGCCGGGGTTCATCTTCTCGGCGACCTCGAGCACGAGAAGCCCCGCCTCGTTCACCGAGTTCCGCCCCACGAAGCCCGCGACCCGGGCGGCCTCCATCGCGTTCTCCCAGGCCTCCTTGGAAAGCCCCGAGCGCCGGATCGCGGCCTCGATGTTCCGGGGCAGGATGCGCACCCGCTTTTCCTTGACGTAGAGGGTGCCCACCTCGCGGAGCGCCCGGAGGAGCCGGACCACGAGCGGGGTCACCGGGTTGCCAAAGCCCTCCGGCACGCCCGCAAGCGCCCGGTCGAGGAGCTCGCCCGCCTCGGTCTCGACGATGTTGCCGTCGGGGAGGATCTCGATCAGGTGGCGGGCCTCGAGTTTCTCCAGCGCCCAGCGGATTCGCTCGCGGTCGAGCTTGCCCCGAAGCGCCTCGTAGAGCTCCTCCTCGGTCATGCCCCGGGCGGGGATCTTGTGGAAGACGAGGAGCTCGTACTTCGAGAGGTGGGGGCTGCGCCGGACGTGCTCGGCGAGGTGGGCGTAGAGGTAGCCCGACTCGGTGGGCTCGCCGGTGCCGAGCAGCCCCGCCTCGCGGCCCGCCTGGTACCACTCGAGCCCCGGGGCGCTAAAGGTCTTCCGGGTCATCGTGATCGCCTTCACCGCCACCGAGGGTACGTCGCGCTCGGCCCGCTCCTGGTCGGCGCGGACCTGCTCGCCGAGCTCGGTGAGGCGGAAGACCTCGCGGCCCTTCTCGTCCACCGTGCTCTCGACGAGCTGGAAGGACTCGAGGCTCATGAGCGCCTCGCGGAGGTCGAAGTTCTCCTCGTACCACTTGGCGAGGTCCTTGGCCTCGGCGAACTTCTTCGCGATCTCCTGCTTTTTCTTGGGGAGCTCGTCGAGCCGGCGGCCGTATTTTTCCACCAGGGCCTTGTATTCCTTGACCTTGCGGTCCACCATCTCCCGGCGGAGCCGCTCGAAGGTGGGGACCTCCTCGGGGTTTTGCTCGGCCTTTTGCCAGAGCGCGGCGATCGTCTTCAGGACCTCGGCCTCCTCGGCCTCGATGGCGAACGACCACACGTCGGGCCGCGCCCCTTCGGTGTAGAGCCGGAGCGCTTCAAGCGCCCACTCCCCGGCGGGAAGAAGCTCCCCCGAGGGGCCCACGTAGCCGAGCGCCTGCAAGGTAGCGAGCGCCGCCTCGGTGGCCTCGCCGCGGTCGGCGTAATCGGCGAGGGCCCAGAGGATATCGGAGGTGAGCACGTCGCCGGTGCCGAACCCCCCGAGCATGAGCGCCCGCTTCACCGCCTGCCCGAGCGCGGTGAAGGCGTAGACGTCGGAAGCCGGCACCGAGTAGGCGATGAGCCGCATCGCCTCGAGCATGTGCTCCTCGTGGCTCCCGGTGGGGAGCTCGGAGGCCGGCGCCGGGCCCACCGGCACCTTGCGGATCACCTCGGCGAGCTCGGCGGAGATCTCCAGCCCGGGCTCGGCGGCGCGGTAGAGCTCGAGCACCCGCCGCCCCGCGTCGGAGAGGGTGAGGTACTCGGTCTTCTTCTCCCGGTCGCGCACCCGCACCGCAAGCCCCCGCTCCATGAGGGGACCCTCGGCCTTGGGGCCGACGCGCCCGGCCCGATGGGCGGCGTCCAGCATGGCGATCACCTCGGTGCCGAGCCACCGCCAGCCCTCCTCCCATTCCTCAGGAGCCGCAAGGCCCCGGCCCTCGAGGATCACCAGGTCGCCGCCCACCTCCTCCTCGTCCTCGGCGTAGGGCTTCGGCCCCTGCTGGTAGAGCTCCCGGAGCAGATAGGCGAGCTCACGCCCGAGGTAGGTGGGCACGATCTTCACCGGGCTCTGATAGCGGGCGAGCCCCATCATCTCGAGCTCGTCGAAGGTGTCCTCGTCCACCTCCTCCACCGGGGTGTAGGGCTTGCCCGCCTCCTCGTCGGCCAGAAGCTTTTCCAGAGCGATCGCGTGTTTCTTGGTGATGACCATCTTCAAACCTCCTTTAGTCGAGCGCGGCGAGCAGCTTGTCCACGTGCTCGGCCACGTCCACGTCGAAAAGCCGGATGGTGGGAAGGAGCCAGGTGACCACGTAGCGGTCCTCGTCGTCCTTGTTTTTGCCGAAGTAGACCAGGGTGAAGCGGCCCACGCCGGCGTATTTCCTGAGCACGTCCCGGGCCTCGCGGAGCGCCCGGCGCATCTTCGGGGGAAGCGCCTCGAAGGGGTAGGCCCGGCCGGCCTCGCCGTTTTTCTGGATGAACTCGGTGGTAAGGCCCGAGGAGTGGAAGGCCTCAAGCAGCTTGCCAAAGCCCCGCTTTTTGAAGTAGGCGAGCAAAAGCTCGGCCGCCGGGAGCACGAAGAGCTCGGTCTCCTCGCCGCGGGCCGAACGGTAGTAGGCGCGGATCACCCCGCGGCGCTCCTCGAGCGTGACCCGGATCAAGAGCTTTGCCCCCTTGGGCAGCTCCTTCACGATCTCGCGGATCTCGAAGGTCTCCCCCGCCTCCTCGTAGACGTCCCCGACCTCGCGGCCCTTCTCGGTCTCGGAGACGAAGACCGCCTCCTCGCCGCCCCGGAGCCCGAAGACGAGATCGAAGCCCCAGGCCTTGAGGCTTTTGAGTTTGACCTCGGCCTCGGCGGGGATCTCCCCCCAGACCTCGCGCACGAAGGTATTGAGGGCGACCTGATGCTTCTTCTCGAGCTCCTCGGCGGTAAGCTTGCTCTTGCGTTTCTTCATAGGCTGACGCCTCCCTTGCTATTTGCGAGTCTACCTTCTTTTCTTTTGGGTGTCAATGAAGCTGAGCGCCGGAATATAAACCTAGCCCTCCCGCTCCCGGATCAGCCAGAGCGCCGCCGCGAGCAGACCGATCGAGGCGGCGAAGATCAGCACGTCGAGGGGGGTCTTGGGCTCGAGGAACTGGACCTTTTCGAAGAACTTCACCACCAAGAGCATGATCACGACCTTGCCGAGCTTGGCCTTGAGGTCGTCGAGGTCGAGGACCTCGAGCACCCGGGAAAAGACCCCGTTTTTTACATCGAGCGGCGAGAGGAAGAGCTCGTAAAGCCCGAGCGCGAAGATCACGAAAACGGCCGCGAGCAGGCTCGCATCCAGCGCCTGTACGAGCCGGGTCACCGCCTCCGGACCGCGCGCGGTAAACCCCTGGACGACGTCGGCGACCGCCGTCGCGGCGAAGTAAAAGGCGCCCGCCAGCAGGGAGAGCACGGGGAGGAGCATCAACCATCGGCTCGACCAGAGGAATCCTTCAAAGACACGCTCAATAAGCCTCATAAGCGGCGAGTTTACCCGTTCCCCTTGGCACGGGCAAGCCCGAGGGCCTCGGGCAGGGCGTCGAGGGTGGGCTCGAGCCGGTCGGGGGCGAGGGCGGCGAGCGCCTCGGGGCTTCCCGCCCCCCAGGTGACGGCGTAGACCCGGGCCCCGGCCGCCCGCCCGGCTCGCAGGTCGAGCGCGGTGTCCCCCACCATCCAGCCGGGCCGGCCGCCGGCGGCGCGGGCGGCGGCCACCACCACGTCGGGGGCGGGTTTCGGGGCCATCCCCCCGTCGGTGCCCTGGACGTGGTCGAAGAAGGAAAAAAGCCCCACCCGAAGGAGCAAGCGCCGGGCGGTGGCGGTGCGCTTGGTGGTGGCGACCGCGAGGGGGAAACCGGCGGCCTTGAGCTCCCCGAGCACCCGTTCCACCCCAGGAAAGGGCCGGGCCCGCTCCCCCAGGTGGGCGAGGTGGTGCTCGCGGTAGAAGGCCACCAGGGGATCGGGGTCCTCGCCGGGGTAGAGACGGCGGAAGGTCTCCCGAAGCGGCCGCCCGATGAGCGCCCGGACCGCGGCCTCGTCGAAGGGAAGGCCGAAGGCCCGCGCGGTGGCGGAGAAACTCTCCAGGATCTCCCCGATCGAGTCCACCAGGGTGCCGTCGAGGTCGAAGACGACGACCCTCACGCCTCCTCCACCAGGATCACGAGGCGGGCGATCCGATCCCCCGCGGAGATCCGGGAAAGCAGGTCCCGCCCCTCCACCACCCGGCCGAAGCGGGTGTAGCGGCAGTCGAGCTTGGTCGCCGGGGCGAGGGTGAGGAAAAACTGCGAGCTGCCCCGAAAATCCCCTTTTCTTCGGGCAATGCCCGCCCAGCCGAGGTCGTCGAAGGTCGCGCCAGGACCGGTCTCCAGCGGAACGAAAAACCCCGCGTGGCCCTCGCCGGTCCCGGTGGGATCGCCGGTCTGGACCACGTAGCCGGGCACCACCCGGTGCCAGAAAAGCCCGTCGTAAAAGCGGTGCAAGGCGAGGAAGACGAAGGCGTTCACGGTGCGGGGCGCGTGCTCGGGGAAAAGGACGAGGAGCAGGCGGCCCACCTCGGTCTCGATCGCGGCGTAGTAGCGGAGGCCGGGCTCGAGCACCCACTCCGGGTGGGCAAACCGGCGTACCGGTTGCTGGCTAAGCGGGGAAAGCGCGCGCATGGCTACACCCGGGGCAGGGTGACCCCGCGCTGGCCCTGGTACTTGCCCTTGCGGTCGGCGTAGGTCACCTCGGGCCGCTCGCCCTCGAAGAAGACGATCTGGACGATCCCCTCCCCGGCGTAGACCCGGGCGGGGAGGGGGGTGGTGTTCGAGATCTCCAGGGTGACGTGCCCCTCCCATCCGGGCTCGAGGGGCGTGACGTGCACCACGATCCCGCAGCGGGCGTAGGTGGACTTACCGAGCGCGATCCCGAGCACGTTCTCCGGCATGCGGATGTACTCGATCGAGCGGGTGAGGGCGAAGGAGTTGGGGGGGATCAGCACCTCGTCGGCCTCGATGGAGACGAAGGCCCGCTCGTCGAAGCGCTTCGGATCCACCACCGCGCCGTACACGTCGGTGAAGACCTTCCACTCCGGCGCCGCCCGGAGGTCGTAGCCGAACGAGGAAAGGCCGTAGCTGATCACCCCCTCGCGGACCAATCGCTCCTCGAAGGGCTCGATCATCCCCCGAGCGGCCATCGCCCGAATCCAGCGGTCGGACTTGATCCCCATACCGGCCACTATACCCGCGGTTTGCCCGGTCCCAGGGGACTCACGGGGTTATGATGGGGGGCGTGGACGTTGCCGCGGCCCTCGCCGAGCTTTACCAGCTGCAAGCGAAGGATCTCGAACTCGACCAACTCGAAGCCGAGATGAAACGCCTTCCCCCGGAGCTCGCCGAGCTCCGGCAGAAGTGGGAGGAGCGGCTCGACCGCCTGACCGAGCTCAAGGAGCAGCTCAAGCAGGTCCGGAGGGAGTACGAGAAGAACGACCTCGAGCTCAAGGACCTCACCCAAAAACGCACCCAGGCCCAGGAGGAACAACTCCAGGCCGAGAGCGCCCGCGAGATCACCCAGTACGAAAACCGCATCCAGCAGCTCTCCACCCGGATCGACGAGCTCACCGAGCTCACCCTGCCCCTGATCGAGGAGATGGAGCGGCTGGAGGCGGCGATTCAGGAGCTCGAGGCCGAGCTCGCCGAGCTGAAGCCCGAGCTCGAGCGGCTCGAGGCCGAAAACGAGGCCCGAATCCACGAGCTCAAGGCCAGCTACGAGGCCCTGCGCGCCGAGCGGGAGGCGATGGCGAAGGCCATCCCGCAGGCGGTGCTCCGGGAGTACGAGGCCATCCGCCGGGCCCGCAAGGGGGTGGGGCTCGCCCGGATGGTGCCGGTCGGGGAGAACCGGCAGGCCTTCCGCTGCGAGGCTTGCAGCGTTCAGCTCCCCACCCACGTGGCCCAAAAGGTCTACCAGGGGCAAAAGCTCGTGCGCTGCCCCTCCTGCGGCCGCATCCTCTGGAAAGGCGCCTAGCCCTTGGCAGGCCCTTTGGCCTGTGTTAAGCTCTAAGAGTATGCCCATCGGGCACGCCGCGAAAAACCCGGCCGCCTAGGCGGCAGCGACCAAGCGGGGGTCGGAGCACCACCCGCTAAACTTTCGCGGCGCAAGGAGGAAGCAGGCGGATGGAAGACCAAAAGACCCCAGCGCCGGCGGAAACCGCCGGGAACGAGACCCAGGCCGCTCCCCTAAGCATGGAGGCGGCCCTCCAGGAGGCGGAAGCACGGCTTTCCAAGGAGATCCGTAAAGGGCAGATCATCAAGGGCCGGGTGGTGTTCGTCGGCCACGACGGCGTGGCCGTCGACGTGGGCACCAAGGTCGAGGGTCTGATCCCCTTCGCCCAGCTCACCAACGAGGAGCTTCCCGAAGAAGAGCTCAAAAACCTCCTCAAGCCGGGCGACGAGGTCGAGGTCTACGTGCTCCGCGTGGACCCCGACGAGGGGCAGATCCTGCTCTCGCGCAAACGCGTCGAGGCCGACCGCGCGTGGAAGAAGGTCGCCGAGCTCTACGAGAAGGGCGAGCCCATCGAGGTGGTCCCCACCGAGCGGGTCAAGGGCGGGCTCGTCGCCTACGTGGAGGGGCTCCGGGCCTTCCTCCCGGCGTCGCAGGTGGACCAAAAGCGCAACGTCAACCTCGACGAGTTCGTCGGCAAGCCCATCCCGGTCAAGATCATCGAGCTTTCCCGCAAGAAGGGGCGGATCATCCTCTCGCGTCGCGTCCTCCTCGAGGAGGAGGAAAAGCGCAAGAAGCGCGAGGTCCTGGAGCAGCTCGAGCCCGGGCAGGTCGTCGAGGGCAAGGTGGTCGAGGTCACCGATTTTGGGGCCTTCGTCAACCTGGGCCCGGTGGACGGACTGGTGCACCGGAGCGAGCTCAGCTGGGGCCGGTTTAGCCATCCCCGCGAGGTGGTCAAGGAGGGCGAGACCGTCCGCGCCAAGGTCCTCTCGGTGGACCCCGAGCGCGAGCGGGTCAACCTCTCGATCAAGGCGGCCACCCCGAACCCCTGGGAGGTCGTCGCCGAGAAGTACCAGGTCGGGCAGAAGGTCAAGGGCAAGGTCGTCGGCCTCACCCCCTTCGGCGCCTTCGTCGAGGTGGAGCCGGGGCTCGAAGGCCTCGTGCACATCAGCGAGATGAGCTGGACCAAGCGCCCCAAGCACCCCTCCGAGGTGGTGAAGGAGGGCGAGGAGGTCGAGGCCGTCATCCTCAAGATCGAGCCGGAGGAGAAGCGGCTCTCGCTGGGCCTCCGTCAGCTCATGCCCGACCCCTGGAAGGAACTCCCCGAGAAGTACCCGCCGGGGACGATCATCAAGGGCAAGGTCACCGGGATTACCCCGTTTGGCGTCTTCGTCGAGATCGAGCCCGGCATCGAGGGGCTGATCCACGTCAGCGAGCTCGACCACGCCCGGATCGAAAACCCCGCCGCGGTGGTGAAGAAGGGGGACGAGGTCGAGGCGGTGATCCTGCAGATCGACCCCGCCGAGCAGCGGATCTCCCTCTCGAGGAAGCGGCTGCTCGAGCCCCCGGTGCCGAGCGAGGAGAAAAAGCCGAAAAAGAAAAAGGCCCCAAAGGGCAAGGCCAAGGGCCGCGCCGAGCGGCGCCCGCGCCCGGCCGAGGTGGGGGCCACCGCCGCCTACCAGACCTACGACGCGAGCGTGGCGAGCCCCTCGACCGCGAGCGTCAAGCTCGGCGACCTTTACGGCGATCTCTTGAAGGAGCTCGAGCTCGAGGAGGCCGAGGGCTAACGGCTTTCGGGTCGAATCCAGGGCCGGGCGTATGCCCGGCCCTTTATAGTTAGCGGCAATGCAGAGGGTCAGCCTGCCGGGGCTTATCGTCTTGCTCCTGGTGGTGGCGGGAGGTCTTTACTTCTACCTCGAACACAAGGCCAACGAGGGGATCCGCGCCTGCCGGGAGGCGGCTCCCTACCTTCTGGAAACCCTCGACGCCGGGGTCCGGGAGTACGCCCTTATGCAAGCGGTCATGGAGTACTACGGCGTCCGCGACCCCTACGACCTCTTGAAGCGGCTCGACGTCGAGACGAGCCTCCAAAACCTAAAGACCTACGGCGACGCGCTCACCCCGCTCGACGCCTACGGTATCCCCCGCGAGGACCAGCCGCGCCTTCTCGAGCGGGTGCGCGCGATCCTCGAAGGGGGGTTCGAGATCACCTCCTTCGAGGCCCGGGGAGAGGCCCGCGGCTACTACCGGTGCCGGGCCTACGCTGTGCACGGGGGGATGGCGGACCTCGTCTTCGTGCTCGACTACAACGTCTATCCCACCTTCGGCGGGCTCGAGCCCGGCAAGGTCCGCATCATGGCCTGGAGCCGCCCCCATGAGGACCCAAAAGGGCCTAACGCCCCGCCTCCCGCCAGGCGGTGAAGTAGAGGCTCGCGAGCCTCCCCCCCGCCCGCCGGAGCTGGACCCGGGCGACCTCGCCGAAAAGCCCCCGCCATAGGGTCTGGTAGTAGCGCCGGTCGAACTCGGAATAAAGCCTTTTCACCTTCCAAAGCTCCTCATTCAGGGTGCGGACCAGGGGGTAGTCCTCGCGAATGACGGCAAAAGCAAGGGCGAGCGCCCCCTCGTCCACCACCCGGGCGGGGCGGGGGCGGTAATCGGCCGCTTCGTCGAAGTAGGCATCGAGCAGGGTGCTCTCAAAGAGGGCGTGGATCCCGCCGTTCAGCCAGGCCTGGCCGTCGAAGTCGAGCGTGGTGTGGAGCGGCTGGTGGGCGTCGCCTAGGTAGTGGGCGAGGTCGCCGGCGGCGCGGAGGATCGCCGCCTTGTCCCCGCGCTTAAAGGCCGCCACCAGATCCCGGTAGCTCTCTTCTATCGCCCAGGGAAGCACCCCGGCTTTTTCCAGGGTGGCCTCGCCGAAACGCGCCCGGGCCTCGGCGAGCGGCATCGGGAAGCTCGGGAAGGGCCAGGGTTCGTAGAGCTCGCTGCTAAAAAAGTGGCGGTGGGCCTCGCCGGGCACCCGGTTCCGCCGGCGATCGGGGTCGAGGGAGGCGTCCTTGAGTTCCGCCCCCCACCCGGTAAATAGGGCTTTGAGCTCCCCCTCGGGCAGGTCCCAGATCGCGTACTGGACGATCGCCTTGTGACCTTTCGGGCCCCAGGCGAGCGCCGGCAGGAAAAGCAACAGGAAGATCAGACTGCGCCGCACGTCCCCATCCTATTCCAGGGGGCGGATTCGCACCCAGGTCTCGTTGAAGGCCGAGCCCCCGCCCAGGTCGCTTTCGTCGTCGGGGGTGAGCTCGTTCGCGGACTTGCCGTCGGGGGCGTCGGCCGCCCGCCAAGTGCCCTCGAGCACCAGCACCCCTGGCTGCACCGCCTCGGTCACCCGTACCCGCCGGACGATCCGGCCCCTAGGGCTTTCGATCTCTGCGTAGCCGCCGTCTAAAAGGCCTTCCCTCCCGGCGTCCTCGGGGTGGACCCAGACCAAAGGCTCGCCCCCCTCGGCGGCGCGGAGACTTGGAACCATCCCGAAGCTCGTGTTCAGAAAGTGGTGGGCGGGCGGGGTGAGGAGCCGGTAGGGAAAGCCGGGCTCCGGCGTCGCGGGCCGGACCGGGGGAACCGGGAGCTTGAGTTTGCCCCCGTCCGGCCGTCCCCGGGCGTAGGGCAAAAAGGGCTTTGGGAGCGAAAGCTTCACGCTCCCCCGCTCCTTGAGCCGCTCGAAGCTCAGGTTCACGAGATAGGGGTGCGCGGTGTCGAGGAGTTCCCGGGCCGTCTTCTCCGGGGGCTCCTCGAGCTCAGGGAGCACAAGGCCCAACCTTCTTGCGAGCTCGGCGAAGACCCAGGTGTTCGGCCGGGCCTCGCCCGGCGGACGGGCCGCCGGCTCCGACCAGGAGAGCCAGTAGTGCCCGTAGGAGGTGTAGAGGTCCGCGTGCTCGAGGGGGTGGGTGGCGGGGAGCAGGTAGTCGGCGTAGCGGGCGGTGTCGCTCATCGCGTTCTCGAGCACCACGGTGAAAAGGTCCTCGCGCAAAAGGCCCGCTCGCACGAGCCCCGCGTTCGGAGCGGTGGCCGCCGGGTTCGCGTTGAAAACGAAGAGCGCCTTCACCGGGGGGTCGTCGAGCGCGGTGAGCGCCCGCCCGAGCTGGATCTGGTTCACGTGGCGGGCGTAGGGGTTCGGTCGGAAGTAGCCCTTGGGGCGGGCGTTTTTCCAAAAGTGCAGGCCCTCGAGCCGGGCCTTATGGAGCCGGAATCCGCCGCTCGTCGAGAGCAGCGCCCCGCCGCCCTCGTGCCGCCAGGCCCCGAGCACCACCGGAAGCGCGAGCACCGCCATCATCGCCGCCCCGCCCGAGGCGTGCCGGGTCATCCCGTACCCCACCCGGAAGAGCTGGGGCGCGCCCGCGATGAGCGCCTCGACAAACGCCTCGAGCTCCGAAAGCGAAAGCCCGCTCGCCCGCGCGCCATCCTCGAGGGAATAACCGAGGGCCGCCTCGCGAAAACGCTCCCAGCCCTCGACGTAGCGCGCAAGGTAGTCGAGGTCCGCCGCCCCCCGCCGGAAGAACTCGCCGGCGATCGCCATCGCCAGCACCCCGTCGCTCCCGGGCCGCACCCGGAAAAACCGGTCGGCAAAGCGCGCGGTCCGGTTCTCGTAGACGTCCACCGCGAAGATCTTCGCGCCGCGGCGCCGGGCCTCCTTCAAGAAGGGCACCAGATGGCTATTGGTGGAGACCACGTTCGCGCCCCAGAGCACGATCGTCCGCGCCTTGGGGACGTCCTCGGGGTCCACCCCGAGCTTTTCGGCCCCGTAGATCGCCGCCCAGGCGGCCTCGCCGGTGGCGGAGCAGATCGTCTCGTCGAGCTCGCTGGCCCCGATCGCCCGGAAGAAGACGAGCGGCCGCCGCCCCTGGATGAGGCCCATGGTCCCGGCGTAGTTGTAGCGGAGCACGGCCTCGCCGCCGTAGACGTCGAGGATCTCGCGAAGCCGCGCGGCGATCGCGTCCAGCGCCTCCTCCCAGGAGACCCGCTCGAAACGCCCCTCCCCCTTTTTCCCCACCCGCCTCATGGGGTAAAGGGGCCGGTCCGCGGCGTAGAGCCGCTCCGGGTAACGGGTGGTCTTGGCACAGGCGAACCCCCGGGTCACCGGGTGGTCGGGGTCGCCGGTCACCGCCACCACCCGCCCCCCCTCCACGGTGACAAGGAGCCGACAAGCGTCGGGGCAGTCCTGCGGACAAGAAACCAGGCGCTTCACTATCCGGGATTGTACCGGTAACCAAGGAGCAACAAAGCCACGGCGAGCCCCACCGCGGCGGCAAAGGGCAGCGCGAGGAAGGGCGTATACAAAAGCCCCGCGAGCATCCCCCCGAGGTAGTACCCGCTCACGTAGGCCGGGCTCTCCCCCTTGCGGCCAAACCCCTCGCCGAAGCGGGCATGAAGGCCGAAGACCCCGGCGAGAAAGCAAAAGAAGCCGAGCCCGGCCGCCGGGGTCAGCAAAAGCCCCGCCCCGCCGAGCGCAAGCCCAAGGGCGGCGCCGCTTCCCTGCCGCCCGGCGACGAAGGGGCCGAGGAGACCGCCAAGATAGGCCAGGTAGAAGGCCCCGATCCCGGCGAGGCTCACCCCCGCCGCCTCCAGCCGGTAGGGCAGGAGGTTCGCCAGGAAGAGGTTCGAAAATAGCAGCACGCCCCCCACCAGCATCGCCCGCGCGGGCCGGGGCCGCGCGGGGGTGGGCGGCGCGGGCAGCCGGCCGGAGAGGAAGAAGGGAACGAGCAAAAGGGGAAGCGCCCCGAGCAAAGCGAGCGCCGCCCGCACCCCGAAGGCCTCCGCCAGCGCCCCGGCCGCGCTTCGACCGAGCGTCCCCCCGAGCGCGTTCAGGGCCACGAAGGCGGCCACCGCCTGGGGGCTTTGGAAGAGCTTCGGTAAGAGGGCAAACCCAAAGACCGCCACCGCCGAGAGCGAAGCCCCCACCAGGAACCGAAGCAGGACGAAACCCCAAAACCCGGGGAGGAGCCCGGCGAGGACCGAGCCCCCGCCCACCCCGAGAAGCCCGAGGAGGAGCGCCCGCCGGGGCCGCCCCCGGGCCGCGAGGCCCCAGGGACCGAGCACAAGCCCCAGCATCGGCGCCGCCATCCCCAAACCGGCGGCCCCTGGAGGCACGCCGAGGATCCGCTCGATCGCGGGCAGGAGGGGCTGGGGCGCGTACAGGGCGGCGTAGACCAGCGCCCCGGAAAAAAGCAGGGCGAGGCGCACGGGTCCATCGTAGCCTTATAGGAGAGCGATGCGTGTCCTCTTGCTCGTGCTCGCGCTCGGCCTGGCGCTGGCCCAGGGGGTCCACGTGGTAAAGCCCGGCGAGACGCTCTATTCCCTGGCCCGGCGCTACGGAACCTCGGTCGAGGCGCTCGCTGCGCTCAACCGGCTTTCGGACCCGAACCGGATCCGGGCGGGGCAAAAACTGGTCATCCCGAGACCCGAGGGCTGGCCCCAAGGGCTTTTGCTAAGCCCCTACCCCCTGGAGCAAGGGCGGCCGGTCTGGGTGCGGGTCCCGGACGGGATACGAAAGGTCCGGCTCGACGGCGTCGCCGCCCCGGTCCTCGGGGGGCGCGCCTTCCTCCCCGTGGGCGCGACCGCGGCCCCGGGGATCCACGGGCTCTTCCTGGACGGCCGCCGGGTCCCGGTGGCGGTGGTGCCGGGCGGGTTCGGCACCCGCGACTTGATTCTGAAAGGAGAGAAGGCCGGGCTCTTTGACCGCGAGCAGATCCGCCGGGAGCGCGCGAGGATCCTCGCCGCCTGCCAAAGCGCCGCTGGGCCCGCCCGCTGGCGGGAGCCCTGGCAAAGCCCCGTCCCCGGCGCCCCGGTCTCCGCCCCCTTCGGCGAGCGCCGGCGCTACAACGGTCGCCCGGGAGGCTACCACGCGGGGATGGACCTCGCCGCCCCAGCGGGGACCCCGGTGCTCGCCCCCGCCCCGGGGCGGGTGGTCCTCGCCGAAGCGTTCGCGGTGCGGGGCAAGACGGTGGTGCTCGCCCACGGCCGAGGGGTGTGCAGCATCCTCCAGCACCTCTCGCGGATCGGGGTCTCCCCCGGCGAAAGCGTCCGGCCCGGGGATCCGGTGGGGGCGGTGGGGAGCACCGGGCTCTCCACCGGGCCGCACCTGCACTTCGAGGTGCGGGTCCTCGGGGTGCCCCAGGACCCCCGGGCCTTCCTGGAGGAGGCGCCTTGAAGGCGATCCTGGTCGCGTTGCCGCTCGCGCTCGGGCCGCTTTCCTACCTCCCGCCCCCCGGCGAGGAACCGAGGCTCGGCCACCGGGTGGCGGTGCCCTTCCGAAAAGGGATCCGGGTGGGGCTGGTGGTGGGGGAGGAGGCGACCCCCCACGGCCACGCCCTGCGGCACGCGATCGGCTACCTCGACGAAGCGCCCTTCCTGGACCCCGCCGGCATCGAGCGTCTCCACCGGGCCGCCCGCTTCCTCTTCGCGCCGCTCGGTCAGGTGGTCGCCGACTTCCTCCCCTTCCTGGAAGCCCCGCTCGCCCACGAGGTGCGGCTCGTGCCCGGGGCACGCCCCGAGGGGCTCGACCCCGAAACCCGCAAGCGTCTCGCCACCTGGCAGCCCGCCCAAAACTACCCCGCCGAGCTCCTCGACGCCCTTCGGGAGGGCGGGGTGCTCGAAGAGCGGGTGGCGGAGGCGCTTCCCGAGCGGACGGTGCTGGTCCCACTCCGCCCCCCGGACGCGGGGCTTGGCCCCCGGGCCCGGGAGGCGCTAAGGGTCCTCTGGCAGCTCGGCGAGGTCGAGAGCCAGGCCGCCCTCGCCCGCCGGGCCGGGGTGGGGAGCGGGGCGGTGCGCGCCCTGCTAGCACGGGGCTACGTCCGGGTCGAGAAAAGGGCCGTGCTCCCCGAGCTCACCCCGCCCCCGCCTAAGAAGGTGGAGCCCCTTCCCCTCCCCGAGCCTCCAAGCCGGGTCCACGGGGGCCGGTTCGCCGAGCGGATGGCGATCCTCAAAGGGCTCGCCGAGGAGGGCCCCTTGCTCGTCCTCTTCCCCGAGGCCGCCCTTTTGGAAAGGGCTTGGTCCTACTTTCCCGAAGCCCTGCCCTTTTACGGCGAGGTACCGGCACTGCTCCGACGCCGGTTCTGGCGGGAGCGGGGAAAGACCGTCCTCGGCACCCACCAGGCCCTCTTCTTCCCCGGCACCTTCGCCCGGGTGGTGATCGTGGAGGAGGGCTCGGACGCCCACAAGCTCCGCGCCGGCAGCCACGCCTACCTCCCCGCCCTCGCCGAGGCGCTGGGGATGGAGCCCCTCTACCTGGGTGCCGCGCCCAGCGCCCACGCCGTTTTCTTCGCCCAAACCCGAAAGGGGGCGGCGGTGGTGCTCAAGCCCCCACCCGTCCGGGGCGAGGCGGTGGACAAAACCAAGACGCGGGGGATGCTTTCGGGAAAGACCCTGGCGCTCATCGGGCAGGCGCTCGCCCGCGGGCGCCAGGTCCTGGTCCTCGCGGCCCGCAAGGGCTACGCCTCCCGCCTGCACTGCGCCGGCTGCGGTTTCGAACCCGAGTGTCCGAACTGCGCCCTGCCCCTCCGCTACTACAAGGAACAAAAGGGAGGCTGGCTCGTCTGCCACCAGTGCGGGCACCGGGAACCCGCCCCCGCGGTCTGCCCCAACTGCGGCAGCGAGCTGATCCAGGCCCGGGGCCCCGGGCTCGACTGGATCGCCGAGCGTCTCCGGCGAAACTTTCCTAAAACGCCGGTGGGGCGCCTGAGCGGTGAGCTCGAGGAGCTGCCCCCCGCGCTCCCCGAGGGCGAGGCCGGGATCCTCGTCGCCACCACCCGGGTGCTCCGGAAAAACCCCTTGAAAAACCTCGCGCTGATCGCGATCCCCTGGGTGGAGGGCTTCCTGCCGGAAGCGGACTTTGGCGCACCGGAGCGGCTTTTTTTCCTGCTCTGGCAGCTCAGGGACCTGGTGCCGGGGAAAAACCCTTACTTTGTGCTCGAGGCCTATAACCCCGAGCACCCGGCGCTTTCCGGCTTCCTGGAGGGCGACCTCGTCGCCTTTCCCGAGGGCGAGCTCGCCCTCAGGAAGGCGCTTTCTTACCCCCCGTTTGCCCGCATGGTGAAGCTCGAGCTCAGCCACCGCACCGAGGAGGCCGCCCGCGAGGCCGCCGGCCGGCTGGCCGAGGTCCTGGCGGAGCGGGTCCGGGAAGGCGAGCTTCTCGGCCCCGCCCCCGCCCCCATCCCCCGGGTCAAGGGGCGCTACGTCTGGCACCTGATCCTAAAAAGCGAGGAGCCCGGGAGGCTCGAGGCGCTCCTTAAAGACCTGCCTCCGGTCCGCCCCGCCCGGCTCCGGCTCGACCCCGACCCGGTAGGCTTTTCCGGACTGCTCGATTAAGATCCCCTCGTGGAAGCCCTGCTCCTCGGCCTCTCGCTCGGCCTCGCCGCGGGCTTGAGCCCCGGGCCCCTTCTATTCCTCGTGCTCCGGGAGGCAACGAGAAAGGGCCCCCGGGCCGGGGTCCTCGCCGCCCTCGCCCCCCTTTTCACCGACGCTCCGGTGGTGGCCGCGGCCTGGCTGCTCTCGGGAAGGCTCGCCCCCGAGCTCCTGCGCGCAATCGGCGCACTCGGCGGGCTCTGGCTTCTCTTTTCCGGCGTGCGCGGCCTTTTCACCCCGCCCAGAGAGCCTAAGGCCCCCGACGCCCAGAGCCTCAAGGCCGGGGTCCTCGCCAACCTCGCAAACCCCCACATGTACCTCTTTTGGTTTGGGGTGGGGATGCCCCTCCTCGCCCGGCTCGGGGGCGGAGCGGTCCTCTTCCTTCTCGGCTTTTACCTCACCCTGGTGGGGAGCAAGATCGCCCTCGCCCTCCTCGCCGGACGCCTGCCCGCCCTCGGCCGGGTCGCCGACCTCCTCCTCGCCCTCGCCGGGGCATGGCTCATCCTTCGCTCGGTGGCGCCTTGAGCTTTTCCCAGGGAAAGTCGTCGAGGGCGTAAAAGCGGTCCGCCTGCTGGGCGAGCCGGTAGGAGGAAAGCGCGTGGAAGGTGGTGTTCTCCACCTGCATCCCCATGTCCTGGATGACCCGCACCACCTCGGCGAAGTCGCCGTCGCCGGAGACCAGGATGGCGACGTCAAACGCGCGGGCGTAGGCGAGCCGGAGCATGTCCACCGCGATCTGGATGTCCACGCCCTTTTCCACGAAGCCCTCCCCCCGGCGCTCGAGCCGCCCGAGGCGGACCGAGACGTAGGGCACCCGCCTGAGGTAGTTGAGAAAGCTCTGGTGGGCCTTGGCGGCGGGGTCCTCGGGGGGCAGGGGGGCGTTGTAGTAGTAGGCCCGGAGCAGCTTCCGGCCGGCTACCAGGAGCTCGATAAAACGCACGAAATCGAGGCGATAATCCGGAGCCACCTCGCTCACGAGGCCTTTGTATAGATTGCTTCCGTCGATAAATATCGCGACCTTTTCCATAACGAGCCCGCCGGCCCTACGAAGCTAGCCTACGCTTTTGCACTCAGATTTCGCAAGTCGCGAAAAAACAGGGGAAACGCAAGCTTTTCGCGGGAAAACCCGGAAAAATCCGCTAGCGCCGGGCCTCGACCACATAGGGGGCGAGCACGGTGCCGGGGTAATAGTATCCGAGGATCGCCCGCCAGGCGTAGCCCCGCTCGGCGAGCCCCCTTGCGCCCCACTGGGATAGGCCGACGCCGTGGCCGGAGCCCCGGCCCACGAAGGTCCAGCCGTCCTCGGTCCGGGCCAGGGTCGAGGGCAGGCCGAGGGCCCGGAGAAAGCTCGTGACCTCGGGCACCCGGAGGACGGCCTCCCCCTTGCTCCCCCTCACCCTAAGGGCCCCGATCCGCCCGGACTCGGTGCGGCCGAGCACCTCGAAGGCGGCCACCTGGCCGAGATCCAGGCCAAAGCGCACTAGCGCCGCCCGGACCGCGTCCCCTTCCGGGGTCACCCGCCAGAGCCGGGCCCGGGTGTAGGGGTCGGGCTGGGTCTTCAGGTAGGGGTAGGTCTTGCCCCAAACCTCGTCGCTCGAGGCGGTGCGCCCCCCAGAGTCGGCGTGGTAGACGGCCTTCACCGGCTTCCCGGCGTAGGCCAGGAGCCGGCCGGCGGTGGCCCGGATCGCCGCCCGGTAACGGGGGTTTGCCCCGACCTTGCCGAGGTAGACCTGGCAGCGGCTGCTGGCGCAGAGGTCGTAGTCGGGGTGGCTTCCAAGACGCGACAAGGCGTAGGTACGCGCGATCACCGCCTGCGCTTTGAGCGCCTCCATGGGGAAGGAAGCCGGCATCTCCCCGGGCAACACACCCTCGAGGTAGGTCTCGAGCTCCACCACGTTCACCCAAAGGGCCTTCCCCTCCCGCACCCGGACGCGGAGAAAGCCGGCGTAGCGCCGGTCCCGGACGGCGAAGCCCCCGCCGCGGGGAACAAAGGAGAGCCGGTCCCCGACCGGCTTGCCCTCAAGCCAAAGCTGCCCCCGGGCGTAGCGCACCCGGTACTCGGCCGGCCCCTCGCGGGAGAAAAGCACCCCCGCCGGGCCCCAGACCGCGTGGGAGCCAAAGAGCTGGACCTCCCCCTCGGGCGCCTCGAAGAGGAGGACCCGGAGCTCGAGGGCAAAAGCGAGCGAAAACAGCCAGAGCAAAACGACGAGCCCGCGCATCATCCGTCCAGCTGGGCAAGGAGTCCCTCGGGGTCCCGCACGATCACCTTGCGGTAGCCGAGCTCGACGAGCTCGGCCAGGGCGAGCTCTCCGAGGATCTTGGTCACGGTCTCGCGGGTGGAGCCGATCAGGTGGGCGAGGTCCCGGTGGGAGAGGGCGACCTCGAGCCCCCGCTCCCCCTCCCGCATCAGGTTGAGGAGCATCCGGACGAGTCGAGGGCGCACCTCCTGGTACCGGAGCTCCTTCATCCGGGACTCAAGCCGCCCGATCCGCTCGGCAAGCAGGCGTACAAGGAGCTCCGCGACCTCGGGCTCGCGGGCGGCGAGCTCCATCATCGGCCGCCCCGGAGCGACGAAAAGCGCCCCGGGACTCATGACCTCGGCGTAGGTCCCGTAGGTCGCGTCCCCGGTGAGCGCGGCCTCGCCGAAGAGCTCGCCCGGCCCCACCACCGCCAGGGTGATCTCGCCCTCCTTCGCGTCGAGCCCGTAGAGCCGGACCCAGCCGTCCTCGAGGTAAAAAACGTGCTCGGCGGGGTCGTCGGGGCGGAAGAGCACCCGTCCGCGGCGGGCGCGCCGGGGCTGGAAGAGCTCGCGTACCGCTTCCTGCACCGACTCGGGCAGACCCTCGAGCACCCGGGGGGCCATATCCAAGAGTCTACCCCCCGGCGACGAGCCAGTCGGGTTGTTCCAGCGGAACCGCGAGCCCCGCCGCCTCCATCCGGGCAAAAAGCGCCTCCACCGCCCGCACCCCCTCCTCGCCGAGCTCCTCGCTAAAAGCGTTCACGTAGGTCTCGACGTGGGCCCAGATCACTTCTTCGCTAAGCTCCTGGGCGTGGGCCTTGAGGTAGGGGAAGGTCTCCTCGCGGTGGGCCCAGGCGTAGCGAATGCTTTCCCGCACCGCCTGGGATAGCTCCCGCGCACGTTCCTCGCCCACGTCCCTCCGTACCGCGATGAGCCCAAGCGGCAGGGGGAGCCCGGTCTCCTCCTCCCACCACTCGCCGAGATCGAGGAGCTTTCGAAGGCCGTACTCGGGGTAGACGAAGCGGGATTCGTGGATGATGAGGCCGAGGTCCACCGCGCCCCGGGCCACCGCCGGCATGATCTCGCTATAGACCATGGGCACCGGGGTGAAGGGGCGCTCCCCCATGAACATGCGAAAGAGCGCGTAGGCGGTGGTGGCCTCGCCGGGGTGGGCAACCCGCGCCCCGAGAAAGGGCCGCTCCTCCCGGGCCACCACCAAAGGTCCCACCCCGCGTCCGAGGGCGCCCCCCGAGGGCAGCGCCCGGTAGCGGTCCCGCACCCGGGCGAAGGCGGCGTAGCTCATCTTGGTGGCGGGCAGCCTTCCCTCCCCGGCCCAGGCGTTCAGGGTCTCGACGTCGGCGTACACCGGCTCGAGGGGCTCGGAAAAGGGCACCTTCCCGTGCACCAGCGCGTAGAAGATGAAGGTGTCGTTGGGACAAGGGGAGAAACCAAGCTTCATACCGCGAGGGTACCGGATAGAAAGACCTCGGCTACGGTCTCGGGGGAAGGAATCTCCGCGTCCTCGTCGAAGAAGTCCCGGGCGCTCGCGGAGAGCACCAGGCTCAGGAAGAACTCGGCGAGCAGCCCGGCGTCCCCCCCTCTCGCCTCTCCCCGGGCCTGCCCCGCCTCGATGCGGCGGGCCACCGCGCGTACCAGCGCTTTCTTCCGCTCCTTAAAGTCGGGGTCGCGCAAAAGTTCGGGAAGCCCGGTGGCGGAGTAAAGCGCGCGGAAAAACCCCTGATTCTCCTGGCGAAACCGCAATCCCTCCGCGGCCAGAGCGCGGATCGCCTCGGCGTAGCCTTCCCCCCGAACCGCTTCGAAGCGCTCGGTGAGCTCGGCGGTCTTCCAATCGAGGAGCGCCTTTAGAATCGACTCCTTGTCCTTGAAGTAGCGGTAGAGCGCGACCCGGGACAAAAGCGCCCGCTCGGCGATCTCCTCCATGGTGGCCTTGGCGTAGCCCTTCTCGGCGAAGACCGCCATCGCCGCCTCGAGGATCTCGCGCACCCGGCGCTCCCGGCGTTGCTCCTTGAACCCCGTGGCCACCGGTTCCAGTATGCCAAACTTTACACAGCGAAAAAAGAGTTGACACTTTGTAAACAAACGGCGTAGGATGCGCCCCGGAGTTATGGAACGCTTCAGCCGCTTCGCGACCCGCGCTCCCCTCGCCGTCCTCCTCGCCTTCCTGGCGGTGACCTTGCTCCTTGGGACGGGCATATTCCGCCTGGAGTACGACAACTCCCCCGAGTCGTTCGTGCCCCCCGACCTGCCGGCGAAGAAACTCCTCGAAGAGGTGCGCGAGACCTTTGGAGCCGGCGACGTGGCGATCGCCGCCTTGGAAGGGGAGATCTGGACCCCCGAGGCCCTCGCCGCCCTCAAGGCCGCCACCCAAGCGGCCGCCGAGGTACCCGGGGTGCTCCGGGTGACCAGCCTGGCAAACGCCAAACGGATGGAGGAGGTCGAGGGCGAGCTTTGGATCGAGGACCTGCTCCCCGAGGACCTGACCCCCGAGGCGATTCCGGAGATCCGCCGCTACGTCGAGAACCACCCCCTTTACGCCGGTCGGCTGGTGAGCAAGGACGGCCGCTATGCCGCGGTGATCCTCGAGGTGGACGCCGGGGTGGACAACCTGGCCCTAAACCGCGGCATCGAGGCCGCCCTCAAGGCCCACTGGAAGGGCCCGGTCTACCTCTCGGGCACGCCCGCGCTCTCGGGCTACATCCTCGAGACCCTAAGGCACGACCTGCCGGTCCAGATGGTCCTGGCCGCCCTTTTGATCGCGGCGGTGCTCTTTTGGAACTTCCGGAGCACCCGGGGCGTGCTCTTGCCCCTGCTCACGGTCTCGGTGGCCCTGGTCTGGTCGCTCGGGCTCGGGGGGTGGCTCGGGTTCAAGCTGGGCTCGATCAGCTCCATCCTGCCGGTGGTGGTGCTGGCGGTGGGGAGCTCGTTCACCCTGCACGTTTTAAACCGCTTTTACCACGAGCTCGCAGCCGGCAAGGGCCGGGCCGAGGCGATCCTGCTCGCGGTGCGCGAAACCGGGCTCGGGGTGCTGGTGAGCGCCCTGGCCGCCGGCGCCGGCCTCGCCGCGCTCTACACCTCGAGCGTGCCCCAGATCAAGTTCTTCGGGGTGCTCGCCGCCTTCGGGGTAGTGGTCGCCTTCTTGGCGGCAAGCCTTCTGGCCCCCGCGGTGCTCGCGCTGCTCAGAAACCCCCGGAGGCTCCCCGACCCCGAGCGGCCCGACCGGGTAAGCCGCGCGATGCAAAAGCTCGCTCCCCTGGTCGCCGCCCATCGCCACCGGGTGCTCGGCCTGGCGGCGGCCTTTCTCCTCGTCATGCTCTTTCTCGCCACCCGGGTTCAGGTCGAGACCAGCTTCCTCGCCTACTTCCCCAAAGACGCCCCGCCCCGGGTGGCCACCGAGCTCATCGACCGCGTCTTCGGCGGTACCGAGACGCTCCAGATCGTGGTCCGAGGGGACCTCAAGGACCCCGAGCTCCTCCGGGCCCTCTATGCCTTCGAGGAGCGGGCGAAAGCGATTCCCGAGGTGGGCTCGGCGATCTCGATCGCCGACATCCTGCGGGAGATCCACAAGGCCCTCACCGGCCGCTACGGCCTGCCCGACACCCCCGAGGCGGTGGCCCAGGAGCTTCTCCTCTACCAGCTCTCCGGGGACCCCGAGACGCTGACCCAGTTCATGACCGAGGACGCGAGCGAGGCGCTCATCACGGTGCAGATCCGCTCGCTTCCCTCGCGGACGCTGGAGGCCCTCACCGAAAAGCTAAGGGCCGAGGCCGAGGCGACGATCGCTCCCCATGCCGAGGCGGTGCGCTTCACCGGGAGTACGGTGCTGATGCTCGAGGTCATGCGCCTCATCCTTCACGACCAGTACGTCTCGCTGGCGCTGGCCTTGGTGCTGGTGGCCTTCTTCAACGCGCTGCTTCTCGGCTCGCTCCGGGTGGGGCTCGTGAGCGTGATCCCGCTCGCCCTCACCATCGCCGGCCAGTTCGGGCTGATGGGGCTTTTCGGCTTCCCCTTGGATAGCGCCACGGCTCTGATCGCAGCCATCGCCATCGGCGTCGGGGACTACTCGGTGCACATCATCGTGCGCTACCTGGAAGAGCTCAGGAAAGGGCGCGCCCCCGAGGCGGCCGCCGCCACCAGCCTCTTCGTCTCCGGACGAGCGGTCTTTTACACCGCGCTGGCGATCGGCGGCGGGTTCATGGCCCTCCTCTTCTCCGGCTTTGCGCCGATCCGCACCTTCGCCGAACTGATGGGGTTTACGGTGGGCGCCACCGCGCTTTTCGCGCTCACCGTGCTGCCCGCGGCGCTCCTTGTCTGGGTGCGCCGCTACCGAAAGGAGGCAGGGAACCATGCGTAGATTTTGGGTTTGGGTCCTCTTGTTGGCCGCGCCGGCCCTGGCGCTGAGCGGGGAAGAAGTGCTCAAGCAGGTCGAGGCGCGGCCTAGGCCGAAGACCTTCCACGGTAAGCTAGCGATGGAGCTCATCAACAAGCAGGGCAAGAAGCTCACCCGGGAGCTCGAGCTCTGGACCAAGAAAGAGGGCGACGTCGAGAAGATGCTGATCAAGTTCCTGGCGCCGCCCGACGTCCGGGGCACCGCCTTCCTGGCGATCCGGAAAGGCGGCCGTGAGGAGATGAAGCTCTACCTCCCCGCCTTGAAGAAGGTGCGGCGCATCGCGGGGGGGCAGAAGAAGGGGAGCTTCATGGGTTCGGACTTCAGCTACGACGACATCTCCAAACTGGGCAGCCTCAAGAGCGAGAACTACCAGAGCAAGCTCCTCCGCGAGGAAGGCGCGTTCTACGTGGTGGAAGCAACCCCGAAGCCGGGGGTGGAGAGCGCCTACGAGCGGCTCGTGCTCTGGGTGGAAAAGCCCCACTTCGACGTGGTGAAGATCGAGTTTTACCGAAAGGGTGCGCTCTACAAGGTGATGACCCTCGATGAGATCCAGACCTACGCGGGCAAGTACCGCATCCCCACCCGGCTGGTGATGGAGAACAAGAAGACCCGGCACAAGACCGTGCTCTTGCAGCGGGAGCTCGAGCTCGACCATCCCATCCCCGACTCGGTCTTCACCGAGCGGTTCATGAAACGCTAGAAAGGGGGAGAAGATGAAAAAGCACCTGGCCCTCGCCTTGCTCTTCGGCCTCGCGCTGGCCCAGGAAGGGCCCGCGCTCTCCGGCAGCTTGACCTACGGATTCGGGCTTCGCTATACCGACCTCGCGATCGCCAAAAACGAAGCGCGGTTTTCGCTCCGGTGGGAGACCAGCCTCGAGGACGCCGCGCTCGTCGCCGAGCTCCAAGCCAGCCCCGAGCGCGTCGGGCTCGGCGAGGCCTACGCCGAGGTCTACCTGGGCGCCTTCGATCTCGCCGCCGGACGCATCCTCGAAAACACCGGGCGGACCGACCTCTTCTCGCCGCTCGACGCCTTCAACCCGAAAGACCTCGCCCGCCCGATCGCCGCGCCCGAGGACCAAAAGCGGCCCCTCGAGGCGCTCCGACTCGCCTACTACCCCGAGGGCGCGGACGCCGAGATCCGGCTTCTCTACGCTCCCCGCTTCGTCCCCTCCACCCCGCCCGCGGGCCCCTGGGCGCGGCCGCTTCCGCTTCCCCCGGGCGTGGTCAAGGTAGAGACCCACGCCCCCGCCGCTAGCCTTGAAAACGGCGTCTTTGGAATCCGGGCGGGTACCAGCCTCGAGGTCCTGGACGGGCTCGACCTCGGTGCCACCCTGCTCTACACCTACACCCCCTTCCCCGGCCTGAAGGCGCTCCTCGACGCCACCGATCCGGGCCGGCCCTGCCCCGACCCGAACACTGGGCCCTGCATCGCGGTGCTCGGCTACGACCGGCTATTCCTCGCGGGCGGGGATTTGGCCCTCGCCTTCTCGGTGCCCGGGGTGGAGGGCGGCTTCGTGGCCCGGGCCGAGGCCGCCTACGGCCGGACCCAGGACCCCACGGGGACCGATCCCTTCGTTCAGGACAGCTACCTGGAGGGGGTCCTTGAGCTCGAGCACACCTTCCCCGAAGGCCCCACCGTTCTCCTCCTCTACCATGCCCGGCAAAGCCCGAGCCCCGGCTGGACCCACCACCTCGCCCTCTCCGCCCGCTACGAGGCCGACGAGGCCCTCACCCTTGAGGGCGCCTGGGTGCAAAACCTCACCGACGGTTCGGGGGCCATCCTCCCGCGGGTGCGCTACCGGCTCGCGGACGGCGTGGAGGCCCTTTTCCGGGCCTCGGTCTTCTACGGCGGCCCCGCGAGCGAGTTCGGCTTCTGGCGGGATAACGGCGAGCTCGGCGCCGAGCTCCGCTACGCCTTCTAGCCGAGAAGGCACCCTTCCCGGGGGCGCCCAAGGGGCGCCCCTTTTTACGCGAGTCATTCTCATTCCCAAAATACAGATATTCCGAGCGGTATTGACGGGATTCGCGCGTTCCGCCTAGAATCCGAGGCGATGCGGAGGCTCGACGAGCTCACCCCCGGCGAGGAGGCGCGTGTGCGGGCGGTCCAGGCCCCCGGGCGGTTGCTTCGCCGCCTCTTCGCCCTCGGAATCCGTCCCGGGGCCCGGGTGCGCCTCCTGCGCCGGGCGCCCCTCGGCGACCCCCTCGAGGTGCGGGTGGGCGAGAGTCTCGTGGCCCTAAGGAAGCAGGAAGCCCGGGACGTGGTGCTCGAGGACGAGGGATGAACTGCCCCCGCTGCCAGGCCCACCCGGTTAAACCCACCCCAAGGGCGCGAAAGATCGCCCTCCTCGGAAACCCCAACACCGGCAAGACCACCCTGATCAACGCCCTCGCCGGCAGTCACCTCCAGGTGGGGAACTGGCCGGGCACCACGGTGGAAAGGCTCGAGGCCCGGGAGCGCACTCCCGAGGGGGAACGGGTCTATATTGACCTTCCCGGCGCCTACAGCCTGCTCTCTTCCACCCCGGAAGAGGCCATCGCCACCCGGGCTCTTCTCGAAGACCCGCCGGACGCGTTGCTCGTGGTCCTGGACGCGGGGAACCTCGAGCGGAACCTACCCCTTTTGCTCGAGGCCACCGAGCTTGGGCTCCCCATGGTGGTGGCCCTCAACCTGATGGACGAGGCCCGGGCCAAGGGGTACGTGCTCTGCCCCAAGGCGCTTGAGACCGAGCTCGGGGTCCCGGTGGTCCCGGTGGTGGCGAGCCGCGGCGAGGGGGTGGCCGAACTCAAGGCCGCGCTCGACCGGGCCACCCTGCCCAAGCCCGCGCTCACCTACCCACCCGCGATCGAGCGGGCCCTGGAAGCGATCGAGGCCGTGCTCGAGGGCCCCGCCCGCCGGGCGCGGGCCGCGCTTTTGCTCGCGGGAGAAAGGGTCCCCGCTCCCCAGGTGGCAAAGCGCGCGGCCGAGGCCGCCCGAGCCGAGCTCGCCGAGCTCGGGATCGACCCCTACCTCGAGCTCACCGGCGCCCGCTTCGCCCGCGCCCGGGACCTCTTCAAGCGGGCCCTCAAAGGGCACAACCCCCGGCCCACCCTCACCGACCGGATCGACCGCTTCGTCCTCCACCCCGTCTTGGGCCCGGCCCTCTTCCTCCTTGGGATGCTCTTCGTCTTCCGCTTCACCTTCCTCTTTTCCGGCCCCTGGGTGGAGTTCATCGGCCGGGTACAGGAGGTGCTCTCGGGCTGGACTTGGGGGCTCGGCCTGCCCCCGCTTCTTGCCTCCTTCGTCTCCGGAGCCCTGATCGCCGGGGTGGGAACGGTGCTCTCCTTCGCGCCGGTGCTCTTTTTCCTCTACCTGGCGATGGGGTTTTTGGAAACCAGCGGCTTCCTCGCCCGCTCCGCCTTCATCGCCGACCGGCTGATGCACGCGGTCGGGCTTCCCGGCCGCGCCTTCATCCCCATGATCCTCGGCTTCGGCTGCAACGTGCCCGCGATCTACGCCACCCGTACCCTCGAGTCCTTCGGCGACCGACTCAAGACCGCCCTCGCCATCCCCTTCATGGCCTGCAGCGCCCGGCTCCCCGTCTTTGCGCTCTTCGCCGCGGTCTTTTTCCCGAAGCATGCGGCGCTCGTGGTCTTTGGCCTCTACCTCACCGGCCTTGTCCTCGGTCTGCTCACCGCCGCCCTCATCGGCCGGATCGCAAAAACCGAGCCCGCGAGCGGGGTGATGGAGCTTCCCCCCTACCGCTGGCCGCCCCTCCGGGTACTGCTCGCCCAGGCCCGGGTACGCACCATGGACTTCGTGCGCGGGGCAAGCGGCCCCATCCTGCTCGCGATGGTGCTGATCTGGGCGCTTTTGCACCTGCCCCCGGGGCCGATTGCTCAAAGCCTTTACGCCCGCTTCGCCCAACTCCTTGCGCCGCTTTTTGCCCCCCTTGGGTTTTCCGACTGGCGGCTCGTCGGCGCCCTCGTCCCCGGCTTCATCGCCAAGGAGGTGGTGGTCGGGGCACTCGGGGTGAGCTTTCTGGGGGCCGAACCCACCCCCGCCCTCGGCCTCCTTGCCGGCGCCCAGGACCTGGCAGCGGCCTTTCTCACCGCGCTTAAAGAGACGTTCGCCGCCCTCTTCGCCCTCATTGGCCTCCCCCAGCTTCTGCCCCCGGCCGAGGCCCCTGCCCCCGGGCTCGCCGCCGCGCTCACCCGGGCCACCGACGCCCGGGGGGCCCTCGCCTACCTCGTCTTCGTACTGCTCTACACCCCCTGCGTCGCCACCCTGGTCGCCCTCCGCCAGGAGCTCGGTCGCCGCTGGGCCGCCTTCAGCGTGGCCTATCAGCTCTCGGTGGCCTACCTCGCAAGCTTTCTCGCAACCCGGATTCTACCGTGACCCGCCAGCTTCTAAAACTGCTCCAAAAACCCCGCGCGCTTCCCGAGCTTGCCAAGGAACTGGGGCTCGAGGAGGATACCCTCCGCCTCCTGCTCGCGCGCCTCGCCGCCGCCGGATACGTGGGCCTCGCCTACGAAGGTAGCGAAGCCTGCGGCGTGGCCTGCAAGGGCTGCAGCCTCAGGCGCCTTTGCCCCGCGGCCGGGAAACCCGAGACCGCGGTGCCTTCCGTCTATCGCCTCACCGAAAAAGGAAAAAAGGCGCTAAGCTCAGGGGCGTGACCAAGCGTCTCTTCTGGGAGGATCCCTACGCCAAGCGCTTCGAGGCCCGGGTGCTCGAGGTGCGCCCCAAGGGGAAGCACTACGAGGTGCGCCTCGACCAGACCCTCTTCTACCCCACTTCAGGCGGCCAGCCCCACGACACCGGCCGCCTGGGGGAGGCCCGGGTACTCGACGTGTACGAAAACGAAAAACACGGCGACGAAATCCTCCACCTCACCGACCGCCCCCTCGAGGTCGGATCCGTGGTCGAGGGGGAGATCGACTGGCCCCGCCGCTACCGCCACATGCAACGCCACACCGCCCAGCACATCCTCTCCCAAGCTTTCCTCCGGGCAGGCCAGTGGAACACGGTGGCGGTCAGCCTCAAAAACCCGGTCTTCACCGTCGACTTCGACATGACCCCGGACGAGGCCGTGGTCAAGGAGGCCGAGGCCCTCGCCAACTGGGCGGTCTACGCCAACCTTCCGATCCGCGCCTTCTTCGTCGAGGAGGCGCGGGTGCCCCTCTTGCCACTCCGCCGGATGCCCAAGGTGCGGGGCACGGTGCGCGTCGTCGAGATCGAGGACTGGGATCTCGCCCCCTGCGGCGGCACCCACCTTCGCACCACCGCCGAGGCCGGCCCGATCAAGGTCTTGGGCTTCGAGCGCTTCAAAAAGCACACGACGAGGGTCTACGCTACCGCAGGCTGGGAGGCGCTCGAGGACTACCGGAGGAAACACGAAGCTTTAAAAGGCCTCGCCCTCAAGTTCACAAGCCAGCCCCTCGAGGTCCCCAAACGGGTGGAAAAGCTCGAGCGCGAGCTCTACGAAACCAAGGGCCGCTTGATCGAGGCCGAGCGCACCCTCGCGGGGCTCCTGTACGAAGCCCTGCCGGGCAAGAGGGTCGCCGCCGAGGTCCCTTCCCTGGCCCTTTCGGAGCTCGCCAGGCGGCTTTCCGAACGGCCCAAGACGGCCTTCCTCCTGGTCGCGCCTGAAGGCGATCGGGCCCGCTTCGTGCTCGGCAAGCACCCCGAAGCTCCCCTCGACCTCGGCGAGATCTTCGAGAAACTCAAAGCCCTCGGCGCCAAGGGCGGGGGCAGCGGCGAGCGCTACCAGGGGATCCTCCCCTCATCGAAAATCGAGGCTGCCTTACAGACCTTTCGAGCGCATCCGGTAGACTGAAAGGCCATGACGGAGTACCTCGGCGACGAAGCCCAGAACCTAAAACCCGGCGACCGCCTCCGCGACCCCCAGGCGGGCAAGTACTACCTGGTCTACGGCGTCCGCGTCTACGACGACTACGACAACGGCATGCTCGACACTTACTACGACCTCGTCAGCGAGGACGGCAAGCGCATTGTCTTACAAGCCCTGGCCGTCTCCCGCTGGGAACGGGTCTAGC
>CAYYAB010000008.1:35679-37813 GCA_964469895.1 uncultured bacterium | reverse complement strand
AATGCCCCCATGAAGCTGGTCGTGGCGGTGGTGCAGAGCGACGATGCCCCTGCGCTCGCGCGCGCCCTTGCGGAAAACGGCTTTCAAGCAACCCGCCTCCCTTCCCGGGGAGGATTTCTTAACCACGAGAACACCACCTTCTTAATCGGGGTCGAGGATGTCCGATTGGAAGAGGTCAAGGCGCTGATCGTGGAAAAGGCGGAGGCGCGCACCGTGCCCCATGAGGACGGGGAGCTCGAGGTCGGCGGCGCGGTCGTCTTCGTCCTCGACCTCATGGAGTTTTTGAAGCTATAGTGGAGGCCATGCGCAAGCTTCTTGCCCTTACGCTCTTTCTTGGTCTTGCCCTCGCGGAGATCGCGGCGCCGGTGGGACGCTTTTTCGATCACCTGGGAAAGCCCGGCGTCGCGGGCAAGCCAATCAAGCTGGAAAAAGGCTACGTTCAGGTTGAAGCCCTGGACGGCCTGCTTTACAAGGTCCGCTACGTGGGGCCCAAGGACGCCGTGGAGGAAGCCGCCCGGGTGCTCGCCGCCACCGTGGGCGACGACGGCATCAAGGGTCCTTTCAAGTCCTGGTATCAGGGCAACCGTGAACTCATTGCCAAACAAAAGCGACCTGTTCGCGTCGGGCTGGGGCCTGCCTACGTGTTGGAGATTCAGATCAAGGACGATCTGCGCTTTGAGGCGGGCCCCCTCGAGCTCCCCGAGTCCGCCTTCGGCAAACCCCGGCACGTGCTAGGCGAAAAGGGCCCGCTGGTGCGGGAATACTCCGACTTCTACTGCCCCTACTGCCAGCGCCTGGCGCTCCACGTCCTGCCCGAGCTCAAAAAGAACTACGTAGAAAAAGGTATCTTCCGCTTCGAGTACCGCCACTTCCCCCTCATCGAGATCCACCCCGATGCCTTCCAGGCCGCCGAGGCCAGCGAGTGCGCCGCCGAGCAGGGCGAGTTCTGGCCCTACCACGACCGGCTCTTCGCCGAGCTGCAAAAGGGCAAGGGGGTCAACTACGTCGCCCTGGCCAAGGAGCTTGGGCTCAAGGTCGAGGTCTTTCGAAGCTGCCTCGAGGGCGGGAAGTACCGGGACGTGGTCAAGGCGATGCGGGCCGAAGCCGAAAGCCTTGGGCTTGAGGGCACGCCCACGGTTTTCGTCGGCCCCTTCCGGCTCCCGAACCCCTTCAACCCCGAGGCGTACGCCCGGTACGCCCGCATGGCAAAGGCCCTTTCCCAAAAGGGCAAATGAGCCGGGAAAACCTCTATCTCCTGACCGACCGCAAGGGCCGGAAGTACCTGGTGCGGACCCGGCCCGGGGGGCGCTTCTCCCACCACCGCGGCACGGTGGAACACGCGGCGATCGAGGCGGCCGGTCCCGGCGGTGTGGTCGAGACCCACAAGGGCGAGCCCCTTTGGGTGACGCGCCCAAGCCTGGAGGAATACGTCCTCCTCATGCCCCGCTCGGCGACCGTCACCTACCCCAAGGACGCCGCCGCGATCGTGATGATGCTCGATCTCGAGCCCGGGATGCGGGTCTTGGAGGCGGGCTCGGGTTCCGGAGGCCTCACCCTCTTCCTCGCCCGGGCGGTGGGGGATGCGGGGGAGGTGGTGAGCTACGAGCGGCGGCCTGCTTTCCTGGAGCGGGCCCGGGCCAACGTCGAAGCCTGGGGGGCGAAGAACGTGCGCTTTGTCCTCGGGGACCTGGCCGAGGCGGAGCTCGAGGAAGCGGGTTTTGATGGGGTGGCGATCGATCTTATGGAACCCTGGAAGGTACTCGATCCCGTGGAACGGGCGCTCAAGCCCGGTCGCAGCGCGGTCTTCTACCTCCCCAACATCACCCAGGTGGTAGAGCTCCTCCGGGGCGCAGAGGGGCGCCCCCTCCGGCTCGAGCGGGTGGTCGAGGTGCACCACCGGAGCTGGGACGTGCGGCCCCCGGTGGCCCACCCCAGCTTCCGCCAGATCGGGCACACCGCTTTTCTAGTCGAGCTCCAGCGCACGCGGGAGGCGAAAGGCGCTCCAAACCGCGAGGAGAAGGAAACCCGCGGTGACGAGAAAGAGCGTCCGGTAGCCGAAGCCCTCCGCGATCGCGGCGCCAACCAGGGGCCAGACCGCCCGGGGAGCGCTGGCTAGATACAAAAGCGCGGTGTG
>CAYYAB010000008.1:0-35579 GCA_964469895.1 uncultured bacterium | reverse complement strand
CAACCAGGGGCCAGACCGCCCGGGGAGCGCTGGCTAGATACAAAAGCGCGGTGTGGCCGGCCGCCTCCTCCCGGGCCGCTACCGCGTAAAAGGGAAGCGCCAGAACAGCAGGTAGGCGAAGAGAAGCCGCCGCAGGCGGGGTTTTTTCAAAAGGGCGAAGACCTTCTTAAGGCGAGCGGAAAGGGGTGCCCGAGGAGCCTCGCGATCGGGAGGCTCGGGGATCAGCCAGAAGCCGAGCAATCCCACCCCTAGGGGCAAGAAGGCCAGGAAGAAGGCAAGGGAGAACCCCTCGGGAAAACGGCCCCAAAGCGGCCGTGAAAGGAGGCCGGCGAGGCTCGCGAGCAGGCTGCGGGCGCCAAAGAACTGCCCCCGGTACCCCTGGGTCACCGGCAGGTAAGCCACGCCTCCAAGCCCCCCGAAGGAAGATCGCGAAGAGCACCGGGAAGGAAAGCAGCGCCCCGAGCACAAGCCCGGACTGGCGCTCGGCAAGGTACCAGGTGAGCGCCGCGAGCGCCCGGACGCCGATCGCCAGGTACCTGCGGGCGGGCTCCACGAAGAGGGCAGCGGGGATGCCCGCAAGCGCCCCTGAGCTGCATCCCGCTCACCCGCGCACCCGCCGCCCTGTCGGAACCCACGCCGGGAACACCGCGCCCGGACCCGTCAGGGCGCAGGCTACCGCCAGCACCGCTCCGGGCAAAAGCCCGCCCACGAAGGCGCGTACCAACCGGTCATCCGATCGGTATCGTGAGAGACGTGGAAGGCCTGCTCCTTTGGCACGCGCTCCAAAACCTCCCACCCCCGCCGCTTCCCACCCGGGGCTGGACCTTTCCCGACGAGAAGACCGCGGCGCTCGCGGTACCCGGGGGATTCATCGTCTTCGGCTATCGGCCGGGAAACCCCTTTCTCGCCTTCGAACCCAGGGTTGAGGGCGGCGGCCCCCTCACCCCCTTCCAGCGCGTGCTCAAGGAGAAAGCAAGGGGCGAACTCCTCGGCTACTTCCAACCGGGGCTCGACCGAATGGCGGTCTTCGCCTTCGCGGGTGAGCGCGGGTTCGTGACCACCCCGCCAGTGCGGCTCGTCTTCGAGGCCACCGGCCGCAACGCGAACCTCATCCTGCTTGACGAAAAGGGCCGGATCCTCGCCCTCGACCGGGCGATTACCCGGGAGAAAAACCGCTACCGGGAACTCCTCCCAGGACGGCTCTACCTGCCCCCACCCCCCTACGAAAAGCTGGATCCGAGGGGGCTATCGCTCGGGGACCTGGCCCCTCTCCTGGGCCAGCCGCCCCGGGCGCTCGCGGCGCGGGTGGACGGGCTCAGCCCCCGCTTCGCCGAGGCGCTCGCCCGGAGCGCGGGGCTCGACCCAAAGCGCCCCCTCGACGAAAAGGGCCTTGAGACGCTTTACCGCGCCCTTTTACGCGCGGCAATGGAGCCCGAGTTCGCCAAAAACCTTGCGGCCGAGCTCCGGCCGGCGCCCGCGGCCCACGAGGAGGCGCTCCGCAAGCCGCTTCTTGAAGCGCTTGAGAAGACGCGCCGCACCCTCCTCGCCCGGCTCGAAGACCACCGGAACAACCTGGCCCGGGCCGAACGGGCCAGGGAAAAAAGACATCTTGGGGAGCTTCTCCTGGCCTACGCCCACCAGGTACCCACCGGTGCGAAGGAGGTCGAGCTCCTCGATTACGCGAGCGGGAAACCGGTGAAGATCGCGCTCGACCCACGAAAGAGCGCGGTGGAGAACGCCCGCGCCTACTTCGAGGCGGCAAAAAGGGACGAGGCGGCGGCGAAACGGGCCAAAGAGCTCCTTCGCCTGACCGAGGCCAACCTCGCGCGGGTTGAGGCGGAGCTCGAGCAGATCAAGCAGCTCCCCGCCCGCGAGCTGAGGAAAAGGCTTTCCCGCGCCCGCGAGGAGGGCCCGAAGATTGGGCTTCGCTATCGGGCACCGGGGGGGTTTTCCGTTTGGGTGGGGCGGAACGCCCGCGAGAACGAGGCCCTTTTGCAGCTGGCTCGCTCCGAGGACCTCTGGTTTCACGCCCAGGGCGTGCCGGGAAGCCACGTCATTCTGAGGACCGGGGGCAAACCTCCGCCGCTCGAGGCCCTCCTTTTCGCTGCCCGGCTCGCCGCCTACCACTCCCGGGCCCGGGGGGAGAAGAACGCTCCGGTGGACTACACCCGGCGCAAATACGTGCGCAAGGTCCGGAAAGCGCCCCCGGGAACGGTCACCTACAGCCAGGCGAAGACCCTCTTCGTCGACGCCTCCCTACCCGAAAACCTTGACGCGGTGTAAAATCGGGGGCCGTGAAGCGGACCCTGATGATTGGCAAGATCCACCGCGCGACCGTGACCCAGGCCGACCTTCACTACGTGGGCTCGATCACGATCGACGAGGCCCTCATGGAAGCGGCCGGGATCCTCCCCCACGAACGCGTGGAGGTCTATGACATCACGAACGGCCATCGCCTTGCGACCTACGCCCTGCCCGGTCCGCGGGGTTCGGGGATCATCGGGATGAACGGGGCCGCCGCCCGGCTCGTACAGCCGGGGGACCTGGTCATCATCGTCGCCTATGGGCTTTTCGACGAGGACGAAGCTCGCCGCCATAAACCCGCGGTGGTGCTGGTGGACGAGAAGAACCGGATTACCGAGGTGCGGCGCGGGTGACCGGAAGGCTTAGAACCTACCTCGAGCTCATCCGCTTCGAGCACACCCTCTTCGCCCTCCCCTTCGCCTACGTGGGGATGCTGCTCGCAGCCCGAGGCTGGCCGGGGTGGGAGGTCTTCTTTTGGGTGACGGTGGCGATGGTCGGCGCCCGTACCGCCGCCATGGCGTTGAACCGGCTCATCGACTGGCGGATCGACGCCCTGAACCCGCGGACGAAAAACCGCCACCTGCCCCGGGGCTTGGTCCGCCCCCACGAGGTCCTTCTCCTCGCGGTGTTCGGGATCCTGCTGCTCGCCCTCGCGGCCTTCAACCTCAATCCCCTCACCGCGAGGCTCCTGCCGGTGGCGGTCTTCTTCCTCGCTTTCTATTCCTACACCAAGCGCTTTACCTGGACCTGCCACTACTGGCTCGGCCTGGTGATCGGGGCCGCGGCCGCCGGGGGCTGGATCGCGGTCACCGGCCGGTTCGAGCCCGCCACCTACCTGCTCTGGGCGGCGGTCGGGCTTTGGATCGCCGGCTTCGACATCCTCTACGCCACCCAGGACTACGCCTTCGACCGCGCCCACGGCGTGCACTCGGCGCCTGCCCGCTTCGGGATCCCGAGGGCCCTCGCCCTCGCCCGCCTCACCCACCTCGCCGCCTGGCTCTTCTTCCTCGCCACCGGAATCGCCGCCGGGCTTTCCCTTTGGTACTACCTCGGCGTGCTCTACGTCGGGGCCGTGCTTCTCTTCGAGCACCGGCTGGTCCAGCCCGACGATCTTTCCAAGGTGGACCTTGCCTTTTTCCAGGCAAACGTGCTGGTCAGCCTAGGGATGCTCGTCTTTGTCGTGCTCGAGGTACTGCTTTAAGTAGGCCACCACCTCAGGAACCCCGGCGAGCCGGTAGCGGGCCGCGCTCGACCCCGGCCCTACCTTGACCGTGATCCCCTCGGGAAGCGCGGCGAACATCGCCTCGTCGGTGGTGTCGTCGCCGATCGCGACCGGGATACGGCCGGGATGACGGGCGGCGACCTCCCGCGCCACCGCTCCCTTGGTGGCGCCCTTTGGCTTGATCTCCACCACCTTCTTGCCCCAAAGCACCTCGAGCTCCCGAGGCAACCCCTCGAGCAAGGACCGAAGCGCACGCCTCACCGCCGCCTCGTCGGGGGCCCCGCGGTAGTGGAGGGCAAGGGCCGCCCCTTTGTCCTCGACCCAGAGCCCTGGCACCTTAGGCACCCGGTCCCGGAGCCCGGCGAGCACCCCATAGGCCTCTTTGACCACGCGCGTCCGCACCGGCCCCCCGAGCACCCCCTCCTCGGCCCCGTGCACGCCGAAGACGGGGATTTGAAGGGGGCCGAGCAAGGCCTCGAGATCCCGGACCCGCCGGCCGGTGACCAGGTAGACCGGGTAACGGCGGGAAAGCGCGTAAAGGAGCTCGGGCACGCCGGGGTAGGGCCGGGCGGCCTCGGGCCGGGGCGCGATCTCGGCCAGGGTGCCGTCGTAGTCGAGGAGAAAAACGGGGTTTTCCACCACCGGCGGCTTCATCCCGAGAGCGCCCCCAAAAACCTCTCGGCCCAGTTCCCGACATCGAGCCTCTGCACCGAAGCGAGGAGCTCGGCCCGGCGCGCCCTACGCTCGGCCTGGGAAAGCAAAAGGGCCTCGGCGAGCGCGTCGGCAAGCCCCTCGGGGTCGTAGGGGTTTACCAAGAGGACGCCCTTCAGATAGCGGGCGGCGCCGGCGAAACGGGAAAGGAGGGGAAGGCCCTCCGAGACCAAGGCGTACTCCATCGCCACCAGGTTCATCCCGTCGCGAAGCGGGGTGACCAGGGCGAGCTCGGCGGCCGCGAAGTGGGCGAGGAGCTCGTCCCGGGAAAGCGCCGCGTAGCGGTGGACGAAGGCACCGGGAAAGCGCCGCTCGGTGGCCTCCGCGAGGCGAAAGAGCCGGGATTTAAGCCCCCGGTAGGCCGGCACCGCCTCGCGGCTCGGGGCGGTGAGCTGAAGGAAGACGACCTTCTCCACCCACTCAGGGTACTTCTCGAGGAAACGCAGGTAGCCCCGGATGCGTTCGGGGATCCCCTTGGTGTAGTCGAGGCGGTCGGCGCCCACCAGGATCCGGCGGCCGGGGTAGGCGGACCGAATCGCCTCCGCCCGTTCCCGGACCCGCTCCCGCGCGGCCTTAAGCCCCGCGACGTCCACCCCGATGGGGAACGCCGCCACCCGCACGAACCGCCCTCCAAACCTAACCCCGCCGTCCGTCACCCGGGCGCCGAGCAGCCCGCGGGCGGCTTCGAGGAAGCGCTCGACGTAGTCCGGGGTGTGCAAGCCCACGAGGTCGGCCCCGAGCATCCCCCGGACAAGCGCCTCCGCCTCCGGGAGCACCGAGAGCACTTCCAGCGGCGGCCAGGGGATGTGCCAGAACACCCCGACCCGCCGGGCGCCCGCCTCCCGAAGAAGCGCGGGAGCGAGCGCCAGGTGGTAGTCGTGCACCCAATAAAGGGCATCGCGGCCGCCCTCCATCAAGGCGGCCTCGGCGAAGGCCGCGTTCGCCGCCCGGTAGTCCCGCCACCATCCCCGCTTGATCCGGAAGTGCTCGAGAAAGAGGTGGAAAAGCGGCCAGAGGGCCTGGTTGGCAAAGCCCCGGTAGTAGCCCGCGACCCGGCGCGCGGAGATCGGCACCCGGCGGACGACGAGCCCGGGGAGCTCGATCCGCTCGTCCTGGCCCCCGGGCCCCCAGGCCACCCAGACGCCGCCCCGGGCCTGGATCGCAGGGTACAGGGCGGCGGCAAGCCCCCCGAGGGCAACCTCGTAACGCTCCCCCACCCGGCGGACGGGCTCGCGATTCGCGAGAACGACGAGCTTCACGCTCCGAGCCTAACAAAAAGGCCGCCCCCAGGGCGGCCGGGCGGAAGAAGGGGGGCCTTAGTCCTCGCTCTTCTTCTCGCCCTCGGACTTCTTCTCGGAAGCGCTCTTCCCCTTACGGTAGTCGGTGCTGTGCCAGCCCGAGCCCTTGAAGATGATCGCCGGGGCCTGGATCACCCGCTTCAAGGGCTCGCCCGTCTCCGGGTGCGCCTTCAAGGGCTCGTCATGAAAGCCCTGCTCGAACTCGTAGTACTTCCCCGTCTCCAACCCCTTGTAGACGTAGACCGGCATAGCGGCCCTATTTTGACACTCAAACAACTTGAGTGTCAAGGAGCCGGTCGGTAGACTGACCCCGTGACCAAAGCCGCCCTTAGGCGCTGGGCACGGAAAGTACGGCGGGAGCTCGACCTCGCCGCCTTCGAGGAAAAGGCGCTTCCCCACCTGGCTCGGGTGCTCGAGGGAAAAAAACGCGTGCTCCTTTACGCCCCTCTCCCCGGCGAGCCCGACCCCCGCGGACTCGTGGAAAGGCTTCCCGGGACCTCGTTCTACCTGCCGCGGGTCGAGGGAGAGGCGCTCCTCGTCCTCCCCTATTCCACCCGGCTCGAGCGGGGGGCGTTTGGGGTGCTCGAGCCCGTGGAGGGCACCCCCCTTCCCCCAAAGGAGCTCGATGCCGTCGTCGCCCCCGCCCTCGCTTACGATCGCCGGGGCTTTCGCCTGGGTCATGGAAAGGGGTACTACGACCGCTTTCTAAAAGATCTCCGGGAAGATACCCTTACCGTGGGCTTCATCCCGAGCGCCCTCCTCCTCGACCGGCTCCCGATCGATCCCTGGGACGTCCCGGTCCGGCGGATCGTCACCGAGGCAGGGGTCCTAGAGCCGGGCGTGCCGGGGCCGTAGCACCCCGCCTTTCAAAAGACCAAAGCCGAGCGGAAACCCGGCGGTGGTGACCAGATACCAGCCCGCCGCCCCCTCGGCCGGAACCGGCGCCCCAGTGGCAAAGGCAAGCGCGCGGGGGTCCTCGGGGGGGAGCTCGAACCGGGGCCCCGCCTCCTCCGCCCGAAGCGCGAGCGCGAGCATCTTCGCGGGGACAAAGCGCCCTTTTTGCGCCCGGCCGAGGTAGAGGCCGGGGGCCGGGGCGGCGATCCCCGATAGACTCGGAAGCCCTTCGGGCAGGGCGTAAATGTGCCCTTCCCGCTCCCAAAGTCGCCCCGGCAGGGGCCTTTGGATGTGGTCCTTCCAAAAGGCGGCTAGGGCCGAGCGCGCCTCCCGCCGCGGGGGCGGGGGCAAAAAGCGCGGGGGGCTCCCGGGATCGCCGTCGGTCTTCCGAAGCCGGGCGAGGTAGTGTCCCTCCCCCCGGAGGCGGTGGGGCCAGAGCCGGGCGGTTTTCAAAAGCCTCGGGTCTCCCCCGCCCCAATCGGGCACGCCGGGGGCGAAATCGGGGTGGATCCGGGCGTTTTCCACCTCGAACTCCGGGTGCGCTTTGAGGAACGCGCCCACCACCCCCTCGTTCTCCTCGGGGGCGAAGGTACAGGTGGAATAGACCAGCACCCCGCCGGGAGCGAGGAGCCGCGCCGCCGCCTCAAGGAGGCCGAGCTGCACCCGGGCCATCCGCGCCGGCGCCCCCGGACCCCAGTGGGCGCGGGCCTGGGGGTCTTTTCGGAACATCCCCTCGCCGGAGCAAGGAGCGTCGAGCACCACCCGGTCGAAGTAGGCGCCATAAGCCCGAGCCAGCCGCTCGGCCGAAGCCGAGACCACCGCAAGCGTCGCCCCCCAACGTTCGACGTTCTCCAAAAGCCCACGGATCCGCTTTTTGTCCACTTCGTTGGCGACGAGCAGTCCGCGGCCCTGCATGCGGGCGGCGAGGTGGGTGGTCTTACCCCCGGGGGCGGCGGCGAGGTCCAAGACCCGCTCGCCCGGCTTCGGGTCGGCCACCACCCCGACCGCCATCGCCGAGGGTTCCTGGATGTAGTAAAGCCCGGCGTAAAAGTAGGGGTGGGGACCGGGACGGGCGTCCTCGGGGTAATAAAAACCCTCGGGGCACCAGGGGATGGGCGCCAAGGGCCAGGGGCTCATCCGCCGGAAGGCCTCGGGGGAAAGCTTCAAGGTGTTGACCCTGAGCCCCCGAACCGGCGGCTCGCCGAGCGCGCGCAGAAAGGCGTCGTACTCAGGCCCGAGCAGCTCGGCCATGCGCTTTAGGAAGGCCCCGGGATAGCCCACGGGTGAAACCGTATCATGGGGAGATGAAGCTGGTCGTCCTCCCCCACCGGCTCTACCTGGCGAAGGCGCAGGACCTTTCCGAAAACGTCCGCCGGGCGCCCTTTTGGGTCTACATCCAGGCCGAGGGCGCGGGCACCTTGGTCGTGCCCGAGGAATACCTCCCCGAAGGTCTAAAGGCCGAGGGCCCCTTCGTGGCGCTCGCCTTCGAGGGACCGCTTCCCCTCGAGATGATCGGGGTGCTGGGCCGGGTGGGGAGCCTGCTCGCCGAGGTGGGAGTGAGCATCTTCGCCTACTCCGCCTTCGAGACCGACTACATCCTGATTCGCGAGCGCTACCAAAAGCTCGCGATCGAGACCCTTCGGGAAGCCGGGTACCAGGTCGAATGATCCTCGGGGTGGGGGTGGACCTCGTAGAGATCGGGCGGGTGCGCGCCCTTCATGCCCGCTACGGAAGGCGCTTCCTCGAGCGCGTCTACCTCCCCGAGGAGATCGCTTACCTCGAGACCCTAACGGACCCCGCCCCCGCGCTCGCCGCCCGGTTCGCGGCCAAGGAAGCCTTCGTCAAGGCCTATCCGGGGAAGGCCTGGATCACCGAGGTGGGGGTGGCGCGCGACCCATTGCCCCGGCTCGTCTTCCGGCATCGGCTCGCGGACGAGGTAGCCCGGCAGAGGATCCGGCCCTGGGTAAGCCTCTCCCACGAGCGGGGTTTTGCGGTGGCGGTGGTGGTGCTCGAGCTCACTTCTCCCGCCCAAGCTCCAAAATCCAGCGAATCATCGCCCTGAGCTCGGGATCCGGCACGCGACTTTTGCTCTGGGGCGGCATCACCTTCTGAATGCCGTAGATCGTGGTGGTGTTGGGGTCAAACCACTTTCCCCGGCTGCCCTCGCGGACGCTTTTAAAAAGCTCCTCCTCCGCCCTTGGATCGCCCTGGTAGCGGGCCGCGATCGCCTCGAAAGGCGGGCCCACCAACGGGTTTCGCACGTCGTGGCAGTTGGTGCAGCCGAACTTGTGGAAGAACCCCTTCACCGTCTCGGGCGGGTAGTCGGGCGGTGGGGGCGGCCGGCGGAGGTAGAAAAACGCCCCTGCCGCCAATACCAAGACCGCCGCAGCCAAGGCGAGCAGGTTTCGGTTGGCACCGCGCAGCATGGCTAGAAGTCCTTTCGCGCGAAAACACGGCCGGCGAGCCAGGCCGGCACCACGGTCCAGAGCACCAGGGCAAACACCGCCGCCGCGGTGCCCAGCCCCGTCCCCAGGAACTTTTTGAAAAGCGCCCCGGTATAGCCCATCAGCGCCGCGGTATCCAGGTGCAAGAGCACCAGCACCCGGGCGAGGTCCACGGGATTCAGCATCGAGAGCCCGATCACCCAGCGGTCGATCGGGTAGGCCTGGGCCAGGATGATGAAGGCGAGCAAAAGGCTGTCGTAGACGAAGGTAAGCACGAACCAGACCGCGATCGCCACCCCGAGCGCCCGCACCCGCTCGTCGTTTCCCACCCCGAGGTAGAGCGCGAGCGAGCTAAAGACCAGGGTGACCATCGCGCCCACGAAAAGGAGCATCCCCACCGTGGGCCAGTCCACCGCACCCATCCCGAGGGCAGCAAAGGCGGCGAAGGGGACGAGCACCCCCACCAGATAGGCCCCGGTAAGCGAGAGGCCAAGCCCCAAAAGCTGCCCCCAGAAGACACTCCCCCGGGGCACGGGCTGGGTGAGCACGAGGAGGGCGAAGTCCCGGTTCGCGTAGTGGTACATGAGCCCGAGCACCAGGCTCACGAGCGGGACCACCAGGATGACCAGGTTCAAAACGCTCACCGCTGCCTGGGTGGGGTCGTCCCCGAGGTATAGGAGTCCCGCAGTCATCAGGCCGATGAGCACGGCGTAGCTCGAAAGCCAGCGGCTTCTAAGGAGGTCGAAGAGCGTGTACTTGAAGATCTTGTAAACGGGTCCCCTCACGACGCCTCCATCAAGCGCGCCACTGCCCGCTCAAGCCGGACCTCGCCGGTCCTCTCCCTAAGCTCCTCAAGATCGCCGGCGAAGACCACCTCGCCCTCGAGCAGAAAGACCAGCCGATCGGCGAGCTCTTCAAGCTCGCTCATCACGTGGGAGGTAAGAATCACAGTCTTTCCCCGGTCCCGCTCGGCCGCCACCCGGTCCTTAAACCGGCTCGAGGCCAGCGGGTCGAGCCCAGCCGTGGGCTCGTCCAAGATGAAGACCTCGGGATCAAAGAGGAAGGCGAGCACCGCCGAGAGCTTCTGCCGGGTCCCCCCGGAGAGTACCCGGGTGGGCTGGTCCAGGTGGGGCGAAAGCCCAAAGTAGGCAAAAAGCTCGTCCAAGTCGAGCTTCGGGGCGCCCCTCAGCTCCTCGATCCAGCGGACCACCTCGCGCACCGTGGTGTTCTCGGGAAAACGGGGATCCTGGGGCATGTAGCCGATGTGCTCCCGGACCCGGGGGTTTTTGCGCGCGGGCTCGCCGAGCACGTAAACCTCGCCCCCGCTCGGCACCACCAAGCCCAGGATGCTCTTCATCAAGGTGCTCTTTCCGGAGGCGTTCGGCCCCACCACCGCGGTCACCTTGCCGGGAGGGAACTCGGCGGTCACGCCCTTCAGCGCCTCTAGCGCTCCGTATCGCTTGGTAAGTTCTTCCACTCGGACCATAGGATTCGAAACATAAAGGGTTGGTCGTCCTCGATCGCCTTGGGGGTGAAGACGGGGAAGATCCGCTCCGCCCGGTCCATAAACTGTACCAGAGGGCTGTGCAAAAGCACGAGGGCCTGGGGATAGTTCTCTACTAACAGGGAGAAAAGGCTCACCGGGCGGTAGGGCACGTCGCCGATGCCGTTTTTGTCCAGGTCGTACCCCTCGTACTTGTCCCAATAGTTCTTGAGGTAGGAGTTGTAGGAAGCGGTGGAGTTCGTGGCGACGTCGAAGGTGTTGCCCAAGAAGTTGTTGTACATGAAAATCATGCCCATCGAGTTGGCGAAAATCCGCAGGGCGTAGCCATTTTGCACGAAGTCGTTGGCGTAGACCGAGGTGCGGTTGGAGCCATCGGCGTAGATCCCCACCGTGTTGCGGTAGAAGACGTTGCGGCGGATGTCGGAGTCGTTGATGTCTTTGAGCAACAGCCCATACGAGGCGCCGCCCCAGTTGTACTCGAAGCGGTTTTCCTCCATCCGGGTGCGCTTCGAGTACATCACCGCCACCCCCGCCCCCGAGCGCCGGAAGACGTTGCCGCGGAAGAGGTTATCCTCGCTAAACATGAAGTGGAGCCCGTAGCGGACGTGGTCCTCGCTGACGTTGTTGACAATACGGCTGTCCCGGACGAACTCGAGGTAGATTCCGTCGCGGTGGTGGGCGACGTAGTTGCCCACGATGTCCACGTCGAAGGAGTTCCAGAGGTGGATGCCGTTGCCCGAGTAGTTTTCGTTCTCGGCGTTGGAGACGATGTGGTTGTTGCGAATCATGCAGTGGCGGGACTTTTCCAGATAGATGGCAAAAAAGTTATTGATGAAGCGGTTGTTTTCGATCACGCAGTGCTCGGCGTCTACCATCTTCACCGCCGCCTGGTCCTTGATGAAGTTCACCCCCGAGCCCCTAAACTCAAAGCCCCGGATCTGGACATTGTCGGCCTTGACGGTGAGGATCTCATATTTGCCCTCGCCGTCGAGCACCGGGAGGTTCTTGCCCTCGAGGATGATGCTTTTGTCTAGGACCAGGTTCCCCTCGGCGTAGCGGCCCCCGTCCACCACCACGGTGTCCCCGTCCTCGGCAAGGGTGAAAGCTTCCTTCAGGGTCTTGATAGGGCAGCTCGGGCAAACCGTCAGGGTCTTGGCCCCAGCCGGAGCCAGGGCCAAGACCAGGGCAAGGAAGAATGCCCTAGGGAACACGGCGGATAAACTTCTCCACATTGTCGGGGTTGAAACCGGACTCGCGGATGACGTTGGGTAGATCGGACCAAAGGAGCTCGAGCCCATCCACCTCGGCCTTTAGCTTCTCAAGATCCTTCTTCGTGGCGAAAGCGGTGATCCCCAGGCTCATCGGACTCCGGAGCCCGGTGCTTTGGAGGTAGTAAGCCTCCTCGGCGGGGATCAGCTTCCCGGGGTGAGCAAAGTCGGTGACGTAGGCGGCGGCAACGTCCTCGGGCTTTAGGTCGTACATCATGAACGCCACCATGCACTCCACCGAGTCGAACTTGTAAACCTTGCCCTTTTTCGTGATCAGTTCGGCGCCGTAGCGGGGATCGGCGATGATCATCTTGCAGAACGCGCAGATGTCCTGACCGTACTCGATCGGCACCGGCCCCTTCGGACGGCAGGCACCGAGGAGGGCAAGGAGCAAAAGAAGTAGGGGGAGAAGACGTCGCATGGGGCGATTGTACGCTAGGCAGCCGCCTTCCGCCTTGCCTTACCCGCCTGCAAGGCTACGAAAAGCGCAAGAAGCGCCACCAAGAAGCCCGCCACGAGCACGTAGAAGCCGGGTCCGGGCTCGGAACGGATCAGGAAGTTCATGAACTGCTTCTCGCCGAACATCGGGGGCACATATCCCTCGATGCGAATCGGGGCGTGGGGGTCCACGGTGTGGCCAAACTGCCAGAGCCGGTAATAGAAGTCCACCAGGCCAAAAAGCGCGTAGAGAATGTAGTAGCCGAACCACCACCAAAACGCCCGCAGGCTCCCGGTGAAGGCGACCCAAAGTCCCCAGAGCGTCAGGATCACGGTGAGCGCCGGAAGTACCTTGAACTCCCAGTACATGTCTTCGGTGATGGTCATGAAGCCGACGTAGTGGTTCAAGTCGTTGATGATGTAGACCTGGCCGGTGAGCTTATTCAGCCAGATCCACATGTTGAGGCCCTCGGGGTACTGGGGCGCCTCCAAGTAGTAGTGCCAAAGCGGGAAGAAGAAAGCTGAGATCGCCACCAGCGCCGAAAGCGCCACGAGTACCCGCCCCAAAAGGGGCATTTTTACCTTGGTCATGCCGAACCTCACCTCCCCATCTCTATCCTTCAGCAAGGGGCCGGGACGCGTGCCCCGCCCCGGCCCCCTTCTCGGCTAGATCGCGCCTACTCGACGATCCACTTGCCTTCCTTGCCGCCGCCACGCCAGATCATCGGCGGGTTGGCGTCGGCCGGCGAAACCCGGACGTAGCCCTGCATCTCCTGGTGGAGCGCGGAGCAGAAGTCGGTGCAGTAGAAGGGGTAGACGCCAGGCTTCTCGGGCTTCCACACCAGGGTCAGGGTCTGACCGGGCATGATCAAGAGGTTGGGCATGTCGGCGCCGTAGACCGCGAAGCCGTGCGGGATGTCCCAGTCTTGCTCGAGGTTGGTGACGTGGAAGTAGACGGTGTCCCCCACCTTCACGCCCTCGATGTTGTCGGGCACGAAGTGCGAGCGGATCGCGGTCATGTAGACGTGCACCTCGTTGCCCTTACGCACGATCTTGACTTCCTTCTCGCTCTTGGTGGCGTAGGGGTGCTCGTTCTCCTTGAGGTTGTAGATCTTCGCGGTCTTGTCCTTGATCAGGCTGGCGGGCAGCGCCTGGGCGTAGTGCGGCTCGCCGAGGGTGGGGAAGTCGAGGAGGAGCTGCATCTTGTCGCCGGTGATGTCGATGAGCTGCGCCGACTGGTTGAGCTCGGGGCCGGTGGGAAGGTAGCGGTCCTTGGTGATCTTGTTCATGGCAAGGACGTACTTACCCCACGGCTTCGCCGAGTCGCCGCCCGGGATCATCAGGTGCCCGACCGAGTAGTAGACCGGGATGCGGTCGACGATTTCGCCGGTATCCCACTTCCACTTGACGATCTCAGAGCTGATGAAGCAGGAGGTATAGGCGTACCCCTTGCCGTCGGACTCGGTGTGCAAGGGCCCGAGGCAGACGTTCTTCACGTGGTGGTCGACGACCGCGTCGTAGTCGAGGATGGGGATCCCGTAGGCGTCGCCGGCAAACTTCTTCTCCTTGATGGCCTTGAGCATCTTCTCGAAGGAGTGCACGGCCATCGTAGCGGAGAGCTTGCCGTTACCCAGGATGAAGCGGCCGTCGGGGCTTACGTCCACGCCGTGGGGCGACTTGGGCGTGGGGATGAAGTAGATGACGCCGGGGCACTGCTCGGGCTTGATGACCTTCTCCTCCTTCTTGATCTCGGAGAAGGCCATGTGCTTCTTCTCGTCGAACCAGTTGTGGGCGTAGGGGGTGTGCCAGGTCTCGTACTTACCCTCCTTGACGCACTCCTCGGCCCGCTTCCAGTTGACCGCGGCGATGAAGTCCTTGTCGTGCTGGGAGGCGTTGATCTCCAGGAGGGTGTGGGCCTCCTCGGTGTTGTAGGAGGTGAAGAAGCACCAGTCCTTCGAGGGCCCCTTGCCGCAGTGGGCGAGGTCGTAGTCAAAGCCGGGCACCAGGATCTGGAAGGCGAGGCTCATCCGCCCGGTCTCGGGGTCCACCTTGATGAAGGAGAGGGTGCCCTTGAAGTTCCCCTTGTACTGATCGATGGGGATGTCCCTTTGCGGCAAGGGCACCGAGAAACGGGTACCGGCGGTGATGTACTCGGTGTTCTCGGTCACGAAGGAGCTTGGGTGGTTACCCGCCGAGTTCGGAATCTCGATGATCTCGGCGGTCTCCATGTACTTCAGGCTTACCCGAGCGATCCGCGGGGTGTTGTTGGCGTTGATGAAGATCCAGCGGCCGTCGGGCACGCCGTTCGTCATCGAGAGCTCGGGGTGGTGGGTGTCGTCCCAGGGGATGAACCCGTGGGAGGTCATGAGCAAGGGCTTGGTCTCCGGGGTGAACCCGTAGCCGTTCCGCGGGTTCACCGAGAAGACGCCGATGTTCTTGAGGGTGCGGCCGGAGGGCAGGCCCACCACCGAGAGCTGGCCGTTGAAGCCGCCGGAGAGGAAGGCATAGAACTCGTCGTACTCACCGGGCGGCACGTACACCTTCTGGGCCGCGTCCTTCGCCAGCTTCATGGCCACCTTACGAGCGCCAATGGCGACGAAGGAGAGCGCGGCGATCAGCGCCAAAAGAACCGCAAGCCTAACTCTGCCTTTGTTCATAGGTTCCTCACCTCCCCCGCGCGGCGATCGGGTTTTAGGGCACCCTTTCGCTCATGCGCGGTTCATTTTTACGCTAGCGAAGGGGGCTTAGGACGTATGTCCTGCACGCGCCCTCTTTCGCATGGAAAAACGCCCCGGCCCAAGCCGGGGCGCGACCCTACCGGGTGCTCTACTTAACCTGCACCTGATCGGTCGCGTCGACGTAGCGGAGGTACTCGTAGACCGCCCGGAAGTCCTCCTCGGTCATGTCCGGCGAGGGACGCATCACCGTCAGGTACTGCTGCAAGAGCGCGTTCGCGATGGGGTCGTTCCAGACCATTTCCTCGGTATTCAAAAACAGGTTCATGATCCACTCGGGGCTGCGGGCGAGCGTCACGCCCTTTAAGGGCGGCCCCACGTAGCGCTCGGTGATCTTATGGCAGCCCGAGCAGTATTGCTCGAAGAGCTGTTCGCCCTTCTTCGCAAGTTCCTTGTCGATGCAAGGGTCAAGCTTGAGCTCTTTCTCGGCGTAGGGGCCGATGCCCTTGGGAAGCCCCGGCGGGGGCATCTTGGCGGGGATGGCGCACTTCGCTGCGAAGGCGAGGGCGAGCACCACCGCCGCTGCCAGCGCGTAACCCACGTACTTCTTCAACTGCCTCACCTCCTCCGGGTCAAAGCCTATCGAGAATGAGCGCAAAGGAACAAGTTCACATGTCCCACCCGGGCTATGCTAAGGGGCGAATGCTGGAAGCGCTCGAGGTCCGAAACCTCGCCGTCATCGAACACACCGAGGTGGCCTTCGGCCCGGGGCTGAACGTGCTCACCGGCGAGACCGGGGCGGGAAAGTCGCTGCTGGTGGACGCGCTGGCTCTGCTGCTTGGGGGCAAGGCCGAGCCCGGGATGATCCGCCCCGGGGCGGAGGCCGCCCTGGTCACCGCCTGGATCGACGGGGAGGCCTACAGCCGGCGGATCGGGGCACGGAGCACTCCCCGGATCGCGGGCGAGGTGGTCACCCTGGAAGAGCTCTCCCGGGCGGTCGGGGCGCGGGTCGCGCTCTTTGCCCAGCACGCCGCCCAAACCCTGGTGCGGCGGGAGACCCAGCGGCGGATGCTCGACGCCCTCCTGCCGCCCGAGCTTCTTGCCGCCTACCGGGAAACCTACGCCCGATTCCGAAGGCTCACCGAGGAGCTCGCCGCGCTCAAGGAAGCGGCCCGGGAACGGGCACAACGCATCGACCTCCTCCGCTTCCAGATCCGCGAGATCGAGGAGGCGGCGCTCGCTCCCGGCGAGGAGGAGGAACTCCTCGCCGAGCGCACCCGGCTCCGGCACCTCGACCTGCTTAGGGAGCGGCTCGGCGAGGCCCTCGAGCTCCTCGCCGGCGAGGCCGACGCCCTCGGTCTGGTAGGGCGGGCAGCGGCGGCGGTGGAAGCGGCAGCAAGGCACGACCCCGCGCTCGCGCCCCTCGCCGCTGAGCTCGAGGGCAGCGAGAGCGCCCTCCAGGCCCTCGCCCGGGAGCTCGAGGACCGGCTGCTCGCGCTCGATGCCGACCCGGAACGGCTCGGGGAGGTCGAGGCCCGGCTCGCCAGGATCCAGCGGCTTAAGCAGAAGTACGGGGACACGGTGGAGGCGGTGCTCGCCTACCTCGAGCGCGCCCGGGAGGAACTCGACACCCTCGAAAACGCCGAGGACCGGCTCGCCGCCCTCGAGGCCGAGCGCGCCGAGGCGGAGGCCGAGCTCAAGGAACGGGGTCAAGCCCTCTCAAAGGCGCGGGAGGAAGCGGCCCGAAGGCTCGAGGCCGGGGTCAGGAAGGAGCTCGCCGCCCTGGGGATGCCGGAGGCCCGGCTAGAAGTCCGGCTCGAACCCCTAGGCGAACCCGGCCCCCACGGGCTCGAGGAGGTCCAGCTCTTCTTCACCGCGAACCCGGGGCTCTCGCCGGCCCCCCTCGAGAAGGCCGCCTCCGGGGGCGAGCTCTCCCGAACCCTGCTCGCTTTGCTCCTTTCCAGCGGGCTCGAGGCCGAGACCGTGGTCCTCGACGAGATCGACGCCGGGGTCGGCGGCGAGGCCGCCCGGGCGCTCGCCGAGCGGCTTGGCCGCTTGGCCGAGCGGCACCAGGTCATCGTGGTCACCCACCTACCCCAGATCGCCGCCCGGGCGAGCCGCCATTACCGGGTTCGGAAGGAAAAGGGTCGTGCTTGGGCGGAGCTCCTCGAGGGCGAAGCCCGGGTGCGGGAGATCGCCCGAATGCTCTCGGGCGGCTACGAGCCCGAGGCGCTCGAGCACGCCCGCGCGCTGCTTGCCCGCTAGCGGTCCCGCCGGGCGAAAAAGAAGCCCGCAAGACCAAAGAGCAAGAGAAAAGCCGCGCCGAAACTGACCAAAAGCGGCCAATAGCCCACCTGGCCGAGCAATCGGTCGAGCAGATACCCCACCGGCCCCACCAGAACCGGAGCGTGGAGCGCCTTGAGCAAGCTCACCCGGAGGATCTCCAGGGGGTTTGCGAAGATCACCGAAAGCAGGAAGCCTTCAAGCGGATAGTCCCTAAAGATCACCGAGAGGGCGACCACCGCCGGGTCGTAGGCGAGGACGAGTAGCCCCCAAAAAAGAAGGCCGAGGCCGAGGGCCCGGCCGGGCTCGAGCACGAGCGCCCCACTCAAAGCCGCCACCCCCACCCAAAAGGCCACCACGAGGACAAGGGCGAGGATCATCCAGGTGGCGTTAAGGGGCGAAAGCCCGAGCAGGCTCGCGGCAATCCCCCCACCGAGCAGGAAGGGAACGAGGAAACCAAGCCCCACCCCAAAAGCGGCCGCCAGGTAAAGCCTCCCCGCCGGGCGCGGCATCGCCGCCCAAAACGCCCACTCCTCCCGGCCCGCGAGCAACGGCGCGGAAAGCGCGAGCACCGCAGGGGGCACGAAGAGGAGCAAGAGCCCGTAGACGCTGAGCACCGCTACCCCCTCGGGCCGGCCCCGGAAGGCGAGGGCGAGGAGCGCGAGGCCCAGCCCCAAAAACCAAGCCCAGGGGTTTCGCAAGATCTCCCTCAGGTAAAGGACAAGAAAAGCACGCATCACCTAAACCGGAGGCACCCAGGGGTGCTTTTTGCCCTCCTCGAGGAGCTCCTTCCAGGTGAGGAAGCGGGCGCCCCTAAGCCTCCGCTCCTGGACAAAGGCCAGGGCTTCCTCCCGCGTCCTAAAGGCCGCAAGCCCCCCACCCATTGGAGTCCGGATGCGCTTGTGGTAGACGATCACCGCCTCGTCGGCGGGGATCAGCACCGCGTTCCGCCCCGTAGAGCGCTTGTAGTCGGATACGTACCACTCCTTGGGCTTGACCCGGACGGTGGGACCGTAGGCGGCGTAGCCGTTTACATGGTCGGCCAGGCACTCGATGGCGTCGTAGTTGTAATACTTGCCGGTCTCGACCACCACCTGGGCGACGAAGCGGCCGTCGATCACGGTCATGAAGCAGTAAGGGCAGACGTCCACCCCGATCCGTACCGGCCGCGGCGCCGCCACCGCGCGGAATACGAAGGGAACCCCGAAGATCGCAAGTCCCTTTAAGAACGTCCGACGCTTCATGTTCATCCCTTCACATTTTAGGGGCCGGGGCGTCCAAAGCCCCGGCCCCAGAAACCCGTCTTAGAGAAGCCCCGTGTGCTTGGCGAGAAGCGGTACCAGGTTGACCTCGGGCACGGGCGCGAGGTCCCAAAGGAGGTCGAAGGTCAGGAAGTGGAAGCGTCCGATCTTTTGGGCACGTTTTTTCACCAGAACCTGCGCGTCTTTCGGGCTTTTGGTGGCAAGCAGATGCGCCTTCATCGTGGTCATCAGGTTCTGGCCCCAAACGAAGGTGGCCTCGCGGGCGGGAATGAGCCCAATCGGCTTGCAGGGCATCTGGGAGCCGTCCACCGCCATCACGTAGAACGTCGCGTCCTCGCCGTCCACGATCCCCTTGGCGTAGGCGTAGTTGATCATGCAGGCGATGGACTCAAAGTGGAGTGCCTTGCCGTCCTTGAAGACGATCTGGGCGTAGGTACGCTCGAAGAAGCCGGGCGGGAACTTCTTTCCCTTCATCCCCTTGGGCGGGGTCTTGATCGGCATCCCACAAAAGGCACAGCGTCCGGTCTCCCAGGGCACTTCCGCCGGCGGGATCTTACCCACCGCGAGGGGCTTCGCCGGCGCCTGGGCGAAGACCTTGGGCCCAAGTGCCAAAACGCCTCCGGCCGCACCGAGGATCTTGAGTACTTCACGCCGATTCTTCTTCATAGAGCACCTCCTTCAACACGTCCACCGGCTCGCGCACCACGCGCACGCCAGGAAGGACCTCCTCCAGTCGCCTGCCGTCCGGCAGGCGGTAGGTATAAAGCCGCTCCACCGGCCCGCGCCAGCGCACCCGGCCGGCGGAGAGCAAGAGCGCTTCGTCGGCGAAGGCCTCGACCTCGTCGGGGCGGTGGGCGCTCACGATCAAGAGCCCGCCCTTCGCCTTGTGCTCCCGGGTCCACTCCACGAGCCGGGCAAACCCCCCGGGGTCCAGGGCGCTCGCGGGCTCGTCCAAGAGCCAAAGCTTCTTTTCTCCCATCAGCCCGGCGGCGAGCGCGAGCCGCTGGCGATAGCCCCCCGAAAGGTTGCCCACGAAAGCGTTCAGGTACGGGGTGAGCCCCATGCGGTGGGTGGCCTCCTCTCGGGCGTCGTCACCCACCTGGGCAAGGGCCTGGGCCGCGGCCAATACCTCCCGTACCCGAAGATGCAAGGGAAAGGCGATCTGCTGGGGCACGTAGGCCCGCTCTTTGGCGGCCTCCAGGCTACGCGGGGGATGGCCGAAGATCCGCACCTCGCCCCGGTCGGGCTTGAGCCGCCCCACCAGGAGGTTTAAAACCGTGGTCTTCCCCGCCCCGTTCGGACCCACGAGGGCGAGCGCCCCTTCTTCCAAGCGAAAGCTCACGCCAAACACGCGGCCCTTTTTGGAGAGATTTACGACCTCAACCATAGTCCTCCTACGAGCGCCACCCCCGCGAGCAAGAGCGGCAAGAGCGCGGGGCGCCCCACCGGAACGGTGAGGATCTTGGGGCGGGGGTCGGCGAGGGTGGCGAGCCGAAGCCCCGGGACCTTCTTTTCGGCCTCCTCCCAGAGGGTGATGCCGGGGCTGAAAGCGAAGAGGGAAAGGTCGAGCATCCGGGAGGCGAGGAGGGCGTAGCTCGAGGACGGCAGGTAGGGGACGTCGGAGTAGCCGTCGCCGTCCAAGTCGAGCCGGGAGGCCCGGTCGTAGGCGTTTTCCCGGAGGGTGACCCGGGCCTCGGGGTCGTCCACCGCCAGGTCGTAGACGTTGGCGAGGAAGAGGTTCTTTTCAAAGACAGCGGCGCTCGATGCCTTGTTCTTTTCCCGGAGGACCAAGACACCGAAACCGTTTTGCTCCACCCGGTTGTTGCGGAAGAGGTCCTTTACCGCCGAGACCACCAAAATGCCGACGTTGTTCCCCCGGATCAGGTTGTCCTCGAAAAGGCTTTCGTGCTGCTCCTGGGAGAGAAGCCCGAAGGCGAGGGGTCCTACGTGCCCCTCGAATCGGTTTTTGTAAACGTGGACCCGCCGTCCGTACATCACCGCCGAACCCACCCGCCCCCGCTCGGCGACGTTCTCGTAAACCTCGACGTCCTTGGAGAACATCAGGTGGTAGCCGTAGCGGAAGGAGTGGAGGAGGCGGTTTCGCCGAACCACGCTTTGGTCGGTGTGCTCCATGTAGAGGTTGTCGAGGAAGCCATCGAGCTCGTTTTCCTCCACCAGGGAGCGAGGGCACTGATAGAGGGTGATCCCCGGACCCTGGCGGTTCCCCACCGCGCGTACCCGGCGGACCACGAAGCCCGGCGAGTCCTCGGCCCGCACCGCGGTGATCACGTCGGCGGCGCGGAGGCCGTCCACCACGCAGTCCTCGCACTCGACCGCGAAGACGGCGCTATCCGGGTTGTAAAAGTCGTAGTTGGGGCCGGTGTTTCGGACCTCGAGGTGTTCCACCCGGATCCGCTTCCCGCTCACCACCACGCCGTGGCCCTTGCCGCCGGCGTCCACTACTGCTCCGGGCCGGGCCCTTAGGGTGAGGTCCTCCCCCGAGAGCTCGAAGGGACGGTGCACGCCCGGGAGCAGCTCAATCGTGCTCCCGGGGGGCGGCGTCGGGGGCGGCGTCTCGCCCGGCGCGATCAATAGGAGCGCGGCGAGGAACCACATTCCACGTGCCGGTATACAACAAGCGCCGCCGCGCTTCTACCTACGAATTTTTCTCATCCCGCCGCCGGGAGGCCGGCGTGGTAGAGGGCGGCGAAGCGGATGAGCTCGCTTGCGTTCTTAAGCCCGAGCTTGTACATCAGGTGGCGGCGGTGGGTGTAGACGGTCTTTTCCTCGATGCCGAGCTTTTGGGCGATCTCGGCGTTGGAAAGCCCCTGCCCCAGGAGCAAGAGCACGGTGCGCTCGGTGGGCGAGAGCCGGTCGGGGCTTGGGGCCTCGATCGAGGCAAGCCCTTTCAACGCTTCCACCAAACGCTCGGGAGGTGCGTTTTTGGAAAGGAAGGCGGAGGCGCCGAGCTCCTCGGCCCGGGCCTTAAAGGCGGGCTCGTCGTAGGCGGTGAGGACCACCACCGGCAGGTCGGGGTGGGACTCGGCGAGCTCGGCTAGGAAGGTAAGCCCTGGCTTGCCCGGAAGGGAGAGGTCCAAAAGCACCCGCTCCGCCCAGTCGAGGTGGGGCGCGGCCTGCTCGGCGCTCTCGACCGCCCGAACCTCGGCCTCGGGCAGGACCTCCTCAAGAAGCCGCACCAGCCCCTCACGGACCAGGGTGTGATCCTCAACCACGAGTATGCGCACGCGATCCCTCCCCTACCGGCCAGCGTGCCTCCAAACGGGCCCCACCGCGGGGGGCGGGGGAAAGCTCGAGCCGCCCGCCGAGGAGCCTGAGCCGCGCCCTCAGGATACCAAGCCCCTGCCCTTCCCTCACCGGACCGGCGAGGCCGGTGCCGTCGTCGGTGACCTCGACCCGAAGCTCTCCGTTTTTCTGCACCCGCACCCAGACCCGGCGCGCCTGCCCGTGGCGCCGCGCGTTTTCGAGCGCGTGCTGGACGATGCGGTAGACCTCGACCCGCTCACGCTCGTCGAGCTGGCCCTCGATCTTCCCTTCAAACGCGATCCCAAGCCGCTCCGCGAGCGCCCCGAGCGCCTCGGCAAGGGACAGATGATGCAGCTCCGGGGGCGAGAGGTGGTGGATCGCCTGACGCAACGCCTCCTCCGCGCTGGCGATGGCTTGGTCCGCCTCCTCGACCCGTCCCTGGGAGAGCGCCCAGCGGGCGGCGATCAGGTTCTGGACCGCGCCGTCGTGGATCTCCTGGGCAACGGCGTTCTTGGAGAGCTCCTCGAGTTCCTGGAAATCCCGCTGCAAAGCGAGGAGCTGGTTGATCCGCTCGACCACCCGGTCGGCGTGCTCCTCCCCCACCGCCTCGAGCCGCCCCTTGCCGGCGGTGAGCGCTTTGAGCTGGTCTTCAAGCCGGGCCCAAGGCGCGAGCAGGGAGCGGAGCATCAAGTACGCGGTGCCGCCGGTGGCGATCGCCGCCAGGGTGGTGAAGAAGAGGTCGAAGAGGTAGTGGAAGCGGTAGTAGATCTGGGCGAGCTCGGGGACCTCGCGAAAGGCGAGCAGCCAAAAGCCCACCAGAAGGGGGACCAGGTAGGCCACCAGGGCCACTACCATGATGGTGCGGCGTACCTGCACGCTTCGATGCTACTCCCCTCCTCATTTGGTTCAACCCCCGGTTTTGTAGACTCGGGGCCGTGTACGCCCTCCGGGAAGCGCTCTTTGCCATCGTCCGCCACCCGGTGAGCAGCCTCGCCACCCTGACCACCGCCGCGGTCTCGTTTACCCTGCTCTTGCTCTCGGGGCTTTTTCTTTGGAACCTAGACCGGGTGGTAGGGGCGGCGGAGCGGGAGCTCTTGATCGCGGTCTTCCTGGAACCCGGCGCGGACCCGGAGGGTACCGCCCGGGCGGTGCGGAACCTGGGGGAAGTGGCGGCAGTGCGGGTGATTCCGAAGGAGGAGGCCATGGCCGAGCTCGCCCGCGACCAGCCCTGGGTCGCCGAGGTCGCGAAGCTCGTGGAAAACCCCCTCCCCGACACCCTCCTCGTCACCCCCCAAAGCGCCGAGGCGGTGGCGGGGCTGGTGCAGCGGCTCGGGGCGATTCCCGGGGTGGCGGGGGTGGAGTACGGCGGGCGGCTCACCCTCGAGCTCGTCCGCCTCGCCCGCGGGGTCCGCCTCGGGGCGCTCGCGCTCGTCTTCATGCTGATCCTGAACACCTTTTTCAGCGTGATGGGCACGATCCGGCTCTCGATCGAAAGCCGCCGGGACGAGCTCGAGGTCATGCAACTGGTCGGCGCCACCCGGGGGATGATCCTTCTCCCCTTCGTCTTCGAGGGGTTTTTGCTCACCCTGGGGGCGGCGGTGCTGGCGGCGGCGGTGGCGATCCCGGTCTACCGCTACCTGAGCGGGGAGCTGGTGCGGTTTTACCCCTTCGTACCCACGCTCGGGCCCGCAGACCTCTTGCTCGCGACCGAAGGGCTTTTCCTCCTCGCATTCCTCCTGGGCGCGGTGGGCGGGTGGCTTTCCAGCCGGGCCCGGCTTCGGGAGGCGGCGTGAAACGGGTCGTGCTTGCCCTTTTCTTCCTGCTCCCGCTGGCCTTCGGCCAGGGGCTCGAGGCCGAGCTCAAGCGGGCCGAGGCCCTCCGCAAAGCGAGGGCGGCGGAGGCGGCGCGCCTTACCGCCGAGCTTAGAAACCTCGACACGAAGACCCAGGAGCTCCGAAAGAAGATCGCCGCCCTCGACGCGGAGCTCTCCCGCGTGGCCCGGAGGATCGCCGAGCTCGGGGCCCGGATCCGGGCGCTCAGGGCCGAGATCGAGAACCTAAAGGCCGAGGAGGCGAAGAAGGCCCGCGCCTTCGAGAAAAGGAAACGCGAGCTCGAGAGGCTCCTCGTGCTCCTCTGGCAGCAACGGGCGGCGGGCTACCTGCCCGCCATCCGGGCCACCTCGTTCGCCGAGCTTGCGGTGAAGAGCCGCTGGCTTAGCGCGCTCGGCGCCGCCGAGCTCGACCTCGCCCGGCGGGTGGAGGCGGAGGCCCGGGCCCTGGCCGCGCTCCGCCGCAAGAAGACCGCGCTCGAGGCCGAGCTCGCGCGAACCCGCGCCGAAGCCGAAAAGGAGCGAAACCGGCTCAAGGCCCGCCGGAGGGAGCTCACCCGGCTCCTCGCCGAGCTTAAGGCGCACAAGAAGGCCAAGGCGCTGAAGCTCGCCGAGCTCGAGCGGGCGAAAAAGCAGCTCGACGCCGAGATCGCCCGGCTCAAAAAGGAGCTCGAGGCCGAACGGGCCCGGGCGCGGAGGACCGACCTCGGCGTGCCCCAGGCGCTGGTGGGGCGGCTGCTTTTTCCCGTCGCCGGCGGCCGGATCGAAAAGCGCTACGGCCAGGACGGGCAGGACTTCGAGTGGATCCGAGCCCCGCGTCCCGGCGCGCCGGTGCGGGCGGCGGGAAGCGGGCAGGTCTTCGCCGTGCTCTACTACGGCAACGTGGGCTGGACGGTGCTGATCCAGCACACCTCCACCCTCTTCACCCAGTACGTCAACCTCCAGGAGCCCCGCGTCGCCACCGGGGACCACGTCGAGCAGGGCGAGCTCCTCGGCTACCTCGGCGGCGGGGCGCTGATCCCGCCGGACGTGCTCTGGTTCCGGGTGGCGGTCTGGAAGAACGGGCAGTTTTACTACGTGAACCCCGATCCCTACTTCTGAGGAAGCGAGACCTCGAAGACGAGCCCGCCGCCCTCGGCGGGCCGGGCCCGCACCTCGCCCCCCATCGCCTCGGCCAGGGCCCGGACCACGGCGAGGCCGAGGCCGCTCCCGCCGCGGGTCCGGGCGGGGTCCGTGCGGTAGAAGGGCTCGAAGAGCCGCTCGAGCTCCTCCGGCGGCACCCCGGGGCCGTAATCCCGAACCTCGATCCGGCCGGGCGCGACCCGAACCTCGGCCCGGCCGCCGCCGTGCCTCGCCACGTTGGTGGCCAGGTTCCAGAGGATTTGACGAAGCCGGTCGGGGTCGGCGAGGGCGACTCCCTCGCCCTCGAGCCGGTAGCGCCCGGGGAGCACCCGGTCGAAGACCTCGCGGACGAGGGGGGCGAGCTCCACCGGTTCCCGGGCCAGGGCGAGCCCGCCGGCGGCGGCCACCGAGAGGAGCTCGAGCTCCTCGACGAGCCGGGTGATCCGATCCACCTCGGCGACGAGCGCCTTCAGGTTGGCGGCGTCCGGGGTCAGCACCCCGTCGGCGAGCGCCTCGAGCTCGGCCTTCAAGACCGCGAGCGGGGTCCGGAGCTCGTGGGCGGTGGCGGCGAGCTGCCGCTCCTCCCTCGCTCGCTCCTCGGCCAGGCGGTCGGCGAGGGCGTTGAAGGCCGCCGCCAGCTCGGCGATCTCGTCCCGCCCCCGCACCCGGGCCCTGGCGCTTCGGTCCCCGGCGGCGTAGCGCCTCGCGGTCTCGGTGAGCTCGCGGATGGGCCGGGAAAGGCCAAAAGCGAGCCCCGCCCCCGCCGCCGCCGCCACCAAGAGCGCGAAGAAAAGCGCCTTCCGGCTTTCTTTCTTGAGCTCCGCGACGAGCCGCTCCCCGGGCCGGTGCCCGGGACGGGGATGGGGCCCTGGCGCCTCGGTAAAGTAGCGGCGCACGTGCTCCGCCTGGACCCGCTCGACCAAGACCAGGGTGAGCCCGCCCGAGAACAGGGCCACCGCGAGAAAGGCGAGCACCAACCGGGTCGCGATCCTCACGGCGCCACCCGGTAGCCGACCCCCCGCACGGTCTCGACACTCTTGGCGCAGGGGCCGAGTTTCTTGCGGAGGTTCTTCACGTGGGCGTCCACCGTCCGCTCGTCCACGTAGGCCTCGCCGAGCGCGTCGAGGAGCTCCCTCCGGGAAAGCGCCCGCCCTTCGGCGGCGAGGAGCGCCCTTAGGATCTTGAACTCGCTCGGGGTGAGGGGGACCTCGCGCCCGCCGCAGGTGACCCGCACCGCGCCGGCGTCGAGCTCGAGCGCGCCCGCGCGGTAGCGCTCTTGGCGCTTGGCCTCGGGACGGCTCCGGCGGAGCACCGCCTTGACCCGGGCCACCACCTCCCGGGGGGAGAAGGGCTTGGTGACGTAGTCGTCGGCCCCGAGCTCGAGCCCGAGGATCCGATCGAGCTCGGCGCTCTTCGCCGTCACCATGATGATCGGCACCCCTGAACGCGCCCGCACCCGCCGGGTGAACTCGAGGCCGTCGAGCCCGGGGAGCATCAGGTCGAGGAGCACGAGGTCCGGCTCGAAACGACGAAAGAGGGCGAGCGCCTCACGACCGTCCCTAGCCCGCTCGGTGACGAAACCCTCAGCGGTAAGGTAGCGGGCGAGCACCTCGGCGATCCGGGGCTCGTCCTCGACGATCAGGATGCGCTCGCCCGCCATGCCCTCAGCTTACCGGCCGGGCCCCCGCCCCGCGGGGGGCGCGTGGTCGGGGCAGTTCCCCTGCCCGTGGCCCCCGGGGCCCTTCGCGTGCAGGATCTGTTCCACCGCCTTGAGTTTTTCCATGACTTGCTCGGGTTTTAGCAGAAGCGCCCGCACCCGGGCGACCTCTTCGGGAGTGTAGTCGGGGGCCTCGGCAGCGAAGTTCGCGTTCTTCCACTGGGTCTTGAGCCAGTTGAGCAGGGTCGCCACCTCCTCGTCGCGCATCGCCGCCGCGAAGCCGGGCATCGCCCCGTTGTAGGTCACGCCCCGCTGGACAAGCTCACCTTTAAGGCCAAAAAGCACGGCGGCCACGAGAAACTCCCGCCCCTCGGGCAGGGTGGAAAGCCGCCCGATGGGGCCGTCGATGAAGGGGTAGGTTCCGGGGACGCCCTGCCCATCTTCCTGGTGGCAGCTCGCGCAGTAGGTCCGGTAGAGCGCCGCGCCGTCCGCGGCGAACACCGGCGCCGCGCCGAAGAGGGTCAGGCCGCTTAGCAAGACCACCACAAAACTTCGCTTCATCGCATCACCTCCGGAAGAAAGCCTAGGCCCGGGCGGATCAAGCCCGGGCGAAGGTTTGGTGAAGGTTTCGTGAAGCTAGCGGCGGTACCGCCCCATCCACTCGGCCTCGGCGAGGACGGCCATGCGGGAAAGCCGCCGCGCCACCTTCCGGGCGGGGGCGCCGGGGGGCAGGCCGAGCTGGGGGCTTACGAGCGCGAAGAGCCGGAAAAAGTAACGGTGGGCCGGGTGGCCCCGGGGCGGGCAGGGGCCGCCGTAGCCCAGCCGGCCGAAGTCGTTCCTCCCTTGGAGGAAGCCCCGAAGCTTCGCCCTCCCCGGCACCCCCTCGGGGAGCCTGGTCGTGTTCGGGGCAAGGTCGTAGACCGCCCAGTGGTAGAAGGTGCCGCCGGGGGCGTCGGGATCGAGTACGAGCAGAACGAGCGAGCCGGTACCCCGGGGCACGCCGGAGAAGACGAGGGGCGGACTCCGATCGGCGCCGTCGCAGGTGTAGACCCGGGGGATCCAGCCACCGTAGGTAAAGGCCGGGCTCTTCACCCCGAGCTGGGCGTAAGCCAGCGCCCAAACGAGGGTGAGGCCCAAGGCGAACCAACGCACCGCTACCTCCGGGGCTCGATCAACCCATAGTTGCCGTCTTTACGCCGGTAGATCACGTTGATCTCGCCGGTATCGGCGTTTTCAAAGACGAAGAAGGTGTGCCCTAAGGCCTCCATCTGCACCGCCGCGTCCTCGGGGGACATCGGCTTCATCTCAAAGCGCTTGACCCGAACGATCTCGGGGGCGAAGGTCTCCTCGGGCTCCGGCGGAGGGGGCGCCGGGGGCTGCCCGAGCGCGGTGTGGCGCTTGCCCATGAGCCGCCCCTTGAAGCGCTTGAGCTGCTTTTCTAGCACCTCCACCGCCCGGTCAATGGCGGCGTAGAGGTCGGGGTCTTCCTCCTCGACCCGGATGAGGCCGCCGGGGACGTTGAGCTGGATCTCGGCCTTGGCGCGACGCTCGACGTGGGGGCTGCCCGCCAGCGAGAGCACCACTTTCGCGTCCTGGATCCCGTCGAAGTAGCGCTCGAGGCGGGCAAGCTTCTTTTCCAGATAGGTGCGGATGGCGTCGGTGACCTCGACGTTGCGACCGACGAGCTTGTAGATCTGCATCGTCCCCTCCTTTCCCCTTCGCCCTCATTTTAGCCGAGCCGCCGGTCGGCCACGACCTGGCCGGCACGCAAGGCCACCACGCGCTTCGGGTAGGCGCGCACGAGTTCCTGGGCGTGGGTGGCGAAGACCACGGTAGCACCCTTGGCATGGGCGAGCTTGAAGAGCTCGAGCACCGCAAGCGCGTTCTCCCGGTCGAGGTTGCCGGTGGGCTCGTCGGCGAGCAAAATCTTGGGCTCGGGCAAAAGCGCCCGGGCCACCGCCACCCGCTGGGCCTCCCCTACCGAGAGCTGGTGGGGGAAGGCCCTTCGCTTGTGCGCAAGCCCCACGGTGCGGAGCGCCCGGGTGATCCGCTCCGCCCAGTACCGCCGCGGCACCCCTTGGACCCGGAGCACGAAGGCGAGGTTTTCTTCCACCGTGCGGGCGGGCAGGAGCCGGTGGTCCTGGAAGACCACCCCCACCTGGCGCCGGTAAAGGGCGATCCGGTTGCCCCTCAGCTTTCGAAGGTTGGTGCCCTCGACATAGACCGCCCCCTCGGTAGGGACGAGCCTCCGCAAAATGAGCGCGAGCAGGCTCGACTTCCCCGCCCCCGAGGGCCCCACCAGGAAGACGAACTCGCCCCGGCGAATCTCGAGGTTCACGTCGTAGAGCGCGAGCGTCTTGGTCCCGGGATAGGCGAGGGAAACCCGGTGCAGGTGAATCACGTCCTTAGCGTACTGGTTCTCATGTCCCCGCCGTTAGAATGTCGGGCATGAAGCCGAGCCGCGTTTTTTCCGCCCTGCTGGCCGCCGCCGCCGCGCTGGCGATCGCCCAGTTCGGCCCTGCCGGGGTGCAGGGCTTCACCGAGGACCCGAACGGCCGCGCCGCGGTCGAGACCTACGAGATCATCAAGAACCACTACCTGAAAAAACTCGGTCCCGACGATTTGAAGCGGGTGCTCGAGGGGGCGATCCGCGGCCAGGTGGACGCCCTCGACGACCCGTTCACCAGCTACAGCCCGCCGCGCCACACCAAGATCCGAAACGAAGACGTGCAAGGGGAGTTCTACGGCATCGGCGTGGTGATCCAAGCGGCCCGCCCCGACGGCACCGGGGCCAAGATCCTCACCGTCTTCCGGGGCGGTCCCGCCTTCCGGGCAGGGCTCAAGGCCGGCGACGAGATCGTCGAGGTGGACGGCGAGGACGTCACCGAGCTCGACCTTTTCGACATCGTCGCCAAGATCCGCGGGCCCAAGGGGACCACGGTAGAAATCGGGGTCCGGCGCAAGGGTTCGCGGGCGGTACTCCGCTTCAAGATTCCCCGGGAGAAGATCGAGATCGTCTCGGTCTCCAAGGCGATGCTGCCCCATCAAGTGGGCTACGTCGCCATCGAGACCTTCCTCAACGTCAAGGTCATCGACCAGCTCAAGGCCGCCATCGAGGAGCTCAAGAAGCAGGGGGCGAAAAAGCTCGTCCTCGACCTTCGGGATAACGGCGGGGGCCTCCTCGACCAGGGCTGCCAGGTGGCCGACGCCTTCCTCGACCACGGGGTGATCGTCTACACCCGCTCCCGCGACGTCACCCGGCCTTTCTGCGAGGCGAGCCCCGAGCGGCTCTGGAGCGGGCCGATGGTGGTGCTGGTGAACGGCAACTCGGCCTCGGCCTCGGAGATCGTCTCGGGGGCGCTTCAGGACTACGGGCGGGCCCCGATCGTCGGCGAGAAGACCTTCGGCAAGGGTGTCGGTCAAAACGTCTTCACCCTCGCGAACGGCGGCGAGCTCACCCTGGTGACCTTCGAGTGGCTCACCCCGAAGCGCCGCGCGATCCACGGAAAGGGGATCACCCCCGACTACTTGGTGAAGGACACCCGTTTCCCTGAGCCTCTCGCCTTCGAGGGCCTGGGGGCACCTCCGGGGGGCGAGGTCGAGCTCATCGTCCGCGACGCCGAGGGTCGGGTGACGAAGAGGCTCACGGCCAAGGTGGACGAGGAGGGCAAGTTTTCGAAGAGCGAGGAGGTCCCCCCGCGCAAGACCTCGGACGTGCCCGGCGAGGCCCTCATCGACCTCAAGCACGACGCCATCCTGCAAAAGGCCCTTGAGATCCTCGGGCGCTAGCCCGGCTTCCCCAAACCCCCCGGTCGGACCGGGGGGTTTTTGTGCGAGAATGGACTTATGCGCATCGTGGGGAGCACTGGTCGGCCCGAGGTCAGCAAGGACGCCCTGCTCAAGGCGCTCAAAGGGGCGCACTGGCCCCGGCTTTCCCTTACCCTGGTGGCCCCCGGGCAAGGGGCCCGGCACCAAACCGGCTACGCCGCGCTCGTACTCGGGACGCCCGAGCCCGTCCTCACCCGGGTCGCCTTCGGACCCGCTTTCGGGGAGGCCGGCCGGCGGGCGCTCGCCGAGCTCCTCGAAGCCTTTGCCAAGCACGGCACCCGGCGGCTTTACGAAGCCGCGCTTTCCCCCGGCGAGCTCGCCGCCCTCACCGAGGGGGAAACCGCGCTCCTTGCCCGGGTCGCGGCGGCGAAAAACCCCCTCAGCCCCGAACGCGTGCCCGCTGGGTGAGGGCCACCCCGAGGAGCACGAGCGCGCCGCCCAAAAGGGCAAGGGGAGCAAGCCGCTCGCCCAAAAAGACGTAGCCCCCGAGCGCCCCGAGGACCGGCGCCAGGTTCTGCCAGACCCCGGCCTTACCCGGCCCCAGAATCTGGACCGCCCGCATCCAGGCGAGGTAGGCGATGACGTTCGCGAAGATCCCGCTCGCGGCGGTGCCCCACCAAACCCAGGGCGGCAGCTTATCAAAGGGCAGGGCGAGCACCTGAGGCAGCCCGTAAAGCCAGTAGGGCACCATGCCCCCGATGTAACCGAGACCCACCCAGACGAAAAGCGGGTAACGGAAGCCCACCGTTCGGGCCGAGATCGAGTAAAGCGCCCAGGCAAGGGAGGCAAGGACGAGCATCATCACCCCGATCCCGACCTCGCCTCCGCCTCCGCCGCCGCCCAATAGGGCAACCCCGAAGGCGGCGAGGGCGATCCCCAGGTAGCCGATCGGGGCCAGCCGCTCGCGGAGGATCAGGTAGCCAAGCAGCGCGAGCCAGGCGGGGTTGGTGGCGTTGGCCACGGCGGCGATCGCCGCTGGGGTTCGGAGCACGCCTTCCATCAAGAGCCACTGGAAGATCCCGTTCCCGAGGAAGCCGAAGCCCAGGATCGCGAGGGCGTCGGCGAGGGCGATTCGCACCCGGCGCCCGCGGGTGAGGAGGAGGGCGAAACCCGCCGCCGCCACCAGGGTGCGGAGGGTGTTCATGGCGTGCGGAGGGAGTACCCCCACCAAAAGCTTCAAAAGGACGAAGTTAAGCCCCCAGAGGCTGACCGCGGTGGCCGCGTAAAGGACCCCGTGCACGCCCCCATCATACTGACCGACCGGTCAGCCGCTCAGATACGGGCATAGACCCCGACCTCGAGGGCACGCTCGGGAGGCAGGGAGAAATAGAGCACTGGACTCTCGGCGTTACGGCGCAGAAAAGCAAAAAGCTGCTCCCGCCATCGAGGCATGTACCGGCCCATCGGAACCACCAGTTCCCGCCCCAGGAAAAAGCTCACCTCGTGGGGGTCGAGGTCGAGTTCGGAGAACTCAGCCAGGTCCCGGGTTAAATCCGGGGCTTCCATGAAACCGTAGACCAGCACCAAGCGTTCGATCCCCGCCCCCACCGGCCTGGCGTGGGCCCGACGCTCCCGAGGCACGCGGGGACGCTCAGCCGTTCTCACGGTGCAGACCACGACCCGGCGGTGGAGCACCTGGTGATGTTCGAGGTGGGCGAGAAGCACCTCGGGTACGTAGCGGGGATCCGCGGTGAGGTAGACGGCGGTACCCGGGACGCGCTGAATACCCGTGCGCTCAATCCGTGCCGCGAAACGCTCAAGCGTAAGGGTGCGGGCCCCGAGCGCCTCCGCCAAGACCTCTCGGCCCCGCTTCCAGGTGGTCATCAAGGTGTAAGCGAGGGCCGCCACCAGGAGAGGCACCCAGCCGCCCTCGGGGATCTTAACCAGGTTGGTGAGCCAAAAGCTCCCGTCCACCGCCAGGAAGGCTGCGGTCAATAGCCCCACCCAAACCCCTGGCCAGCGCCAAAGGCGGTGCGCGATGAGGGCGAAGAGCAAGGTGGTGAAGACCATGTCGGTGGAGACCCCCACTCCGTAGGCCCCGGCCAGGGCTGAGGAGCTCTTGAAGCCAAGCACCAGGGCAATGGTCGCGAGCATCAGGGTCCAGTTCACGAAAGGAACGTAGATCTGGCCACGCTCGGTGCTCGAGGTCTGCACCACGCGCATCCGGGGCAGATAACCGAGTTGAATCGCCTGCCGGGTAAGCGAGAACGAACCCGAGATCACCGCCTGCGAGGCGATTACGGTGGCAGCCGCCGCGAGCAGGACCAGGGGATAGCGGGCCCAGTCTGGGGCCATGTGGAAAAACGGGCTCTCGAGCGCTCTCGGGTCCCGAAGCACCAGCGCCCCCTGGCCGAAGTAGTTGAGAAGAAGCGCAGGCAGAACGTAACCAAACCAGGCAAGCCGGATCGGGGTGCGGCCGAAGTGGCCCAGATCGGCGTAAAGCGCCTCGCCGCCGGTGACCACCAAAAAGACCGAGCCCATTACTAGAAACGCGCGTATCCCGTGGTCGGCGAAGAATCCGAGAGCGTAGTGGGGCAGCACCGCCGCCAGTACTCCCGGGTTTTGGAACAGCTGAACAAGCCCGAGCCCCGCTAGAGCGGCGAACCAGACCAACATCACCGGGCCAAAGAGCCGCCCCACCCCGCCAGTACCTCGGGGTTGGAGGGCGAAGAGCCCGATCAGGATCAACGCCGTGAGCGGCAATACGAAGGGGGCGAGGCCAGGCGAGGCGACCCGGAGCCCCTCTACCGCGCTCAAGACCGAAATCGCCGGCGTGATCATGCCATCGCCGTACAAAAGCGCCGCCCCGAAGACCCCGAGGGCAGCGGCCAGGTAGCGCCAACGCTCGGCCCCACGCTCGTTTGGCATGACCAAAGCGGTGAGGGCCATGATCCCGCCCTCGCCGTGATTGTCCGCACGCATGACGAAGACCAGGTACTTGACGGAGATCACCAGGATCAGTGACCAAAAGATCAAGGAGAGCACCCCAAGCACCGCCTGGGGCTCGAGAGGAATACCGTGGCGCGGGGCCAGGGACTCGCGAACGGCGTAAAGGGGGCTCGTCCCAATGTCCCCGAAAACCACCCCGAGCGCCGCGAGCGCCAGCGCGAGCGTGCGACCCTTGGGTCTCACGGGCGCTTCTTGTACCGCAGGGTCACCTCAAAGCGGTAGGTACGTTCGCCCCCGGGCGGAAGCGAAAAATGGATGCGGTAGCCGCCGGGCCGGCGTTCGCCCTCGGGGAGCTCGAGCTTTACCGCGTCGGCGTGGAAGGTTTCCTCAATCTCCACCTCGACCGCTTCCTCGCTGGGGTTTTCCACCGTGGTGGTGACCCGGTAGCGGGCGAGTTCAGGGGTCTCCTGCAGCACCTCGACCCGCCGCTTACTCCGTGCCCGGGTCGCGGGACCAAGCGCGAGCTCGACCTGCTCGCCGGCGTAAGTCTCGGGCACGCGCACGCGCCCGAGGAAGTCCCCGCCGTAAAAGAGATCGAGCGTCCCCGCGGCCAAGGGCTTTGGCGCCTGGAAGCGGTAGCCCCGGCGGAAGAAAAGCCGCTCGCCTTTTTGAAAGGGCCCCCGGTAGCGCCAGTAGAACGCGGGCCGCACCGGAAGGGCAAAGAGTGGCAGCTCAGTGACCTCGGGCTCAAGTAGAAGGGGCCCGGAGAGCCGGTAGCGGAAGACCCCGCCCCCGCTCCCCACCAAGACTCCCTCCTCCGTCGGAGCCGCGCGCGCCATCGCCTTCGCCCGCGGCAGCCGGGGCCCTTCGGCGAGCGGGACCGGGCCCGAGATGAAGCGGAGCTCCTCCACCTCGATCGGCGTGTCCAGGGCGTTTCGCACCCGGAGCCAGGCGGCGAGCTGCTCCTTTTCCACCTCGAGCGCGTAACGCACCGAGCCGGAAAGCCCCCGGGTGAGGTGGTGCAACACCCCGCGATCGCCGTGCGCGAAGACCCAGAGCGCCCCCTTCCGCCACACCCGCCTTTGCACCTCGACGCCGGTCATCCAGACCAGGTCCTCGACCCGCTGGGCGGCGACGCGCTCACCCGGCTGCCACACGAAGACCCCGTGCTCGATGCGGACCGGCTCGGCGATCTCGGCGAAGGCCGGGTAAAGGGTGACGCGGGTGCCGGACGCTTGTGCCAAGGCAAAAAGCGTAAGGCTCAGGAAAAACCCCAGTTTACGCATACCCCAAGGCTAGCAAAAAGCACCGGGCCGCGGGGCCCGGTGCGGGGATGTCTGTCAAAGTCAGAGAATATCGTCGCGGATGCAGGCCTTGTAGTGTCCCGGAGCGACCTCGCGAAGTTCGGGGGTGGTGGTGGCGCACTCGGGGATCGCGTAGCGGCAGCGGGTGCGGAAGACGCAACCCGAGGGCGGGTTGATCGGGCTTGGAATATCCCCTTCGAGCACGATCCGCTCCCGCTTCACCGTGGGATCGGGGATGGGCACCGCCGAGAGCAGCGCCTCGGTGTAGGGGTGTTTGGGGTTTTGGTAAAGCTCCCGGGCGGGGGCGATCTCCATCACCTTGCCGAGGTACATCACCGCCACCCGGTCGGAGATGTACTCGACCACCGCCAGGTCGTGGGCGATGAATAGCAGCGTAAGCCCGAGCTCCTCCTTGAGATCCTGGAGGAGGTTCACCACCTGGGCCTGGATCGAGACGTCGAGCGCGCTCACCGGCTCGTCGGCGACGATGAACTCCGGGCTCACCGCGAGCGCCCGGGCGATCCCGATCCGCTGGCGCTGGCCGCCGGAGAACTCGTGGGGGTAGCGGCGCATGTGGTCGGGGGAAAGTCCCACCATCTTCAAAAGCTCGGCGACCCGCTCGATCCGCTCCTTGGGAGTTTTAACCAGCTTGTGGATGACCAGGGGCTCGCCGATGATATCCCCCACGGTCATCCGCGGGTTCAGCGAGGCGAAGGGGTCCTGGAAGATGATCTGCATCTTCCGGCGGTAGGACCTGAGGGCCGATTTCGGAAGCTTGGAGATGTCGGCACCTTGGTAAAGAATCCTGCCGCCGGTGGGCTCGATCAACCGCAGGATCGTGCGGCCCACGGTGGTCTTCCCCGATCCCGACTCCCCCACCAGGCCGAGGACCTCGCCCTTCTTGATGGAAAAGCTCACCCCGTCCACCGCTTTAACGTGGCCCACGGTGCGGGAGAGGATCCCGCCCTTAATGGGGAACCAAGTCCGGAGGTCTTGGACTTCGAGGAGGGTGCCGTTCGGATTCATCCCTCCACCCCCTCGCGGATCTCCTTCCAGCGGTAGCAACGGACCATGTGGCCGGGCTCGGCCTCCTCAAGGGGCGGGACGTCGGCGTCGCAGAGCCCGGGCTTGTGCCAGCGGCAGCGGGGATGGAAGGCGCAGCCCGGCGGAAGGAAGAGCGGGTTCGGGACGTTCCCGGGAATGGCCTCGAGCCTTTCTTGCTTTTCCGCCGCCAGGTCCACCCGGGGCACCGAGTTCAAGAGCCCCATGGTGTAGGGGTGGAGCGGCTCCTTGAAGGTGGGCACGACGTCGGCCTCCTCCACCGCCCGCCCGGCGTACATCACCACCACCCGGTCGGCGATCTCGGCCACCACCCCGAGGTTGT
>CAYYAB010000007.1:0-44788 GCA_964469895.1 uncultured bacterium | reverse complement strand
GAACCTGCACGGCGGGATTATACCGCCGGGGGGAGGGCCGGGGGTCCCGGGTAGACTGGGGAGGATGCGAATGGTCGTGCTCTCGGGGCTCTCCGGTGCGGGAAAAACCACCGCCCGGTTCGCCCTCGAGGACGCCGGGTACTTCACCGTGGACAACCTGCCCCCGCCGCTATGGCGTCCGTTGCTGGCTGCGCTAAGCGCGAAGGGGGTCGACCGGGCGGCGCTGGTGGTGGACGTGCGGTCAGCCCCGTGGCTTTCCGAGCTTTCCGAGGCCCTGGCGGCGGCGCGCGAGGAGGCGGAGGTGCGGGTGCTCTTCCTCGAGGCCCGGCCCGAGGTGCTCCTCGCCCGCTACAACCTGACCCGGCGGGCGCACCCCCTCGGGGGTGGGCGGCTTTCCGAGGAGCTCGCCCGGGAGCGTGCGGCGCTTGCGCCGGTGCGGGAGCTCGCCGACTTCGTGCTCGACACCTCGGGGATGAGCGCGCGGGAGCTCCGGGCGCGGGTGCTCGAGCTGGTGGGTGAATCCCGGGGCTTCCTCCTTCGCATCCTCTCCTTTGGCTTCAAGTGGGGGCCGCCCCAGGACGCCGACTTGGTCCTGGACGCCCGGGGATTCAAAAACCCCTACTACGAGCCCGAGCTTAAAGACCGGCCGGGCACCGACCCGGCGGTGGCCGCCTATGTCTTCACCCCCGAGGCCGAGGACCGCTACCGGGCGATGCTCGCCCTGGTGGGGCTTTCCGCCGAGGCTGCCGCCGCCGAGGGGCGGCGGGGCTACACGGTGGCGGTGGGCTGCACCGGGGGGTTCCACCGCAGCGTGGCGGTGGCCCAGAGGCTCGCCGAGGACCTGGCGAGCCGCTTCGCGGTGGAGGTAGAGCACCGTGATCTGGAAAAGCCCTAGCTGGCGTTGGCTGCTCCCCGGGATGCGGGTGAAGCGGTATGCCGCCCTCGCCGGGCTCGGCTTCCTGCTTGCTCTCTTCGGGGTCGGGCTCGCCTCCGCCGGGGCCCCCTTTCCCGAGCTCGCCCGCTGGCTGCTCGCCCGCGGCTCTTCCCCGGTGGCGGTCGGCGTCTTGCTGGTGGCGGTGGGAACAGCGCTCTTGATCCTCGGCTTGAGGGCGATGAACCGCAGCATCCTGGCGGTGCTCACCGACCCCGACCGGGTGCCCGAGCTCGTCTACCGCCGCCGGCGGCTCGAGGCCGGTCCCCGGATCGCCGCCCTCGGCGGGGGCACCGGGCTTTCCCGGCTCCTCAGGGGCTTAAAGCGCATCTCGGCCAACACGACCGCGGTGGTGGCGGTGACCGACGACGGCGGCTCCACCGGCCGGCTGCGAAGGGCGTTCGACATCCCCGCGGTGGGGGACTTGGTGGACTGCCTGGCCGCGCTCTCCGAGGCACCCCGGGCCCGGGAGCTGATGCAGTACCGCTTCGCCCGGGGCGGCGAGCTCGAGGGCCATACCTTCGGGAACCTGTTCTTGGTTACCCTCCACGAACTCACCGGGAGCTTTTCCGAGGCGCTCAGGAGCGCTAACCGCCTGCTTGCGCTCTCGGGGGCGGTTTGGCCCAGCACCTGCGAGCCGGCGGTGCTGGTGGCGGAGTTTTCGGACGGGCGTCGGGTGGAGGGTGAGACCGCGATCCGGGCCGCCCGGGGCCGGATTGAAAGACTCCGCCTTTCGCCTCCCGACCCCGAGGTGATGCCCGAGGTGGTGCGGGCCCTGGAGCGCGCCGAGCTCGTGATCCTTGGCCCGGGGAGCCTTTACACCAGCGTGATCGCGAGCTTCCTGCCCGAGGCGGTGCGGAAAGCCTTGGTGCGGACCCCGGCCCGGCTGGTGCAGGTGGTGAACCTGATGACCGAACCCGGGGAGACCGACGGGATGGACGCCTTTGCCCACGTCGAGGCGCTCGCGCGCCATCTCGGACGCTGGCCCGAGGTGGCGGTGGTCCACACCGCCCCGATCCCCCTCTCGGTGCGGCAGCGGTACATCGCCGAGGGGCAGCACCCGGTGGCCTACGACCCCAAGCCCTTCCTCGAGCGGGGCATCCGGGTGCTCTCCGGGGACTTCCGGGAGGAAGGTCCCCTTGCCCAGCACGACCCTAAAAAGCTGGTCGCCGCCGTCCAGAGGCTCTTCGTGCAGAAAGAAGCGCTCATGTAGGGTTGCTACCATGGCGGCGTGCAAGCCCTTTTGCTCGCCGCCATGCTCACGCTCGCCGACCCGGTAGGGGACGTGCCGCCGCCGGGCTACGCCTGGCCTCAGGCGGCCCCTTACCACCAGGTGGGGTTTGCGGACTTGGTGGGGTTTCGGGTCCTAAACCGCGGGGGTAGACTCTGGCTGGGTTTTCAGCTCGACCGCACCCCGAACCCCGGGGGTGCTCCCCTCGGTTTTTCCCTGGCGGTACTCGCCGATTCCATCGACGCTGGTCCCGGGGGCGTCGCCCGCCTTCCGGGGGCCGGTTTTCGCGTACCAAAGGGCAAGGAACCCGAGATCCTCGTGGTGGTGAGCGGGTGGGGGGCGGCGCGCTACCGCCTGGATGGGGCGAAAGCGCCGGCGCGGCTTACGGCCCGGCGCGAGGGGGATTGGATCCTGGTCGACACCGGCCTTCCCTGGGGGCGCTACCGGCACTACCCGGTGGTGGGGCTTTACGACCCCTTTGCCCCCTTCGGGTTCCGGGAGACCTCGCCCACCGGCGGGCTTTGGCAACTTAAGGCTCCGGCGGGGGCGCCGGCGGCGGTGGACGTGCTCGATCCCGAGGCCTATGCCCGGGGGGTTTTGCGCCCGGCGCGGTTTTCCCGCCTGCCCGGGCCCAGGGCCCTGGCCGAGGGGGCATTTGCCCTGCTCGCTGGGCTCTTCGTCGCCTGGGGCGGGGTGGGCTGGCTCCGGAGGGTACGGGAGAATCGTGCGGGTCGTTAGCGGGCTTTTGCTGTTTTTCTTCCTTGCTTACGGGGCGGTGCCCCCGGAGGTGGCGGGGCTCGAGCTCAAAAAAGAGGCCGGCGTCTTCACCTATGAGGGCGCGGGGACGCGGATCGTCTACGTTCCCGGGGTGGGCTGGGCCCCGCCCCTGCCCCCGGGCCTCCCGCCGCCAGAGAAGGGCGGGGCGCTATCCCCCGAGGTCCTCCGCGCCGCCGGCGTTTGGGACGCCCAAAAGCCGGTGGTGCGCCTTCGCTATGCCGCCTATCCCGAACGCCTTCGCCTCGTCTTCGACCTCGGCCGGCCGCTCGCATTTTCCCGCCAGGTCCAAGACCGCCCGCCTTTTTCCCTGCGCCTTCCCCTTTACCCGGACCGCTTTCCCGACCTGCCTGGCCTTTCGTTCCGTACCTCGCCCGCGGGGACGTCCCTCGTTTTTACCCCAAAGCCCGGCCGGGTCGGATTTCTCCACGCCTTTGCCCTCGCGGACCCGCCCCGGCTGGTGGTTGACCTCTACGCCCGAGAGCCCGAGTGGAGCCGGGTGCTCGCCCCCGGGATCCGCCTCCGGATGCGCTACGCGCCGGTCCCTTACCCCCTCAAGCTGATCCTGGTCGAGGCCGAGCCCGGCCGCTTCCGGTTGGTTCCGGTGGGCAAGCCGGGGCTGAGGCGCCGGCTTGGGGCGATGGCTCCCAAGGCCCTTGCCCTTTTGAACGGCGGCTACTTCGACCCGAAGACCGCCGCCCCCATCGGGCTTTGGGTGGTGGACGGGGTGACGCTTTCCTACCCCTACGGCCGGAGCGCCCTGGTCTGGGACGGCGGCCGGGTGGACGCGGTGATCCCGCGCTTTTCCGCCTGGGTCGAGCTCTCCGGCAGGCGCTACCCGGTGGGCCTCGCCGCTACCCCCGCCCGCTACACCGCCTACACCACCCCGGGGGAGGTGGGCCGCCCCGGGGAAGCGGTGCTGGTGGTGGAAGCGGGCCGGGTGGTTGCCCGAAGGGACGCTCCCTACGCCCTCGCCGCCGGCCGCTGGGCCCTCGCCTACCCCAAGGGCGCCCTGCCCTTCTCCGCGGTGCCCCTCGGTACCGAGCTCCGCCTCCGGGTGCGGCTTGTGCCTCCGGTGCGCTACGCCCTCGAGGCCGGCCCCCTGCTGGTGCAAAGGGGTGCGCCCGCCTACCGCCCCGAGCGGGAGCGTTTCGCCAAAAACGCGATCCCCCTCACCAAGGTGACCTACCAGGCGGCGGTGGCCTGGACCCAGGACGGCGGGCTTTGGCTCGTGGTCAGCGAGAAGACCACCCCCGGGGTCCTGGCCCGGGGCCTCGCCGAGCTCGGGGCCTGGGGGGCGATCCGCATGGACTCGGGCGGCTCCGCCCAGCTCTGGGCAAAGGGGAAGCTCGTCTACCCGAAAAGGGCCCGCGAGGTGGTCAATGGCCTCGCCCTCTACCCCGCGCTTGGGCAGTAGCGCCTGAGCACGCACTCCGGGCAGCGGGGCTTGCGCGCGGTGCAGACGTAGCGCCCGTGGAGCACCATCGCGTGGTGCACGAAGATCCAGTCCTTCTTGGGAAAAAGCGCCTCGAGGTCCCGCCCAATCTTCTCCGGGGTCTTGGCCTCGGAAAGGCAAAGCCGCCGGGCCAGCCGGGCCACGTGGGTGTCCACCGCGATCCCGGGCACGCCGAAGGCGGCCCCGGCGACCACGGTGGCGGTCTTCCACCCCACCCCGGGGAGCTTTCGCAGGACCTCGGGGTCTTTCGGGATCTCGCCGCCGTGTTCCTCGACGAGCCTTTTGGCGAGGGCCACTAAGTTTTTGGCCTTGGTCCGCCATAGCCCGAGGCTTTGGATCACCCGCCCCACCTCCTCGGGGTCGGCCTGGGCGAGGGCTTCGGGGGTGGGCCAGCGGGCGAAGAGCTTCGGGGTGACCCGGTTCACCCCCTTGTCGGTGGCCTGGGCGCTCAGCACCGTGGCCACCAAAAGCTCGAAGGGGTTTTTGTGCAAAAGCTCGGTCCGCGCCCCGGGATAGGCCTGCTTCAGGGCCCTCAGGATCGCACGGGCCCGTTTCCTTCTTTCCTCCGGGGTCTCGGGCGGGCAGGCCACGGCTAGTAGGCCCGGGCGAAGACCACCCGCCGGCCGTAGGCCGCCGGACGCCCGCAGCGGATGCAGACCCCCTCGCCGGTTTCCCTGAGCGCCTCGTCGTCCTGCAGGACGCCGTGCTCCGGAAACTCGAGGGGGATCACCCGAGCCGTCGCCTTGGTTTCTTCTTGGATCGCCTTCTCGCAAGCCGGGTCGCCGCAGTGGTAGGCAAGGGCGAACCCCTCGGCCACCGCCTCCTTGAAGGCCTCGTAGTCGTCCACCACCCGGGTGCGGGCCTTCCGGTAAGTGAGGGCCCGGGAAAGGAGCGCCTCGTGGAAGGCCTCAAGCCGTGCAGGGAGGAGGTCTTTAAGCGCTCCGAGGGCGACCGTCTCCTTCTCGCCGATCCGGCTCTTGATCACCGCCGCCTGCGCCTCCACGTCCCGGGGCCCGAGCTCGACCCGGTAGGGCACGCCCCGGAGCTCCCAGTCGTGGAACTTGTAGCCGGGGGTGTACTGGTCGCGGTCGTCGGTGAAGACGCGGAGCCCGGCGGCGGCGAGCTCGGCCTCGAGCGTCTTCGCCGCCGAAAGGACCCGCTCCTTGCTCTCGGCCTTGTAGATGGGGACGATCACCACCTGGATGGGGGCGAGCTTGGGGGGGAGGACGAGGCCCTGGTCGTCGCCGTGGGTCATGATGATGCCCCCGATGATCCGCCAGGAGAGCCCCCAGGAGGTGGTCCAGACGTACTTTTCCTGGAGGTCCTTGTCCTGGAAGGTGATCTCGAAGGCGCGGGCGAAGTTCTGCCCCAAAAAGTGCGAGGTCGCCGACTGCAGCGCCCGGCCGTCCTTCATCATTCCCTCGATCGTGGTGGTGTAGACCGCCCCGGCGAACTTCTCGCGCTCGGTTTTCTTCCCGGGAATGACCGGGAGGGCGGCGTATTCCCGGGCGAACTTGAGGTAGACCCCGAGCATGCGGGCGGTTTCGTCCTCGGCTTCCTCCCGCGTCGCGTGGGCGGTGTGCCCTTCCTGCCAGAGGAACTCGCTGGTTCGAAGGAAGGGCCGGGTGCGCATCTCCCAGCGCACTACGTTGTTCCACTGGTTCAAGAGCTGGGGCAGGTCCCGCCAGGAGCGGATCCACCGCGACCACATGTAGCCGATGATCGTCTCCGAGGTGGGGCGCACCGCGAGCGGTTCCTCGAGCTCCTCGCCCCCGGCGTGCGTCACCACCGCGAGCTCGGGGGAAAACCCCTCGACGTGTTCGGCCTCCTTCTGCAGGAAGCTCATCGGGATGAAGAGGGGAAAGTAGGCATTTTGGTGGCCGGTTTCCTTGAACATGCCGTCGAGCACGCGCTGGATGTTTTCCCAAAGCGCGTACCCGTAGGGGCGGACCACGATCGTGCCCCGGACCGGGGCGTAGTCGGCGAGCTCAGCGAGCTGGATCGTGTCCAGGTACCACTGGGAAAAATCCTGGGATTGCGGGGTCGGGCCCTTGACCTTCGCCATCGCCCACCCGTTATAACACCCGGCGGGCGATCCGGAGGTAGACGAGGGTGGTGAGCACCGCGCCGGCGAAGGCCAGGGGGAAGATCGTCGCTTCCCCGAGCCTCCCCACGAGGAGCCCGGCGACCGGCGGCCCGAGTAGGCCGCCCGCGTCCCAACTCGCGGTGAAGAGGCTGAAGGCCGAGCCCCGGAGCTGGGGCGGGGTGGCCTTGGTCACCGCCACGATGTTGGCGGGCAGGTAGACCCCGGCTCCGAGTCCCATCAGGGTGCCGCCGAAAAAGGCGGGGAGGGGAAGGGGCCAAAGCCAGAGCAAAAAGAGCCCCGTGGTGGCCGAGAGAAAACCAAAGAGCGCGACCCGGTAGGGGTTTTTCCGGTCCACCAGGATTCCCGCGGGCAGCCGGGCGAGCACCGAGACCAGGCTGTAGTAGCCGAAGAACGCCCCGACCCAGCTCGCGGGAAGCCCGTGGTGCACGAGGAAGAGCGGGTAGAAGGCCTGGAGTACCGAGAAGACCGCGGCAAAGCCCGTGTTCGCCCAGGTCGCCGCCCGCACCCCGGCGATCCCCAGGGCGGCGGCAAACCCCTGCCACCAGCGCCCCGCCTGAGGCCTTTCCAGGGTTTCGGGCAGGCCGAGGAGGAGGGGGATCCAGGGAGCCTGGACGAGGACGAGGAGGAGGAAGACGCCCCGGGGACCGGCGAGGTCGAGAAGCGCGCCCCCGGCGGCGGTACCCAGCATCACCCCGAGCCCGATCAGGAGGTTCCGGGTACCCATCACCCGGCCCACCGCGTCTTTTGGAGCGAGGTCCGAGGTCTGGGCCAGGGTGCTGGGGGCAAAGAGCGCCATCCCCATCCCTTGCAGAAACCGCCCGGCGAGCACGAGGGGCAGGGGACCGAGGTAGAAAACCCCCGAAAGGATGCTCGCGAAAAGCCCCAAAAGGGCCGGCCCCTTCCGGCTCCAGGCGTCCGCCGCCCAGCCGCCCCAGGGTCGGAGCAAGAGCCCCGCGAGCGGCATCAGTGCCACCGCCCAGCCGATCCACTCGGGCGCGAGGCCAAGGTTCTTTAAGTAAAGGGGGAGGACCGGGACGGTGAGCCCGTAGGCGAGGAAGAAGAAGAAGGTGGCGAGGTGGAGGCGAAGGATCGGGCTCACGGGGGCATCCTACCGCAGGACTGACCGGCCGGTCAGCCCCGGCCTGGGGTAGGCTTTTGGTATGTACCGGACGATTCTGCTCGCCTACGATGGCTCGGAGCACGCCCAGAAGGCGGCGGTGATCGCGGGAGAGGAGGCCCGGTTACACGGCGCCAAGTTGGTCATCGTCTACGCCTACGATCCCGTGCCCGATTGGCTTGGGGATCCCCTTTTCGAGGAGGCCCTCGCCCGGCGGGTGACGGCGGCCAAGGAGCGGGTGGAGGAGGCGAAGGAACGGGTGGGCGAGGTGCCGAGGCTTGAGGTCGAGGTGCTCGAGGGCCCGCCCGCCGAGGCCATCCTCCGGGTCGCCGAGACCCACGAGGTGGACCTGATCGTGATGGGGACCCGGGGGCTTGGGGGGCTCGCCGGCACCCTGCTCGGCAGCCAGAGCCAGAAGGTGGTGATGCTGGCGAAGAGCCCGGTGCTCCTCGTCAAGTAGCGCGGACGCGGGGACCGAGCCAGGTCTTTCGGGCGAGGAGTTCGGAGCCGTCGGAGAACCGGATGCGAAGGGCGCGGCGACGGGCGTCGAGGGAAAACTCCATGATCCGCGCAAAGAGTGCCCGTTCCGCGCTTGCCTCCATCCAATGGGCGTGGCCGTCGGAGCGGAAGTGCCACACCCCCCCGGGGAAGACGAGCTGGGCCTCGGTGCCGGGGCGGTTCAAGTAGAAGGCAAAAAGCGCGCGGCGGGCCCTTTGGGCTTCGGTCACGGCTTCTTGATCCGCTGGACCCCGGGGGCCGGGGAGCCGTAGAGGTAGCGGCCGTAGTAGAGGAGGGCCCGCACCCGGTCGGGGGTGGGAACGCCTTCTTCGTTGAAGGCGGATTCGTCTTCCCAGACCGCCCGCACCCGGCCGACGAAGAGGTCGTGGTCGCCGGTGGGAAAGCGGTCAAAGGGCTCGAGCTCATAGGCGGCGAACGCCCCTTGAATGAGCGGCACCTCGAGCACCTTGCCCCAGGCGAGCTCGAGCCCAAAAGCCTTCACCTTATCCACCTCCCGCCCGCTCGTTCCGCCGAGGGCAGCCACGAGCTCGGCCTTTTCGTAAGGGAAGAACATCACGCTAAAGGGCCGGCCCTCGGCGAGCAGCTGGTAGGTGTGGCGCTTCGGGCTCACCGCCACCCCGAAAAGCGGCGGCTCGAAGGAGAGCCCGGCGTTCCAGACCGCCGGCATGAAGTTCGCCCGGCTTTCCTTTTTGGGGTCTAAGACCCCGATCACCGCCACCGTGCCCGGGTAGTAGTGGTAGTAGCGCCGGAGTTTTTCGCCCACCCGCGTGACCTTCATGCGTCCTCCCAGGGTTCGAGCTCCTCGAGCTTCGCGGTCACCACCCCGCCACTTGGGGTCTTGATCTCGACCTCGAGTTTGAGAGGGTGGTGTTTCGCCACCTTACCGCAGACCCCGGATCGGGTGCAGACTTTGGCGTTCTTCCTGGGGAGCTTCTCCAGGAGCTCCTGGTAGAGGGGGTGCTCGTAGGCGATGCAGCAGAGCAGCCGACCGCAGGGTCCGCTGATCTTCTCCGGGGAGAGGGGGAGTTGCTGGTCGCGGGCCATCCGGATCGTGCTCGGGCCGAACTCCTGGAGCCAGGTGCTGCAGCAGGTCTCCATGCCGCAGGGGCCGAGCGCCCCGAGCACCGCCACCTCGTCGCGGTCGCCGAGGAAGACGGGCTCGATGCGGGCCTCGGCCATCCGGGCGAGCTCCTTGATCTCGCCGCCGAGCCGCTTCCTCTCGCGGCTTTTCAAGTAGAGGAAGGCGAGCCGGCCGTCGAGGGTGTACTCCACCGCCACCGGCTTCAGCCCGGGGAGGCGCCGGCGAAAGTAGGCCTTGAGCTGCCACTTGAGCCGGGTGGCGCGTTCCAAAAGCCGGCGCCAGGTAGCCAGGTCCTCCTCGCTCGCGGGCCTTAGGATCTCGACCTCGGCGCTTCCAGTCCGCGGGGCCCCGCGAACCTCGCCCATGCGCGGCCCCTTCCTCGTGGCCACCACCACCCGGGTGCCCACCGGCGGGGCCTCCCCCCGGAAGGCGGCGAGGTGGTGCCTCGGACCCTGCTCAAAGCGAACCGGTACGCTGCGCTCCATAGATGCTCCGCATCGTGTGCACCCACCAGGCGGCAAGCAGTTCGCGCCCCACGTACGCCCGGTGGGCTTCCTCCAGTCTACTAAGGGCCTCGAGCGCCTCCGTCCGGGCGTCCGCGGGGAGCTTTTCGAAGGCCCGGCGGAAGAAGGGCCAGGGGGAAAGCCCCGCCTCCGCCCGACGGAGGAGCTCCCGGGCGCGCTCGAGTGCGGCCCGTCCGTCTCCCAGCTCGTAGAGGAATCCATCCACGAGCTTTCTAAGTTCCCGCACCTCCTCGGGGTGCTCGATCGCCCAAAGGAGGCGGCCAGGGGCCCCCTCCGCGAAGGCCAGGAAGTCGGGGTCGTCGTCAAGCCGGCGAAGGGTTTCCTCCGGGAGCGGGGCGAGCGGAATCCAAAAGGCCCGGGACCGGATCGTGGGCAAAACCGACTCCGGCGAGGGGGCAACCAGCACCACGTGGGCGTGGCGCGGGGGCTCCTCGAGGAGTTTCAGCATCGCGTTCGCGGCCGCCTCCGTGAGGTGCTCGGCGCCGTCAATGATCGCCACCTTGGCGGAAAACCGGGGGGCGGCCTCGAGCCACTCAAGCAGGTTCTCCCCGCCGCCCTCCCGGGGCACGATCCGCTCCACCGGAATCAGCGGTCGTCTCCCGGGATCGGGGCGGATTTCAAGGAGATCGGGGTGGGGCGCAAGCTGGCAGCTTTTGCAGTTCCCGCAAGGGGGGAACCCCCGTTCGCAGTTCAGCCCGTAGGCGTACCAGCGCCCGAGCGTGCGCCGGCCCACCCCCTCGGGCCCGGTGATGAGGGCCACCTGCGGGCGGGCCTTCGCGAGCAAGCGCTTGGCCTCCTCGTGTCCCAGGACCTCGTTCACCTTCCCACCCGGAGCCGTTCGTAAAGGACCATGGGGAAGCCCTCCTGCTTGAGCCGGCGGCGGACCTCGAGCAGGTCGTAGGGCACCCGGTAGGCCTCGACCTCCCGGGCCTCGTCGTCCCAGATGGCATACGCCGCGAGGGGCAGGCCGTCCCGGGGCTGTCCCACCGAGCCCGGGTTCAGGATCGCCCGGGCCTTGGGTCCGAGCTTGACCCGGTTTTCCTCCTCCAAAAACGCCCGGTAGCGGATCCAGGGGCCTTTGGGACCCTCGATCGCCATGAAGAGCCCGGCGAGGTGGGTGTGGCCGATCAGGATCCAGGGCCGGTCGCTGCAGGAAAGCGCCTCCCGGGCGGGTTCCAGGTCGTCGACGTAGACGAAGGGGTCGCAGGGACTGCCGTGCACCTGGTGGTAGTGCTCGGTCCGCCGTTCCCAGGGCCAGCTTTTCAAGTAGGCGAGGTTTTCCGGGCTCAGGCGTTCCCGCTGCCAGGCGAGGATCTCCGCGATCATGCCGCCTTCGGCGAGGAAGGCGTCGTCCAGGAGCCAGGCGTCGTGGTTGCCCAGCACCGCGCGTACCTCGAGCTTTCGAAGGGCGGTGAGGACGGCCTCGCCGTCGGGGTAGTAGCCGACCGCATCGCCCATGAAGAGCACCCGGTCGAAGCCCCGGCGGAGCGCGTCCTCCATGACGGCCCTAAAGGCGGGGAGGTTGCCGTGGATGTCGGAAAGCAGGAGGTAACGCACGAAGGGAGGATATCAAAAGAGGCCCGCGAGTTTGGCCCCGGGGACCACCAGCAGCACGCCCACCACCCGGGCAAAGGCCGAAGGCGAGAGCCGCCGGGCCGCCTGGTTGCCGAGCCAGAGCCCGGCGAGGGTGCCGGGGAGCGCGAGGAGCGCGAGGCTTGCTTCTTCGATGCCTAAAAGCCCGAAAAGAAGGTAGCTTCCGGCCCAGACCAGGGTGCCGAGGGCGAAGACCGCGGTAAAAAGCGCCCGGGCCTCGTCCTTGGGATAGCGGAGCGGGGTGTAGACGAGAAAGGGAAGTGCCCCGGCGCCCACCATCCCCACCAGGAACCCGCCGGAAAACCCCACCGCTGCAAGCCGCATCTGCTCGCCCAGGGAAAGCCGGGGGCTTTGGGACGGCACCCGAGGCCGGATCAGCACCCAGGCCGCGAACGCAAGCAGAAGTACTCCGAGCACGCGCCTCAGGGTGGCCTCGGGAAGCGCCAGCAGGCACCGGGTGCCGAGCACGATGCCGAGGGCGTAGGGCAGGGCCGCGGCGAGGTCGCGGCGGGGGTTCAGGTGGCGGCGCACCAAAAAGAGCATCGGCAGGTTGGCGAGAAAGAGCAGGAATGCGGTGGCCGGCACCACCGTCTTTAGGGGGAGCAAAAGCGACCAAAGGGGCACCAAGAAGAGGGCGGGGCCGAAACCCGCCACCCCCTTTACGAAGAAGGCGAAAAGCGCCACGAGGTTCAGGACGAACGCCACGGGAAAAGCCTACGACGCCGGCGTAGGCTTGGGGTATGGCCGAGATCCCGCTCCCGAGGCTCCTCTACCCGCTCTTGCTGGCGTTGGCGGTGGCGTTTTTGTACCTGCGCTGGAGCGGGGACCGCCGCACCCCCTGGGTCGCGATCGGGCGGATGTTGGTCCAGCTTGTGCTCGTGGGCTACGTCCTCGCCTATATCTTCAAGGCCCGGGAGGCCTACGTGGTCTTCGGGGTGCTCCTGGGGATGGCGGCAGCGGCGGGCTGGATCGGGCTCCGTACCGCGACGAGGGAGCGAAGGCGGCTTTTCCCTTACGCCCTCCTCGCCATCTTGCTCGGGGCGGGGAGCGCCCTTTTGGTGGCGGTGCTCCTCGTGCTCCGGCCCGAGCCCTGGTTTTCCCCCTCGGTCTGGATTCCCCTTGGGGGCATGGCGTTTTCCAACGGGATGAACGCGGTGAGCCTGGCGGCCGAGCGTTTCTTCGCCGAGCTTGGAGAGGGGCGGGCGGTAGAGGCAGCCCGCCGGAGCGCCTACAAGGCCGCGCTCATCCCCGCCACCAACGCGCTCTTTGCCGTGGGGTTGGTCTCGATCCCGGGGCTGATGACCGGACAGATCCTCGCCGGGGTGAGCCCCCTCGTGGCCGCCCGGTACCAGATCCTGGTGATGCTGATGGTCTATTCCGCCGCGGGGCTGAGCGCAGCGCTTTTTCTGTATGCGGCTAGAGGGCGAGCAACTCCTTGACCCGCGGATCCTCTACCAGCTCCTGCATCGGGCCTTGAAGCCGTACCTCGCCGGTCTCGAGCACATATCCCCGGTCGGCGAGCCCGGCGGTGAAGGCAAGGTTTTGCTCCGCGAGCAGGATGGGCATCCCCTGGGCTTTAAGCTCGGCCACGGTCTGGGCGATGGCCCGGACCAGGATGGGGGCGAGCCCCTCGGTGGGCTCGTCGAGTAGGAGCAGCTTGGGGTTCGTGACCAGGGTGCGGGCGAGGGTGAGCATCTGCTGTTCGCCGCCCGAGAGGTAGCCGCCGGGGCGGTGCTCGATCTCGGCGAGGCGGGGGAAGAGGGCGTAGACGCGCGCGATCGTCCAGGGTCCGCCGGGGCGGGCGGCGAGCTCGAGGTTTTCCCGCACCGAGAGCTCGGGGAAGATGCGCCGCTCCTCGGGGACGTAGCCGATCCCGAGCTGCGCCCGGCGGTAGGCGGGAAGCTCGGTGATCGCGCGGTTTTCGAAGAGGATCTCGCCCGAGCGCGCGGGCAGAAGGCCGATCAGGGTCTTAAGGAGGGTACTCTTGCCGGCGCCGTTTCGGCCAAGGAGGGCGACCACCTCGCCTTCTTTGAGCTCGAGCTCCACCCCGTGCAGCACCTGGATGCGGCCGTACCCGGCGGAAAGGCCCTTAGCCCTGAGCATGGCCACCCCCCAGGAAGGCCTCGATCACCCGCGGGTCCCGCTTGATCTCCTCGGGCTCGCCCTCGGCCAGCACCTCGCCCTGGTGCAGCACGGTGATGCGGTCGGCAAGGCGGAGGACGGCGTCGGTGTCGTGCTCGGTGAAGAGCAGGGTAAGCCCGAGCCGGCGGAGAAGCCCCTCGATGAAGGCCACCATCTGCCGCCGCTCGGCCCGGGAGAGCCCGGCGAGGGGCTCATCCAGGAGCAAAAGCTCCGGCTCCCCGGCGAGGCTCATGGCGATGTCGAGCCGCTTGAGGTCCCCAAGGGGCAGCTCGCCGGCGGGGCGGTCGGCGACCCCTTCGAGCCCCACCCAGCCGAGGAGCTCCTCGGCCCGGGCCGCCTCGGCCTCGAAGGCGGCGAGCGGCCGGGCCATGTGGACGCCCCCCTTGAGCCCGAGGAGCGCGAGCATCAGGTTTTCCCGGGCGGTCATGCTGAGGAAGGCCTGGGCCCGCTGGAAGGAGACCCCCACCCCCAGGCGCACGATCCTCGGGGTGGGGAGGTGGTGGATCCTTTCTCCCTTAAGCCGCACCTCGCCCCCGTCCGGGCGGTAGCGGCCGACGATGACGTTGAAGAGCGTGGTCTTGCCGGCGCCGTTCGGGCCCACGAGAGCGTGGAAGCTCCCCTTTTCCACCCGGAGCGAGACCCGGTTCAAAGCGAGAAAGCCGCCAAAGCGCTTGGTGACCTCCCTAACCTCGAGCATCCCGCCTCCCCGAGAGGCCCGCGAGTCCCCGCGGGAAGAAAAGCACCAAGAAGAGCAGCACGAGGCCAAGCACCAGCGGCCAGTACTCGGTGCGCGCCTGGACGAAGGCCCCGAGCTCGACGAAGGCGAGCGCCCCGATCGTGGGCCCCAGAAGGTGTGCGCTCCCGCCCAAGATCGCGGCGATGATCGCCTCCGCCGACTTGGTCCAGTAAAGGAAGTCGGGAAAGGCCGAGCGCTGCCAGGCCACCTGCAAAAATCCGGCCGCCCCGGCGAGCGCCCCCGAGATCACGAAGCCCGAAAGCCGGAGGCCAAAGGGCGATAGCCCGATGGCCTCGGCCCGGGCCTCGTTGTCCCGCACCGCCCTTAAAGCGTAGCCGAAGGGGGAGCGGTCGAGCCGGTAAAGGAAGTAAAGGCCGGTCCCGAGCAGGAAGAGGGCGAGGTAGTAAAGCCCCGTGGCGCTTGCCGCAAAGCCCCCCACCGGGATGCCGGGGATGCCGTTATCGCCGCCGGTGAAGGCGTACCACTTGTGGACGATCGCCCAAAGCAGCTGGGCGAAGGCGAGCGTCAGCATGGTGAAGTAGATGCGGCTCGTGCGCACCGAGAAAAACCCGATCCCGAGGGCGAAGAGCGCGGCGATCACGATCGCCGCCGGCAGCGTGAGCAGGTAGGGCCAGCCTGCCTTGGTGACGAGCAGCGCGGCGGTGTAGGCCCCGACGCCAAAGAAGGCGGCGTGGCCGAAGGAGAGCAGCCCGAGCTGGAAAAAGACCAGGTTGAAGGCGCTGGCAAAGAGCGCCAGGATGAAACCCTGGGTGAGGACCTCGACGGGGTAGCGGGGCAGGAAGAGCGGTAGGAGCAGCAAGACCAAAAGGGCGGGTAGCCAAACGCGCATGGTGCCTCCCTAGGTGCGGACCGCCGGGGGCCGGCCCAAAAGCCCAAAGGGCCGGACCAGGAGCACGACGGCCATCAAAAGGTAGACGAAGGCGATCGAGAACTCGGGCCAGATCATCACGCCGAAGGCCTGGATCTCGCCGATCAGGAAGGCCCCGAGCAGCGAGCCCCAGATGCTTCCCAGGCCTCCCACCACCACCACGATGAAGGCGCTGATCACCGCCTCCACCGCCACCCCGGGGCTGACCGTCTGCATCGGCAGGGTGGCTGCCCCGCCGAGGGCGGCGAGCGCGATGCCGAGGGCGAATACCCCGGTCAGGAGGCGGGGTACGGGGACGCCCAGAGCCTCGAGCATCTCGCGGTCCTGGGTCACCGCGCGGATCCATAGCCCCACCCGGGTGCGCTTCAACAAAAGCCAAAGCAGCATCGCCACCGCCGCCGCGAGCAGGATCTGGACCAGGTAGTAGGCGGGGAAGGGGGCGCCCAGAATCCAGACCGGCATCGAAAGCGCCGAGGGCGGCCCCAGGGACTTGTAGGCGGAGCCGAAGAGAATCTTCACCCCGTCCTCGATGACGAGGAGAAGGGCGTAGGTGAGGAGAATCTGGTGGTGCTCCGGCCGGGGGTAGACCGGCCTTAAAAAGATCCGCTCGACCAGGGCACCGAGCACCAGGCCGATCGCCGCCACCACCGCCATTCCCCACCAAAGCCCCTCGGGGTTGCCGCGCACCACCCAGAAAAGCAGGTAGGCCCCCAGCATGTAGAAGGAGCCGTGGGCGAAGTTCACGATTCCGAGGGCGCCGAAGATCAACGAAAGCCCCACCGCCAGCAAAAAGAGCGTGCTGGCGGTGGCGAGCCCGGTGAGGAACTGCTGGACGAAAAAGCCGAGGTCAAACCCCATGGCGAGCGGCAATCGGGGCGGGGGAGGCCCCCGCCCCCGGTTTCGCTACTTGGCGCACTTCGTCGGGTAGATCGTGTCCTTGGCCGGCACCACGATGATGGGTTCGAGGATGGCGAAGGGGTAGTCGGGGGTGAGCTTGGTGTAGCCCCAGACCAGGTCCTCGAAGACCTGATGGTCGGCGGGGCGCATCCACTTCGTGCCCTCGATGGATTCAAACTTGAGCCCGCCGTCGGCCTCGAAAGCGGCCTTCACCGCGTCGGGCTCGGTGGAGCCCGCCTTCTTGATAGCGGCGGCGAGCATCCAAAGCCCAGAGTAGGCCTCGCCGGCGTTGTAGGAGGGGTAGTGGCCGTATTTCTCGTAGTACTTCTTCACAAAGGCCTGGTTTTTCTCGGTCTTGGGGTAGAGGAACCAGTAGCGGGTGCCGACGAGGAGCCCCTCGGGGGCGTTCTTGCCCAGGGGCTCGAGCGCCTGCAGCGCGCCGCCGGTGGGGTTGACGTAGAACTTAATGGACTTAAAAAAGCCGTAGGGGATCGCTTGCTTGGCGAAGGTCACGAAGTCGCCGCCCCAAAGCGAGCTAAAGACCGCCTCGGGCCGGGCGCGCATCAACGCGGTGATGTAGGAGGAATAATCGGAGGAGCCGAACTTGGGCCATTGCTCGCTGACCACCTCGACGTCGGGTTTGAGCTCTCTAAGCCGGGTGATGAAGTCTTCCCAGGAAACCCGGCCAAACTCGTAATCGGGTCCGATGTTGGCCCAGCGTTTATAGGGCTTTTTCGCGGCGAAGGCGGCCGCCGCCCAGGAGTCCATGCGGGCGTTGTTCGAGGTTCGGAAGACGTAGGGGAGGCACATCTCGGTGAGCCGCGGGGTGGCGGCGTGGGTGACGATGAGCGGCACCTTGTACTCGTTGGCTACCGGGGCCACCGCGAGGCTCACGGAGCTCGAGTCGATCCCAAAGAGGAAGTCCACCTTTTCCTCAAGGATCAGCCTTTTGGCCTCCCGCACCGCCTGGTCGGGCTTGCCATGGTCCACGAAGATGAGCTCGATGGGCCGACCGAGCAGGCCGCCGGCGGCGTTGATTTCCTCGGCGGCGAGGCTGGCCCCTTCCTTGGAGGCTTGGCCGTAGTTGGCGAAGTTGCCCGAGAGAATGTAAAGCGCGCCGATCTTGATCGGCTCGGCCGCGAGCGCAAGGCCAAGAAGGCCAAGCATGAAAAGGAAAAACCGCTTCATAATCCATGCCCCCTTTCCGTTTTTCGCTTTTTCATTATACGAAGGCCGCGGGGCATCTGCCCCGCGGCCCCACGGAGCCCCTTTCCTAGACCAGGGATTTGAGTGTTTCGATGCGCTCGGCGAGGTAGGCGAAGCCTTCTCGCCAGAATGCGGGGTTTTCCACGTCGAACCCCTCGCGGGCGAGGAGCTCGGTGGGGGCGACCGAGCCCCCGGCGGAGAGCAGCCGCTTGAGCCGGGGCACGAAGCGCTGGCCTTCCTCCTGGTAGCGGCGGTAAAGGGCGTAGACGAGGAGCTGGCCGAAGGCGTAGGCGTAGACGTAGAAGGGCGTGTGGTAAAAGTGCGGCACCATCAGCCACTCGAAGCGGAAGGCCTCGGGGAGCTCCACCGCGTCCCCGAACTGGGCCTTGAGCGTCTCGAAGTAGACCTCGTGGACGGCCGAGAGCGGAGCCCCCTCGGCGAGGAGCCGGTGGGCCTCGATCTCGAAGCGGGCGAAGTAGGCCTGGCGGACGACGGTGGCGTAGGCGTCGTCGAGCTGATCGAAGAGGATCTGGGCCTTAAGGGCGGGATCTTTCTCCTCGGCGAGGAGGGCGTCGGTGAGCAGGATCTCGCCGAAGGTCGAGGCCATCTCGGCGAGCGGCAGGGGCGCGTGGAAGGTGAAGACCGGGTGCTCGGCCGCGAGCAGGGCGTGGATCGCGTGCCCGAGCTCGTGGGCGAGGGTGGCCACGTCCCGGGCCTCGCCCTGGAAGTTGAGGAGGAGGTAAGGGGTGACGCCGGGGGCGGGGCCGTAGGAGAAGGCGCCGCCCCGCTTGCCGGGCCGGGGGTAGACGTCCACGTGCCCTTCCTCGACCACCCGGCGGGCGAGCGCGGCGAACTCGGGGTCGAAGGCGCGAAAAGCGGCCTCGACCTTATGAAGCGCCTCTCCGAAGGTGAAGCTGCGCTCGGCCTTTACCGCTGGGGCGTAGAGGTCGTAGCGGGAAAGCTTGGGCACCCCGAGCGCCCTGGCCTTGAGCTGGAAGTACTCGTGGAAGACCGGCGCTCCTTCGGCGACCGCTTCGAGCAGCGCCTCGACCACCCGGTCGGGGAGGTCGTTCATCTTGTTGCGGGCGGCGATGGGGCTTTTGAAACCCCGGAGCTTGACGAACTCGTTCTGCCAGTCGAGCACCACCAGGCGGTAGAGCTCCCCGAGGACCAGGGCCTCGTTTTCGAAGAGGGCGAGGGTGGCGTCGTAGGCGGCCCGGCGGACGGCGGGATCGGGGTGGTGGGTGAACTTGCCGAGCTCGCTCTTTTGGATCGTGACCTTCTCGCCCTTGACCTCGAAGGCGATGCGGTAGCGGTCGTTCAAGACGTTATAGGTCTTCGCGTGGGCGCGGGCGGCGACGTTCTTAAGCTGGATCGCCCGCTCGGCTTCCTCCGAGAGGGTGTGGGGGCGCCAGGCGCGGAGCTCGCTGAGCCAGTAGGCGTAGCGCGCTCCCGCTGCCTCGAGGAGGGTTTTTGCCTTTTCTTCCGGAAGGTTTTTCCACCAGATCTCGAAGAAGAGTAGCCGGGCGGCGAGCTCGCCGAGCAGCTGGTTTACCCGCGCGTACTGGGCCTGGGCGGTCTCCGAGTTCGCGTCCTCGTAGAAACGAAGGGCGGCGTAAGCCCGGATCCGGGCGGCGAGGTCGGCAAAGGCCTCGTAGTCCTTGAGGAAGGCGAGGAAGGTTTCCGGGTCCCCGGCGCGGAGCGGGTCGCGCCTATGTTCCAGGGCCTCGGTCTTGGCCTTAAGCTCCTCGAGGGCGGCCTCGAAGGTCGCTTGGCTTTCGAAGAGGGCGGTGAAGTCCCAGCGATCTGACCCACGAGTCATGCCTTTCACTATAGTGGGGAGCATGAGCGAGCGTCTCGTCGTCATCGGCGGCGTGGCCGCGGGGATGAGCGCTGCGGCCAAGGCGAAGCGGGAAAACCCGGAGCTCGAGGTCCTTGCCTTCGAGAAGACCCATTTCGTCTCCTACGGGGCCTGCGGCCTGCCCTACTTCCTCTCGGGCGAGGTCGCGCGGGTCGAGGATCTGGTGGCCCGCACCCCGGAGCAGTTCAAAAAGCAGGGCATCACCGCCCTGACCCGCCACGAGGTGGTGGCGGTGGACTACGCAAACCGCGAGGTGACGGTGGCCGCCCTGGACGAGGGTCGGGAGTTCAAGGAGCGCTTTGACTACCTGGTGGTGGCGACCGGGGCCCGGCCGGTGGTGCCCGATCTTCCCGGGGTCGAACTCCCGGGGGTCTTCGTGCTCCGGATCCCGGAGGACGGCGTCGCCATCCGCGAGTGGATGACGAGTGCCCGGCGGGCGGTGATCGTGGGGGGCGGGTACGTGGGGCTCGAGGTCGCCGAGGCCTTCCGCTCCCGTGGGCTCGAGGTCGCGGTGGTCGAGGCCGAGGAGCGGGTCTTGCCCATGGTGGACCCCGAACTTAGCGAGATCGTTGCCGAGGAGCTAAAAAGACACGGCGTCGAGCTCTTCACCGGGACCCGGCTGGAGGCGATCCTGGGCGAGGGGAAGGTGGAGGCGGTGGAGACCACCGCAGGGCGCCTTGAGGCGGACCTGGTCCTGCTCTCGGTGGGGATCCGCCCGAACGTGGGGCTCGCGAAAAGCTTCGGGGTGGCGCTCGGGCCGACCGGGGCGATCCAGGTGGACGAAAAGATGCGCACCAACCTCGAGGGCGTCTTCGCCGCCGGCGACGTGGCCGAGAGCCGCCACCTGCTCACCGGTGAGCCCTACTGGCTGCCTCTCGGGGATGTCGCCAACAAGCACGGCCGCACCGCCGGTACCGTGATCGGCGGGAAGGAGGCCGCCTTCCGGGGGGTGCTCGGTACCGCCATCACCCGGATCTTCGGCCTCGCGGTGGCGGTGACCGGCCTCACCGAGACCGAGGCCAAGAAGAAGGGCTTCGCCGCAAAGGGCGTCCTGATCAAGAGCCGCGACCGCGCCCACTACATGCCGGGGGGCCGCCCCTTCGTGGTCAAGCTGGTCTACGAGGAGGGCTCGGGCCGGCTCCTCGGTGGCCAGATCGTCGGGCACCGGAACGACGCGCTCCGCATCGACGCGGTGGCGGCGCTTTTGGCGAAGGGGGGCACGGTCGAGGACCTGCGCGCCCTCGACCTCGCCTACGCCCCGCCCTTCAGCCCGGTTTGGGATCCCCTTTTGGTGGCCGCGAACCAGGCCCGCTAGGAACAGGCGGCAAGCGCCCGGCGAACGCCCCCGAGGTAGCCGCGGCCGAAGAAAAGCACGTGCACCAGTAGGTAGTAGAGCTGGTAGCAGGGAAGCGCCTCCAGGACCTCGGGCGGCACCGGGTAGAGGGTCTCGTATTCCTGCCAAAAGAGCTCCGGAAAGCCGCCGAATAACCACATCATCGCGATGTCCACGCCCCGCTCGCCGACCCAGACCGAGGGGTCGAGGAGGGCGGGGCCCGCTTTGCTCATGAGGACGTTCCCCGACCAGAGATCGCCGTGGATCAGGGTCGGGCCCTCGGTGGGAAGGCGGAGGCGGGAAAGGAGCGACTCCAGCTCCGGACCCAGGGCACCGAGCTGGGTCCAGGTGGCCTGGATCAGGGGTAGGAGCCTTTTCTCCGTGAAGAAGCGGCTCCAGTCTTCCCCTTCGCCGGCGGGGAGGGGGAAGGTCCCTAGGTAGCCTGGGCGCGGCCAGCCGTAACGGGTTCCTCGCGTCCGGTGAAGCCGCGCCAGCATCCGGGCGAGGCCCGCCCAGTCGTCGGGTCCCGGGGGGAGGTACTCGAGCACGATCCCCCCTTCCCCCACCCAGTAGACCCGGGGCACCCGCACCCCCGCCTCGGCGAGGGCCTTGAGCCCTCCCGCCTCGGACCAAAAGAGGCCCGGCGGCGGGTCCTCGTGGGTTTTGACCACGTAGGGGCCGGCCCGGTAGACGCGGGAGACGTCCCCGCCCGAAAGCGGCACGGGTTCCGGCGCGGAGAGCCCGGCGGTTTTAAGAATCGCGCTCGGATCCACCGGCAAGCCGTTTGAGCCAGCGGGCGACGAGGTCCTCGAGCTCAAGGTAGGTCTCCTCGCAGGCGGCCTCGTCCCCTTCCCAGGGGTCGCTCACCTCACCCCCGCCCCAGGGCTCGGTGATGAGGCGGACCTTTTCCCGGTGGCGCCCCGCCCGGCGCAAGAGATCCCGCTCTACTTCCCGGTCGGCGGCGAGGATCAAGTCAAAGGCCTCAAAGTCCTCGGGTGCGACCTGCCGGGCCACGTGGTCGAAGTAGGCGCCGTGGCGCTTCAAGACCGCCGCCGCCCGGGGGTCCATCGGCTCGCCCACGTGCCAGGGGCCGGTGCCCGCCGAGTCGGCTTCGAAGCGTTCGGCGAGCTCCTGCTCCCGGACGAGCTTTCGGAAGATGCCCTCGGCGATGGGGCTGCGACAGATGTTTCCAAGGCAGACGAAGAGGACCCGGGTCTTCTCCATGCCGCCCATTATTCCCCGAAGGCCTCCTCGAAGGCGCGCTGCACCCCGGCCTCGGCGGCCTCGAGAAAGCGCTGGTAGCGGACGAGGAAGTCCTTGCCCTTTTCGGTGAGCCGGGTGCCGCCCCCGCCTTCACCGCCGCTTTGGGAAACCGCGAGGGGAAAGCCGAGGGCGGCCTCGACCTCGCGGAGCCGGGCCCAGGCGGCGCGGTAGGAAAACCCCGCCGCTTTCGCCGCCGCCTTCAGGCTTCCGGTCTCCTCGATGGCGCGGAGGAGCCTTAGCGTCCTCGGGCCCATCAGGTAGCGGCCGTCCTCGGACTCAAGCCAGTACTTGCCCCGCGGTCGCACCCTCCCATTATCGCGCGCATAATGGGGTCATGGATCTCCTTTCCGAGCTCAAGGAGCTATCGAAGAAGACCCCGAGCAGGATCCTCTTGGTGGTTTTGGACGGGGTCGGCGGCCTGCCCAAGGAGCCGGGCGGGCCCACCGAGCTCGCCGCCGCCAAGACCCCGAACCTCGATAGGCTCGCCGAGCACTCGGCGCTCGGCCTTTTCACCCCGGTGGCGCCGGGGATCGCGCCGGGTTCGGGGCCGGGGCACCTTTCGATCTTCGGCTACGACCCCTTTAAGTATCAGGTCGGCCGCGGGGTGCTCTCGGCGCTCGGGCTGGGCATCCCCTTGGGCCCTCGGGACGTGGCGGTACGGGGCAACTTCGCCACCTTGAACCCGGACGGCACCATACAAGACCGCCGCGCCGGTCGCCCCCCCACCGAGGAGAACCGGCGGGTGATCGAAAAACTGAAGGCGAAGATCCAGGAGATCGACGGGGTCCGGGTCGAGCTCTACACCGAGAGCGAGCACCGCTTCGTGCTGGTGCTCCGGGGCGAGGGCCTCGGCGCCCGCGTGACCGATACCGACCCCCAGTCCACCGGGGTGCCCCCGCGCCCGGCCGAGCCCGAGGACCCAGGCGATGCGAAGAGCGCCAAGACCGCCCGAATCTTGAACCGCTTCGTCGAGCTCGCCCGGGAAGCGCTCAAGGACGAACCGGTCATCAACGGCGTTTTGCTCCGGGGAGTTTCCCAAAAACCCGATTTTCCCAAGCTCCCCGAGGTCGCCAAGGTGCGCGCGGCGGCGATCGCGAGCTACCCCATGTACCGGGGGGTGGCCGAGCTGGTGGGCATGGAGGCCCTCAGCCTTCGCGAGGACGAGGAGGACCCCGACCGGCCCCGGGCCAAGCTCGAGGCGCTAAAGACGGCCTGGGGGGACTACGACTTCTTCTACCTCCACTTCAAGAAGACCGACTCCAAGGGGGAGGACGGCGACTTCGAGGGCAAGGTGGAGCGGATCGAGCTCTTCGACGCCCTGCTCCCTGAACTTCTAGCCCTGAAGCCGGATGTGCTCCTCATCACCGGCGACCACTCGACCCCGTCGGTCTTGAAGGCCCACTCCTGGCACCCGGTCCCGGTCTTGCTCCACGCCCCCTACCTGCGGAGCGACGCCGCCCGTCGCTTCACCGAGGACGAGGCGGCGAAAGGTTCGCTGGGGGCGCTCGTGGGCCCGGTGCTCTTGCCCCTCATGCTGGCGCACGCAGGCAAGTTGCAGAAGTTTGGGGCCTAGGGTTTTTGGCCGAGGGGGGCGGTTTTCGGGTCGGGGCCGATGAGGTAGACCGCTCCCCAGGGTTTATAAGTGCTGGGAAACGCCTCCTCGACGACCCTTCCGTCGGCGTAGCGCACCGTGCGCTTGACCAGGACCCGCGCCCCTGGGGCGGGCCAGTCCACCTGCTTCCGGGTGCCCGGGGGCAGGCGCTCGTCCACGATCTCCCGGGGCGGAAGCGGGGGCGTCTTCTCGAGGACGATCGGGCCCTCCCAGCGGACCTCCCGGTCCTGGGTGCCGAACAGCCGGACGATGAGCTTGGTACCCCGGACGTAGGTCCTTAGCAGGAGGTCCCCCGGGGTGTCGTTTTGGAACTTGAGGTCCACCCAGGGGGCGTAGACGGTGGCGTCGAGCCCGGTGGGCCGGTAGTAGCGGAGCTGGTAGGAGTGGGGCTTGCGCTCGAGGATCGGGAGTCCGGCGAAGAAGGCGGCGCGAAAGACCGTGGTCGAGACCTGGCAGACTCCGCCTCCCACCCCCTTTTCGGTGCGGTCGCCGAGGATCACGTAGCCTTCCCGGTAGCCCGCTTCCTCGTCCACCGGGCCGAGGGCCTGGTTAAAGGAGAAGACCGCGCCCTTTGGGATGATCAGACCGTCGAGCTTTTTCGCCGCGAGGCGGAGGTTGTGCACGCGATTCCGGGAAGAGCCCCGGAAATCGGTGACCCCTTCGGCGAGAAGGGTGCGGATGCCGCGTTCAAAAAACCAATGCACGCCGCGCTTGGGCTCGAGCACACGGGCGGGCACGTAAAAGCTTCGCTTGCCGTAGGCGAGGGCGCGGCGGTAGGCCTCGAGCACCGCTTTGGGATCCACCTCGTAGCCTACCTTCTCCACCGCGTACCAGCCCCACGCCTTGCGATAGACGAAGCGGGCGTCCTTGGGGGGGCGGGCGAGGGTCTGCACCCAGGCGAGCAACTCCTCGGCGCTTTTCACCTCGCGGGTCAGGGTGCCGACGTAGGTCTGCACCTTTCCCCCGACGAGCAGGTGATCGTGGACCACGAAGCGGGCCTCGGTCTGGGCCCAGGCCGGGGCGAGGAGAAGGAGCACGAGGAGGACCCGTTTGGCCATCGTCCTCCCAGGCTAACAGAGCGAGGCCGGGCTTTACCGCAACTTTACACATCCCGGCGAGGTTGGGGTGGGGGTGACCTGAGATGATGTGGGGATGCCCGTTTTGCGGCGGTTTCGGCTACGGCGGTTTTGGATTCGTCTTTGGTATGCTCTGGTTCGCCCTGGTCGCCTGGCTCGTCTATGCGTTGGTGCGGGCGCTCTCCGGTTCGGGTACCTCCCCTGCCGGGGACCGGGCGCTCGAGATGCTCAAAGAACGCTACGCCCGGGGCGAGATCGACCGGGAGACCTTTGAGCGCATGAAGCGCGACCTGGGAGGCTGATGGCGCGGGTACTGGTGGTGGACGACGACCCCGCGATCCGCGAGGTCCTCGTCGCTTATCTGGCGCGGGAGGGGCACGAGGTGCTCGAGGCCGATAGCGGCGAGGCCGCGCTCCACCTGGCAGCGGGCGCCGACCTCGTGGTACTCGATTTGATGCTCCCCGGCCTCGACGGCTGGCGGGTCGCCGAGATCCTCCGGTCGCGCGACCCCGAGCTCCCCATCCTGATGCTCACCGCCCGGGGCGAGGAGGAGGAGCGGGTGCGGGGGTTCGAGCTAGGGGCCGACGACTACGTCACCAAGCCCTTCTCCCCCCGGGAGCTCGTCGCCCGGGTGCGGGCGCTCTTGCGCCGGGCGGGGCACCGGGACGAGCTCGTCTACGGCGGGCTGGTGATCCGCCCGGTCGAGCGCCGGGTGTTTCTGGATGGAGGGGAGGTGGCGCTTTCCAAGCTCGAGTTCGATCTCCTTTTGGTCCTGGCCCAGCACCCGGGGATGGCCTACCCCCGGGAGCGCCTGCTCGAGCGCGTGTGGGGGGCCGACTTCTTTGGCGTGGACCGGGTGGTGGACGTGCACATCGCCTCGCTTCGGAAAAAGCTCGGCGACGATCCCGAGAATCCCCGCTTCATCGAGACCGTGCGCGGGGTCGGCTACCGGTTCCGCGAGGGCGCGCGGTGAGGCTCTTTCTAAAGCTCTTTTTGAGCTACCTCCTGGTCGTGCTCTTCGCCGAGCTCTTATTGGTGGTCCTGATCGAACTCCTCGCGCCCCGCTTCTTTGCCGGGCACGTTGCCCGCATGGTGGAGACGGCTTCGATGATGGGCATGGGTCCCATGGCCGAGGTGCTCAAGCGGGACCTCGAGCTCAGCCTTTCCGCGACCTTAAACTCCGCTTTTCTGGCCGCGCTTCCGCTCGCCTTCTTGGCCTCGGGGCTGGTGGCCTACTTCGTCTCCCGCAAGCTGACCCGCACCGCCGAGATGCTGGCCGAGGCCAGCCGGCGGGTGGCCGCCGGCGATTACCGGGTGCGGCTACCGGTGCAGGGGCGGGACGAGCTTTCCGAGCTCGCCGTCCAGTTCAACCGGCTCGCCGAGGCGCTCGCCCGGGTGGAGGAGACCCGGGCGGAGCTGATCGGAAACGTGGCCCATGAGCTCCGGACCCCGCTGGCCGCGCTACAGGGGTACGCCGAAGCCCTGGCCGACGGGGTGCTGCCCCCGGAGCGGGCTTCCGCGGCGATCGCCCGGGAGGTGCGGGCGATGGCCCGGCTGGTCGAGGATCTGGCCCAGGTCTCCCGGGTCGAGGCCGGGGCGGTGGCGCTGAACCTGCAGCGGGTGTCCCCCCGGGAGCTCGTGGAACGGGCCCTCGAGCGCTTTCGCGAGGCCTTCGCCGAAAAGGGGGTGGTGCTGGAGGTGGTCGAGCAAGGGCCTCGGCCTCCGCCGGTTTTCGCCGATCCCGACCGGGTGGATCAGGTGCTCGCCAATCTCCTGAAAAACGCCCTCGCCTACACGCCGAGGGGAGGGAGGGTCACCCTGACCCTCGCCCAAGACCGGGAGGGCGTGCGCATCTGCGTGGCCGATACCGGGCCCGGGGTGCCCCCGGAATACGCCGAGCGGATCTTCGAGCGCTTCTTCCGCGGCGACCCCGCCCGCCGGCGGGCGAGCGGGGGAAGCGGGGTGGGGCTGACCGTGGCCCGGGGGCTGGTGGAGGCGATGGGCGGGCGGCTCTGGCTCGAGCACCCGGGACCCGGCGCGGTGTTTTGCTTTTCCCTTCCCTTTGCAAAACCTTGACCGGGTTTCCTTGCTTCTGGGCCATGCGGCTTTGGAACCTCGTTCCCTTGCGGGGGCTCCTCGCCCTTGGGTTTTAGCGATCCCGCCCCGAGGACGCCGCCCCCCCGCCGCACCGGTCTCTAGCTCTCGCGGTTTTGGCCTTTACCGAAACTTGACCGGCGGCCCCTAGGCTTTCCCGACATGAAGGAAGCGAACCTTACCCGAAGGAATCTGCTCAAGCTCGGCGCCCTCGGCTTCGCCGGCGGGCTCGCCGGTTGCTCCCGGGCCGAGACGCCGGTTCGCCCCCTGCCCAAGGTCCTTAAAAGCGAAGCCGGCGTGCTCGCCCTCACCCTTCCTCTGGCCGAGTCCCGAGTGGAGCTCGCGGGCCGCCCCGCCCGGCTCTTCGCCTACGGCGGGAGGGTGCCGGGGCCCAGGCTCGAGCTCAGGCCCGGCGACACCCTTCGCCTGCGCCTTGAAAACCGCCTCAAGGAGCCCACCAACCTCCACTTCCACGGGCTCCACGTGAGCCCGGCGGGGAACTCGGACAACGTTTTCCTCGAGATTCCGCCCGGGGAGGCCTTGGACTACGAGGTGAGGATCCCCAAAGATCACCCCGCCGGCACCTTCTGGTACCACCCCCACCGCCACGGCCTGGTGGCCCGGCAGGTCTTCGCCGGAGCGGCTGGGCTCCTGGTGGTGCGGGGAGACCTCGACGAGGTACCCGAGGTGGCGGCGGCCCGCGAGGCCTTCCTGGTCCTCAAGGACTTCGCCCTCGCCGGCGAGCGGGTTCCCGCGCCGAGCCCGATGGAGCGGGCGGCGGGGCGGGAGGGGCCGATCCTCACCGCGAACGGCAAGGCGCGGGAGCGCCTTTCGGTACCCCGGGGCGGCTTGCTCCGGCTTCGCCTTTTGAACGCGAGCGCGTCGCGGGTGTTTCGTCTCCGCCTCGACGAGCATCCCTTCTACCTGATCGCCACCGATGGCGGCGGCCTCGCCGAGCCGGTGGAGCTTGAGGAGCTCGTGCTTGCTCCTGGCGAGCGGGCCGAGGTGCTCATCCAGGGTTCCCGGGAGCCCGGGCGCTACCTCCTCCGGGCGCTTCCCTACGACCGCGGCGGTCCCCGGGGCATGGGCATGGGGATGCGGGGGTTTTTCCGCCCTCAAGGGACGGCGGTCCTCGCCGAGCTCGTCTACCGGGGGGAGGCGCGCCCGGAGCTCCCCCTGCCCACCCGGCTTCTCTCCCTTGAGCCGCTTCCCGCGCCGGTGCGCATCCGCCGGTTCGTGCTGGGTCACGCGATGCGGCCGGGGCGGGGCATGGTCTTCGTGATCAACGGGAAGACCTTCGATCCCCGACGGGTGGACGTGGAGGCCCGTCTCGGCGACGTCGAGGAGTGGGAGCTCGTCAACCTCGGGGTGATGGACCACCCCTTCCACCTCCACACCAACCCCTTCCAGGTCGTGAGCCGAAACGGCCGGAAGGAGCCCTTCCTCGCCTGGCGGGACGTGGTCAACCTGCGGCCGAACGAGCGGGTGCGCTTCCGGGTCCGCTACCAGGACTTCGCCGGCCGGGCGGTCTTCCACTGCCACATCCTCGACCACGAGGACCTGGGGATGATGGGCGTGATCGAACACCGGGAGGGGGCGCGTGTCTAAGCCACTCGTGCGGTCTACCGAGAGGCGGGTGTGCCTATCCTCCTCCGCCCCCCGATTCGACTAACCCCGCTACCGGGCAGGGGCCCCTTTACATGGGCTTTGCCGAAGCGGGATTCCCTGGTTGCCGGAGGGAAGGATGGTAGACCGGATACGGATCCCGGGGAGCTTGGCCGAGGTGGAGCCCGCGCTCGTCGGGGGAGGGGTTTGGGCTCCTCTCCCGGATCGCCTTCGACGCCGTGCTTAGGGAAAAGCGGAGGGTGGTGACGCGTCCCTATCTCCGGCTGGGTTTCTGCCCGCTGGAGCCCGCCGAGCTGGCCCTCGAGAAGGCGCCCGAACTCGGCACCGTGCTTCCCTGCGCGGTGGTACTGCGCGAGGTCGAGGGGGGCGTCGGGATCCTCATCCTCGACCCCAAGGCGGCCTCCGCCGCCGCCGGGGTCCGGGAGGAAGCGTGCGCGGAGGAAGTGAAGCGCCGGGTGGAGGACGCGCTCGGCCGGTTGGAGGTGACGGCGTGATGGGCATGGGCTTTGGCGGGTTATGGATGGCGTTTTTCCTTTTGGTTCCGATGCTTGGCCTTTACCTGCTTTTGGCCGAGCGCCGGGGTCGGCGACGCGCCGCCGGTCCACACCTGCCCCGGTGAGGTGTGGGTGCACACCTGGCACGGGATCTATCTCGGCCAGGGAGCGGAAACGCACTGAAAGGGGGCGGGCAAAAGAAAAGGGGCGGCTTTCGCCGCCCCTTTTTGGTGGAGCCGAGGGGATTTGAACCCCTGACCTCCTGAGTGCGATTCAGGCGCGCTCCCAACTGCGCCACGGCCCCACGCCGCAAAGCCTATGCTAATCCGAGTCCTGGGATTTGTCCAGTAGGGTGGAGGCGTGCGCCCGGCTCGGTGGGCCCTCCTCGGGCTTGGCCTCCTGCTAATGGGGGGAGCCCTTTTCTTCCGGACCGACAAGGGGGCGGCCACCGCGCTCCCCGCCCCCTACGACCGGCTTGCGCGCGCACTCTCCACGGGCGATCGCCAAGCGCTTTGGGCGCTCGTTCGCGAGGAGGGCTACGCGGCCCTCGTCGCCGCCCGGGCGCTGGCGGAGGACGGGGGGCTTTCGCCAGCCGAGCGGGTGCGCTGGGCGCGGTTTGTGCTCGAGGAGGAGGGCGATCGGGCCCGGCTCTGGGCTGCCCGCGTGCTCGAGGAGGCGGGGGCTTTGGACGAGGCCGCGCGGCTCTACCGGGCCGAGCTATTGAAGGAGCAAGCCCTCGCGGGGCTCCTCAGGCTCGCCCGCCGGGGAAGCCAGGAGGCGGTGCGGGGGCTGCTCGCCTCCCGCCGCTACCGGGAGACGCTCGCCTTCGCGCGGGATCCCCTCCTAAAGGGCCGGGCGCTCCTTGGGCTTGGGCGAGCGGAGGAAGCGTTGGCCTATCTACGGTCCGACGCCCGGCTTTTAGGGCAAGCGCTTTTACGCCTAGGGCGGGAAAAAGAGGCGCTCGCCGCCTTCCGACGCGCCGGCGACCGGCTTATGGAGGGGCGATTGCTCGCGCGGGAGGGCCGGGTGGCGGAGGCGATCTCGGTGCTCCTGGCAGCGGGCCCCCGGGGAAGGTTCGAGGCCGCTGGGCTCCTGGAGGCCCGGGACGTGGATCGGGCGGTAGAACGCTACCTCGAGCTCGCGGGCGAACCCGGCGCGCTTGCCGACGACGCCGCCTTCCGCGCCTGGGTCCTTGCCCGAAGGCGGGGGGACGGGGCCAGCGAGCACCGGGCCTACATGCTGCTATCCGGGGGGCTTGGGCTGCTCGCAGGAAAGCCGCTACCCCCGATCCGGGTCCTGCCTCCGCCACCCGCCCCTGAAGGGCTTGGGGTGGTGCGGGCGCTCGCCCGGGCGGGGCATGGCGATTGGGCCCTGGGTGAGGCCGCCTACCGCGCCCGCCGCGCTGGGGGAGACCTTCGTCGGGCCTGGGCCTGGGTGCTCGACGCGCTCGGGGAGCACCACCTCGCCGCCCGCTACGGCGGTCCCTTGCTCCGCTGGGGCACCCCCTGGCGGAAGGCGGTCTTTGCCGAGGCGGAACGGTTCGGGCTCGATCCCTGGTTGCTCTTCGCGGTGATGCGGGTGGAGTCCGCCTTCGATCCGGGAGCGGTGAGCCCCACCGGGGCCAAGGGGCTCTTTCAGTTCACCGCCCGGACCTGGGCCGAAGTCGCGGGAAGGCTTGGGGAGACGGGGGCAGATCCCTTCGAGCCCCGCGCGGCGATTCGGTTTGGCGCCTACTACCTTTCTTGGCTCAAGGACCGCTTCGGGGGCGACCTTCGCCTTGCGGTGCTCGCCTATAACGGCGGACCCGGCTACGTCGCCCGGGGGATGCGTACTTACGGCAACTTCGAGGACTTCCTCCGCTTCCAGTCCCGGGACGAGCCCCGGGAGTACCTTGCCCGGGTGTGGCGGGATTACGCCGTCTACCGGGCGCTCGCTAACCGGCGGCCGCCGCCGCCCTCGTGGCTCGAAGCGGTTCGACCGCGCGCGCGATGACCCCGCCGCCAAGGAGCTCCTCCCCCGCGTAGAGCACCGCCGACTGGCCCGGGGTGACGGCGAAGACGGGCTCCTCGAAGCGGAGTTCAAAACCCTTTTCGTTGGCCCAAACCACCCGGGCCGGGCTGGGACGGGCCCGGTGGCGGACCTGGACCCAGATCCGCTCGGGCCACTCGGAGGGGGGCCTTAAGTAGTTTGCCTCCCCGGCCGCGAGGCCCCGCCAGGTGGCAGCCTCCCGGGGGCCTACGTAGACCACGTTGGCCTCGGTGTCTACCCGGACGACGAAGCGCTCGAGGTGGCTTTTGAAGAGCCCGAGCCCCCGCTTTTGGCCCACGGTGTACAGGGCCGCCCCCTGGTGCTGGCCGATGATCTCGCCGCTCTCTACGTCCACCACCGGCCCCGGCCGAACGCTTAGACGAGCCCGGAGGAAACCCGCGGGGTCGTTTTGCACGAAGCAGAGGTTCTGGCTCTCCGGGGTTTTCGCCACCACCAGGCCCGCTTCCTCGGCGAGGGCCCGAACCTCGGGTTTGGTGAGCTCCCCGAGGGGAAAGAGACTCCTTTCAAAGATTTCCCCGGGCACCGCCCAGAGAAAGTAGCTCTGGTCCTTGCGCTCGTCCCGGCCGCGGAGGACGCGGCTTCCCTCGCGCCGTACGTAGTGGCCGGTGGCGATCATCTGGGCCCCGATGCGTTCGGCGATCTCCTGCAGGCCACGGAACTTGACGAAGGGGTTGCACCGGGTGCAGGGGTTTGGGGTCACGCCCGCGGCGTGGCCCTCGAGGTACGGGCGGATCACCATCTGGGCAAAGCGGTCCTCGGCGCTTGCCACCACGAAGGGGATCCCGAGCCGATCGGCCACCTTTTGGGCCCGGCGGGCGGCCTCCAGATTGCAGCAGGAGTTTGGGGCATCCCCGGCCTCGAGTTTGAGCATGACCCCAATGACCTCGTAGCCGCGCCTTTTGAGCAAGAGCGCGGCCACCGCCGAGTCCACCCCGCCGGAAAGCCCGAGGACGACCCTTCGCTTCACAAAGGTATAGTTTACACCCCCGCGCGCTTGCGATTCCGGATCAGGCCACCATCGCTTCAGGCTCCGCCACCGCCGCCTCGGTGCTCTGAATCGCCACCTCGATCATGTCGTCGGTGGGCTCGTCCACGGTGAGGGCCTGGAAACGGAAACCCAGCCAACGAAGCGCCCGGGAGAAGGGGTCCTCATGGGTGGCGGAAAAACGCAATAGCTCGAACGCGACGCCGGCTACCAGGGGCAGGAAGACCACCCGGCCGGCTAGGCGCCACCAGAGCACGTCCGCCCGGGGCAAAAAGGAGTAAACCAGGATCGAAGCCAGGATGACGAAGGCGATGAAGGTGGTCCCGCAGCGAGGATGGAAGCGGGGCTGGGCGCGAACGTTCTCGATCGTCAGGGGAAGGCCTTTCTCGTAGGCGTGGATCGCCTTGTGCTCGGCGCCGTGGTACATGAAAAACCGCCGGGTGTCGGGAAATCGGCGCAAAAAGAGCAAGTACCCCACCAAGATCATCACCTTGATCGCGCCCGCTAGGGCATTGAAGAGCACCGGCGCGCTCCCCGCGTCGGCGGCGAAGCCGGCGATGTAGGCGGGGAGAACGATGAAAAGGAGCACCCCGACCGCCGTCGAAAGCGCCATGGTGCCGTAGAGAGCGCCCTTGTGGATCGGCTCTTCCTCGCCCTCGACCAGCTGGGCGCTGCGGGCGAGCGCGAGGTAGGAGACCCGGAGGGCGTCAAAGAGCGCCACCACGCCGCGTATGAGGGGGAGCCGGGCCCAGGGTTGCGAGAGCCAGGGGACTTTTTCTTCGTGGCGTTCGACGTGGATCTCCCCCGAGGGCAGGCGCACTGCTAACGCCCAGGCTCCAGGGGCCTTCATCATCACTCCTTCGAGCGCGGCGCTGCCGCCAATCTGCTTCACAGACGCCATCTTATCCCGTGGCAGGGTGATATACTTGAAAGCGTTATGAAGATTTCTCTGCGTTCCGGCCGGCGCTCGGTGGCCGGCCTTCCCGGGAAGTTGAAGGTGGTGGGCGTGGTCTCGGGAATGCTTACCGAGGCCGGCCAGGAATTGGACGCGGCGCATTCGGGACTGCTTTCCGAGGCCCTCAAGATAGGGCGTTTTAGGGGCGAAGAGGGGGCGTTCCTCGTGGTCGCGGCGGGGGACGTCTTCCTTGGTCTTTTGGGACTCGGGAAAAAGCGCGGGGTGAGTGCCGATCGGGTGCGCGAGGCCGGGGCCCGGGTTGCTAGGAAGGCGCTCGAGCTCGGGGTTCGCGAGGTCGCGGTGGAGAACTTCTTTGCCGATCGGCTGGGCAAGGCGGAAGCGAGCTTCGCCCTTGCCGAGGGGCTCTACCTTGGAAGCTACCGTTTTACGCGCTACAAGTCCGAGGCCCGGCCGGTCCGGGTGCGCTACTGGATCGCGAAAGGCCGGGGGCGGGCGGTGGAGGAGGCCCGCATCCTCGCCGAGGCCACCGCCTACGCCCGCGACCTCGCCAACGAGCCGCCGAACGTCCTCTACCCCGAAACCCTGGCGGAGGAGGCGGAGCGGCTTGCGAAGGCGTTCGGCTTCGAGGTCCGGGTCTACGATCCGGATGCGATCGAGGCCATGGGCATGGGGGCCTTCCTCGCGGTCGCGAGGGGCTCGGCGCACCCGCCCCGGCTCATTCATCTCGTGTACCGCCCCGAGACCCCGCGTCGGCGGGTGGCGCTCGTGGGCAAGGGGCTTTGCTTTGATACCGGGGGTTACTCGCTGAAACCCACCGAGGCCATGCGGCATATGAAGGCCGACATGTCCGGGGCGGCGGCAGTCCTCGGGACCTTCCGGGCCCTCGCCGAGCTCCGGCCCCCCATCGAGGTGCACGGGGTGATCGCCGCCGCCGAGAACAAGATCAGCGGGAACGCCTACGTGGTGGACGAGGTCGTGCGCACGATGAGTGGCAAGACGGTGGAGGTGGTCAACACCGATGCCGAGGGCCGCCTCACCCTGGCCGACGCCCTCACCTACGCGGGCCGCGAGGCCCCCGACGCGATCGTCTCGATCGCTACCCTGACCGGTTCCTCGGTGGTGGCGCTGGGGCGCAAGGTGGCCGCCCTCTTCGCCACCGACGACCGCCTCGCCGAGGGGCTTTTGGAGGCCGCCGGTGCCGAGGGCGAGAAGCTCTGGCGGATGCCGCTGGAAAAGAGCTACCGGAAACTTTTAAAAAGCGACGTCGCCGATCTCAAGAACGTGGGTACCCGTGAGGGCGGGGCGATCCAGGCGGCGCTCTTCCTCACCGAGTTCGTGCGCGACCCCTATGCTCACCTCGACATCGCCGGGCCCGCCTACCAGCGCGAGGACTGGGAGCTTGGCCCGGCGGGCGCGAGCGGTTTCGGGGTGCGCACCCTCGCCCGCTGGCTCCGCTCCCTTTAAACCTCTCGCGCTCCGTAAGATGGGGCGGGGTGGAATCCGTCCGCGTCGTCCTCGTAGGAGTGCAGGAGTCCGGGAACATCGGCATGGCCGCCCGGGCGATGAAGAACTTCGGCCTCCGGGAGCTCTACCTCGTGGCCCCGGAGGCCGATCCTTTGGCGGAGGAGGCGCGGAAGTTCGCGGTGGGGGCGCGGGATGTGCTCGAGGCCGCCCGGATCGTCCCCACCCTGGACGGAGCGCTCGCCGATGTGCACTGGGTGGCGGCCACCACCGCCCGGGCCCGCTACGGCTACCCCGGGAGGCTTGCCACCCCGCGCGAGCTCATGCCCCTGCTCCGAGCCCGGGCCGAGGCCGGGGAGCGGGTAGCCTTGGTCTTTGGCCGCGAGCGTTCGGGCCTTACCAACGCCGAGCTCGACCGGGCCCACTACGTGGTGCGGATCCCCACCGACCCCGGCTTTAAGAGCCTGAACCTGGCGCAGGCGGTTTTAATCCTTGCCTACGAGTTCTTCCTCGCCGAACCCCGGGCGACCGAGCAGCCCCGGCCCGCCGAGGTGGGGGAGCTGGAGGGTTTTTTCAAGGACCTCGAGGCCTACCTCCTCGAGATTGGCTTCACCGACACCCGGCGCCTTCCCCACGCGATGCGGCGCTTTCGCCGCATCTTCCACAAGGCCGCGCTCACCCCCGGCGAGCTCGCGATGCTCAGAGGGCTCTTGCGTCAGGGGCGCTGGGCGATCGAGCGGGAGCGGAGGCGGTCATGACTCCCCGGGCGAGCCTCGGAGAGCTGGCGAACCGGATCCGTAAGGCCCGGCTCTACCTGCCGCCGATCATCGCCCTTTTTGTGGTCCTCTTCCAGTTCGGTATTCGGAGGAGCCTCGACGATCCCCACGCGTTTTGGCTGATGCTCGCTTTCTACGGGCTCCTCGGCCCCTTCGTCGTCTACCTCACCCTCGACTGGGTGGCCGACGAGCTCACCGCCCGAGAGCGGGCCGAGCGCGAGCTCCTCGAGGCCAACCGACGCCTGCTCGCGGTGCGGCAGGTGGTGCACCGCGCGCTCGAGGCCGAGAGCCTGGACGAGGTGATGCGGGCAGTGGCGGAGGCGATTCGCGAGGCGCTCGGGGGTGAGGTCGCAATCACCCTGGGAGAGTACCGCTACGTCACCGCGGGCTTCCCCTTCGCCGGGTGCCAGGCCGAGGGGCTGGTGACGGTGGAGCTTTCCCGGAGCGGGGGGCGGCTTTGCTTTTTCGGCGAGGTGGATCGTGCTTTCCTTGAGGTCCTCGCCGGCGAGGTGGACTCGGTCCTGGAAGCCGCCGAGGCCCGCACCCGGGACCTGCTCACCCTCTTCGAGGTGGACGAGGCATTAAGGGCCGAGGCCAATCTGGAAAAGCTGCTCGAGCGCCTGCTCGAGCGCATCGTCGCCTGGGCCGGGGCCGAAGGGGGAGCGGTCTACCTCCTCGACGAGGGCGGGGTCTTGAAGCTTTGGGCCTACCGGGGCTCGGCCCCAGCGCGAAGGGCCTTTTTGCCCCAGGGAGCCTGGAGCGACGCGCTCAAAAAGCCGGTCTTCCTCGCCCCTGGGCAGCTCGCCGTGCCGCTTGGAGACAAGAGCCCGGTGGGGGTGCTCCTTCTCCTCGGGGAGCACGAGCGATTGAGGAGCGAGCTCGCTTTTCTCAAACTGCTCGCTTCCCAGGTGACCCTCGCGGTGCGGAACGCCCAGGCCTACCTAAGGGCCGAGGAGCTTGCGATCCACGAGGAGCGGACCCGGATCGCCCGAGAGATTCACGATGGCCTGGCCCAGTCGCTTGCGTTCATGGCGCTAAAGCTCGATCTGGTGACGCGGCTTTTGGACCGGGACCCGGAAAGGGCCAAGGAGGAGCTCGCGGTGGTGCGCGAAACGCTCAGGGCCCAGATTCGCGAGGTGCGCCGCTCGATCTTTGCCCTCCGCCCGATCGACCTCGAGCGCTACGGCTTCATCGAGTCCGTTCGCCGGTACACCCAGGCCTTTGCCGAGCAGGCCGGTTTCCGGGCCGAGGTCGAGGTGGTGGGGAATCCCGAGCTCGCCCAGGCCTCCGAGCTCGCCCTCTTTCGGGTACTGCAGGAGGCCTTAAACAACGTGGCGAAACACGCCCGTGCCCGAAGGGTGCGGGTGCGGCTCGAAGCGCTCGCCCCCAAAGGGGCCCGGCTCGTAATCGAGGACGACGGGGTCGGCTTCGACCCTGCCAGCGCTCCCAAGGAGGGACACTTTGGCCTCGCCCAGATGCGTGAGCGGATCCAGGCGCGGGGCGGCCGTTTCCGGGTGGAGAGCCGCCCCGGGGCGGGGACCCGGGTGGTGGCTGAGGTGCCGGGGTGAGGTTTTCGGGAGCGGTACTCGCCGGGGGGCAGTCACGGCGGTTCGGTCAGGACAAGGCTCGTTTTGTTTGGCGGGGGCGGCCGCTACTCCTTTGGGTCTTAGCAAGCCTCTCCGAGGCCCATGAGCGCTTTGTTCTTGCCCCAAGGTCCTATCCCGAGGCGGGGGTTCCGGTCCTCCCGGACCTAAAGCCCGGGCTTGGGCCCCTCTCAGGGCTGCACGCCGCGCTCGCCTACGCCCGTACCGAGGTGGTGGCGGTGGTCGCCTGTGATCTGCCGAACCTTACCCCCGCCTACTGGCGCTTTCTGCTCCGGGAGCTCGGCTCTGCGCCGGCGCTGGCGGTGCAAGACCCTCTGGGCCGGCCTGAGCCGCTTGCCGCCCTGTATACCCGCCGTCTTTTGCCTCTCGTGGAGCGCCAGCTTGCCGCCGGACGGGGCCGGATGGCCGAGGTGCTCGAGCTCGCCGGCGCACGCTACCTGGGCTGGGAAGAGGTGGCGGGGCGCTTTGGGCCCCAGGTGCTTTGGAATCTGAACCGCCCCGAGGATCTCTAGAAAGGGTAGGGCTGGGCGAGGGCGGCGATCTGAGCTTTCTGGCCACGCTCCCCGAGCCGGGCCTTGAGCGCCTCCAGTTTGTCGGGCTCCCCGTGAACGAGGAGGACCCGGGGTTCTCCGGCGAGCCAGTCGAGGAGCTCGTCCTGGCCAGCGTGCCCCGAAAACCCTCCGAGCGAGGCCACCCGGGCCCGCACCGGGGTCTCGTGGCCGAGGATCCGGACCACCGGGGCGCCCTCCAGGATGCGGCGGCCGAGCCCGCCCCGGGGCTGGTAGCCCACGAAGAGCAGGGTGTTCTTGGGGTTGGGAAGTTGGTGGCGGAGGTGATGCAGGATGCGCCCGCCGGTGAGCATGCCGCTGCCGGCGATGATCGTCGCCGGTCCCTCGAGCTCGTTTAAAGTCTTCGACTCCTCCACCGAGACGGTGTAGCGCAATCGGCGGGGACGGAAGGGGTCCCGCCCCTGGCGGTAAAGGGTCTGGACCTTTAACGAAAAGGCCTCGCGAACTTCTTCAAAGACCGCGCTCACCCGACTCGCGAGCGGGCTATCCACGAAGACCGGGGCCACCGGGATCCGTCCCTTTTCCTCGAACTCGCGGAGGTAGTAGAGGATCTCCTGGGTGCGTTCCAGGGCGAAGGACGGGATCACCACCTTGCCCCCCTGGGAGAGGGTTTCGGCTACCCAAAGGGCGAACTCGTCGAGGGTGGCGGCGAGCGGCTTATGGGGGCGGTCGCCGTAGGTCCCCTCGCTGACCACCAGGTTGGCGTGGGGCGGATAGTCGGGGTCGGGGAGGACCTCTTTCCGCCGGTTCCCGAGATCCCCCGAAAAGACGAGCCGCCTGCCCGCTACTTCGACCACCACCGAGGCCGAACCCGGCAGGTGTCCTGCGTTGATTAGCTCGACGGCGAAGGGGCCGAAGGACTGCGCTCGGTAGTAGGGAAGGGGGGCGAGGCGGCGGTAGAGCTCGGCGAGGTCTTCCTCGTCCCAAAGGGGTTCAGGGATGGGAAGGTGCTTTCGTTTTGCCCGGTCGGCCTCCTCGTGCATCACCTTGAGCGCGTCTTCCAGGATCGGCCGCAGGAGTTTGAGGGTGGGCGGCGTGGCGTAGACCGGTCCCCGATAGCCCTCGCGGATCAGGCGGGGAAGCCGGCCAATGTGATCGAGGTGGGCGTGGGTGACCACTACCGCGTTCACCCGCGTGGGGTCAAAGCCGAAGGGCGTGTAGTTCTTGGCCTCGGCTTCGCCCTGGTAGGCGCCGCACTCGAGCAGGAGACGATAGCCTCGGTAGCTCATGAGGTGGCAGCTTCCGGTCACCGTACGGGCGGCGCCAAAGGGGGTAAAAATCGGATCCCGGGGCACGCCCTCTTTATACCCACCCCCGAGGCTTACAAAAGCCCTGGATTAGGCTGGAAGTGAAATGGCACGGATCCTCCTGGTTGAGGACGAGCCCGGGGTTCGGCTTGCGCTCCGGTTGCTTCTTTCCCGCGCCGGGCACCAGGTGATCGAGGCCGAGACCGCCCGGGCGGCCTGGGACCGCTGGCCGGAGGCGGAGCTCGTGGTGCTCGACTGGATGCTGCCCGATGAGCCGGGGATCCGTTGGCTCGAGCGCCTGCGCGCGGAGCCCGCTGGGGACCGGATCCCGGTTCTCATGCTCACGGCCCGCGCCGCCGAGGGTGACCGGGTGGCGGGGCTTTTGGGCGGCGCCGACGACTATCTCACCAAACCTTTCTCCGAGGCCGAGCTGCTGGCGAGAATCGAGGTGCTGCTCCGGCGGGCGGGGTACCGCCGCCGGCTTGAGGTGGGGGAGCTCGAGCTCGACCCTGAAACCCGCCGGGTACGCGTAAAGGGCCGCGAGGTGTCGCTTACTCCCCGGGAGTTCGACCTGCTCTCGGTTTTCCTCGCCGCTCCCGGCCGGGTCTTTACCCGCGACGAGCTGCTCGACCGGGTTTGGGGCAGGGATTACCTCGGAACCCCGCGCACCGTGGATCAGCACGTCGCCCAGCTGCGCGAAAAGCTCGGGGCCGGTTGGATTGAGACCGTTCGGGGTCGCGGTTATCGCTTCCGGGAGGCACTTTGAAGGGTTGGGATCGGGCGATCGAGGGGGCGATCTGGTTTCCCGGGGGTCGGATTCGCTACCTGAATCCCGCCGCCGAGGCGCTGCTTGGAGTGCGGGCCGAGCGGGTTCTTGGGGCGCCCCTGATTCACGCCCTCCGCGACCGCAGGCTTTTGGCCCTGGCCAAGACGGGAGGTGAGGCCGAGCTTTGGGTCCGCGGCCGCCGACTCTTCGCCCGGGCAGCGGAGGATTGGCTCTACCTTCTCGAACTCCCCTCGGACTCCACTGAAGCCGCTCAGCTTCTCCACGAGCTTCGCACCCCCGTGACCGCGATCCGGAGCCTGCTCCAGCTCTTCGAGACCGCCGCGCCCGAGGAGCAGTCCGAGATCCTTGCCACCCTCCAGAGCGAGGCCGAGCGGCTCGTGCGGCTGGTCACCTCCGGCGGTTACGCCCCCGAGGTCCCGCCCTATTCCCTCTCAGCGCTCAAGCAGCGGCTCTTGCGGATCCTCCCGGCGGCCCAGAAGGTGGCTTGGGAAGGGGAGCAGGTTCGGCTCCGGGTGGACCCCGACGCGCTTTTCCAGATCCTTTTAAACCTCGTGGAAAACGCCCTCATCCACGGCCGCCCCCCGGTATCCGTGGTGGCTTTTCCGGAAGGGGCGACGCTTTTGATCGAAGTTCGGGACGCCGGTCCCCCGATCCCCGACTACGAGCGTCTCTTTGCCCCTGGTGCCCGGGGTCCCTCGGCGGCCCAGGCCCGGGGAACCGGGCTTGGCCTTGCGATCGTTCGCCGAATCGCGCGTAGCTTCGGTGGCGAGGCGTACGGTACCCGGCGCGGGAGCACAAACGCCTTCGGGGTCCGTATCCCCCCGGGCCTTTGGTTCCTGACATCGCCCTGACAAACGCGGGCTAGCTTAACCTTGGAGGTGGTTGGTTTGAAGCGTGCGACGCTCTTATTGGGAATGCTGGCCTTCGGTTTGGCGCTTGCGGCCCCCGTGTCCTTGACCGGTGCCGGTGCGACTTTCCCCTACCCGCTTTACGCCAAGTACTTTTCCGTCTACCACAAGCTCACCGGGGTCAAGGTGAACTACCAGTCGATTGGCTCGGGCGGCGGCGTGCGGCAACTCTTTGCCCAGACGGTGCACTTCGGAGCCTCCGACGCCCCCCTTTCCGACGCCAAGATCGCCGAGTTTAAGGAAAAGTTTCAGACCGACGTGATTCACGTCCCCACCGCCCTCGGTGCGGTGGCCGTGGTCTACAACCTCCCCGGGGTGGAAAAGCCGCTCCGCTTTTCCGGTAAGGTCCTAGGCCGGATCTTCCTCGGGGCGATTCAGCGTTGGGACGATCCCCAGATCGCCGCCGAAAACCCCGGGGTGAAGCTGCCGCCCCTTCCGATCACCGTGGTGCACCGCTCCGACGGCTCCGGGACCACCTACATCTTCACCGAATTTCTGAGCAAGGTTTGCCCCAGCTGGAAGTCCCGCGTCGGGTTTGGCAAGAGCGTGGGTTGGCCCACCGGGCTTGGCGGCAAGGGCAACGAGGGGGTCGCTGGCCTGGTTCGCCAAACCCCGGGCGCGATCGGTTATGTGGAGCTCATTTACGCACTGCAAAACAAGATTCCCTATGGTGCCGTGCAAAACCGCGCGGGCCACTTCATTCTCCCGTCCCTGGAATCGGTTCAATCGGCCGCGAAGCTTGAGGACTTTCCCCAGGACACGCGCGTCTCGCTGACCGATACCTCGGCCCCCGATGGTTACCCGATCAGCAGCTTCACCTGGATCTTGGTCTATCGGGACATGGCGAAAGACCGCGCGTTCAAAAACCGCGCGCAAGCGGAAGCGCTGGCCAAGCTGCTTTGGTGGATCGTGCACGACGGGCAGGAATACAATGAGCCCCTCCACTACGCCCGGCTTCCCCAGGTGGCGGTTCGGATCACCGAGGAAAACCTCAAGCGTTTGAGCTACAAGGGCGAGCCGCTCTTGCGGTAGACTCGCTGCGAGCGGCGGGGCGGCGCCGCCGCCCCGCCCTTACTATGGAGGTCTTATGCCGAACTGGCTTTACCAGCGGCTCGGAGATCGCCTATTTACCCTTTTGATCGTGATCCTTGCTTCGGGCGTGGTGTTTGCCGCCCTGCTCGTTCTCTGGGTGCTCTATCGGGGAAGCCAGGAGGCCTTTGCCACCTTCGGCTTTTGGGGTTTCCTCACCGGCAGCCGATGGGACGCGGTGCGGGGGATGTTCGGTGCCTGGCCTCCCCTGCTCGGCACCCTGATCACCTCCGCAGCCGCGCTCTTTCTGGCGTTCTTCCCGGCACTTGCGACCGCGCTTTTCGTGGTGGAGTTTTCCGGGGGACGCCTAAGGGAGCTGGTCGCCTACCTCATTGACCTACTTGCCGCGCTGCCGAGCGTGGTGTACGGGCTTTGGGGCATTTTCGTCCTGGTCCCGGTGGTCCGGGCCTACGTCGAGCTGCCACTTTTTAGCTGGGCGGCGGCCCACGCCCCGGGGCTTTTGCCGCTCCTCGGTCCGCCCACGGGAATCGGCCTCTTCTCGGCGATCCTGGTGTTGGCTTTGATGATCGTCCCCTACGCCAGTGCCCTTGCCCGGGACGCGCTCGCTCTCGTTCCCCAAAGCCAGCGCGAGGCGATGTACGCGCTCGGCGCAACCCGCTGGGAGGTGATCCGCCGAGTGGTGATCCCCTACGCCCGGGCGGGGATCTTCTCCGGGGTGGTGCTCGCTCTGGCCCGGGCGCTTGGCGAGACCATGGCGGTCACCATGTTGATCGGGAACTCGGTCAACCTGCCCTATACCCTCTTCGGGCCCGCCGCGACCATGGCAAGCCTGATCGCCAACGAGTTCACGGAGGCCGAGCAGGATCTCCACCTTTCCGCGCTGATTGCAGTGGGCTTCGTCCTTTTGCTCATTGCGCTTCTCACCAACCTGGTGGCGACCTGGATCCTTGGCCGCATGAGCCACGGGGAGGGGCGGAAATGAACCTCAGGCGCCGCTACCTGCGGGACCGGCTGATGCAGCTATTGGTCTATCTCGGCACCCTGGTCGTCCTCCTGCCACTTTTTTTCATCCTTTATTACGTCTTCGCGCAGGGAATCGAGGCGCTCAACCTAGACTTTTTCACCAAGCCTCCGGCTCCCCCAGGAGAAGGGGGCGGGGGCATGCTACCCGCAATCGTGGGAAGCCTGGTGGTGGACCTGCTTGCCCTTTTCTTCGCCGCGGTTTTTGGGGTCGCCGCGGGGATTCTCCTCGCCGAGTACCCCGATCACCCCCTGAACCCGCCTTTGCGCCTGGTCTCCGACGTGATGGCGGGTCTGCCGGCGATTTTGATGGGGCTCGTCGCCTTCGTCCTGGTGGTGAAGCCGATGGGCCACTTTTCTGGGCTATCGGGCGCGGTGGCCCTCGCCCTGATCATGGTCCCGATCATCACCCGGGCCACCGAGGGAGTTTTGAAGCTAATCCCCTGGGAGATTACGGAGGCAGGGCTCGCGCTCGGCCTTCCCCGCTGGCGGGTGATCTTGAGCTTGGTGTTGCCGGCGGCCCGGGGTGGGATTCTCACCGGGCTGATGTTGGCGCTCGCCCGCGGTGCGGGGGAGGCGGCGCCTCTGCTCTTTACCGCCTTCGGGAACCCCTTCCTCACCTTGAACCCGCTCGAGCCCATGGACACCCTGCCCCTAAAGCTCTACGTCTACGCCATCAGCCCCTACGAGGACTGGCACCGCCAGGCCTGGGGCGCGGCCCTGATCCTGGCGGCGGCGATCATGTTAGCGAACTACCTCGCCCGCCAGGTCACGCGTACGGGAGGTCAGCCGCGATGAACGCGCCCTACCGCATGGAGACCCAAAACCTGAGCGTCTACTACGGCAAGCACCCCGGAGTGCAAAACGTAAGCCTCGCGGTCCACGACAAAAAGATCACCGCCCTGATCGGCCCCTCGGGCTGCGGGAAGACCACCTTCCTTCGGGCTCTGAACCGGATGCACGACCTGAACCCCATCGTCCGGGTGGAGGGAAAGGTGCTTCTCGACGGAGAAGACATTTACGCCCCCGAGGTGGATCCGGTGGCGGTGCGCCGGCGGGTGGGGATGGTCTTTCAGCGACCCACCCCTTTTCCCACCATGAGCATCTTCGAAAACGTAGTGGCGGGACTTCGGCTGGTGGGGATCCGCGACAAAAGACGCCTTTTTGAGGCAGCGGAGCGGGCACTCAAGATGGCGGCCCTTTGGGACGAGGTGAAGGACCGACTCGACAAGCCCGCGGTGGGGCTTTCCGGGGGGCAGCAACAGCGGCTCTCGATCGCCCGGGCGCTTGCGGTGGAGCCCGAGGTGCTCCTGATGGACGAGCCCACCAGCGCCCTCGACCCGATCTCTACCCAGGCGATCGAGGACTTGCTCACGACCCTGAAGGAGAGCGTGACCATCGTGATCGTCACCCACAACATGCAGCAGGCCGCCCGGGTTTCCGACTACACCGCCTTCTTCCTGGATGGGGAGCTCGTTGAGTTTGACCGCACCGAGAAGATCTTCACGAACCCCAAGGATCCCCGGACGGAGGCTTACATCACCGGTCGGTTCGGTTGAGTGTTCGTCGCCCCGTGCATGGGGCCCGGTGGGAAGACACGGGGCTTAATGCATGTAGGCCCCTGGTTCGGGCGAAGTTTTTGCGTCCTCGGCCGAAAGCTCGGAAAAAGAACTGCGATCGGGAGAAGAAAGTGGCGTTTCCGCTCGGTTGTCTGAGGCGGATATACTTAGGTCCGCAATGCATAAACCGGCGTTCCTCCTGACCTGGGGCGCGGGGCTTGGTGCCGCTGTCTTGGCGCTGGCGCTGGCCCTTTTCGGCGTTTCAGGCTGGGGGACCCTGGCGGTGATCCCGGTGGGGACCGTGACCGTCGGCTACGGCCCCTTCTGGGGGGTGCTGGCGGCGGCCTTTGCCCTTTTGGTGGGACTTTTAACCGGGCTCGCTCCGGCCAGGCTCGGGATCCTCTGCCTGGCCCTCGCGCTTGCGGTGGTCTCGGGGGCGGCGCTTCGGGCACTCATCCGGCGAATGGTGCGGCGCGAGCGGCGGCTCAAGCGCAGCCTCGCCCTCTTCAACCAGGCCCTCGACGAGGTGGTCAAGAAGACCGATAAGGACGAGGTGCTGGCCTCGCTTCCCGAGCTGCTCGCGGAGTACGTGGACGCCAACGTATCGGTCTGGGTGCCGGCGAACCCGGGGTTTCGCCGGGTGGCGGCGCGGGGGCTTCCGGAGATCACGCATCTTGCGGAGCGCAGCGTGGTCGGCCGGGCCTTTCGGGAGGGCAAGCCGGTGCACGTCGAGGACGTGCACCAAGACCCCGACTACGTGGACCCCGGCGTGGAACAAAAAAGCGAGCTCTCCCTCCCGATCAAGGTCCGGGGCGAGGTGGTCGCGATCCTCGACCTTGGCCGAAAGACCCCCTTCTACCCGGAGGAGATCGAGACCCTCACGCGCTTCGTGGATGCCGTGGGCCACTACCTCGCGCTGCTCGCCGAGCACACCGAGAGCCAGCTCGTTGCCGAGCTCACCCGGGCGATCGCGTCCGCCGACACCCTGGAGGAGGCGGCCCAGAAAGCGCTTGCCCTCTTGGTGCAGTTCTTCGGTGTCGGCGGGGCAGGGCTTTGGCGCTGGCAGCAGGGTCGGTTCTACCCGGTCGCCTTCTACGGCCGGCACCTGCCCGGCGAGGAGCGCCTGCACGCCGAGGGCCTGCCCCCGGGGAAGGGGGTGCTCTGGCAGGTCTATCTCGAGCAAAGGCCCCGCTTCCTCGTCGATTACGCGAAGGAGCCGGGTGCCGACCCCGAGCAGGTGGCCCGCGGGGTGCGGGGGCTTCTGCTGCACCCGGTGCTGGGGGAACGCCGCGCCC
>CAYYAB010000006.1:35471-47076 GCA_964469895.1 uncultured bacterium | reverse complement strand
CCCGCCGGCACCGGCAAGACCTACCTGGCGGTGGCGATGGCGGTGGCCGCGCTCAAGGCCCGGCACATCAAGCGGATCGTGCTCACCCGGCCGGCGGTGGAGGCCGGCGAGCGGCTCGGGTTTTTGCCCGGGGACATCCAGGCCAAGGTAGACCCTTACCTGAGGCCGCTGTATGACGCGCTTTTCGACATGATCGACCCCGATCGCTTTGAGAACTACCTGCAGTCGGGGGTGATCGAGGTGGCCCCGCTCGCCTTTATGCGGGGGCGCACGTTGAACGACGCCTTCATCATCTTGGACGAGGCCCAGAACACCACCCCCGAGCAGATGAAGATGTTCCTGACCCGCATGGGCTTCAACTCCAAGGTGGTGATCACTGGCGACGTCACCCAGATCGACCTACCCAAGGCGGCGAAGTCGGGCCTGATTGAGGCGGAGAAGATCTTGAAGGGGATCGAGGGGATCGCCTTCGTCTACTTCAGCGAGGCCGACGTGGTGCGACACCCCCTGGTGGCCCGCATCATCCGGGCCTACGAGGAGGCCCAGACCCGCGGTGGTTGACCTGGTGGCTGAGGTTCCGGTGGACCCCGAGCGGATCGCCGAGCTCGAGGCCAAGCTCGAGGCGCTCATGGGAGAGCTAGGGGTCGGTGATCGGGCGGTCACCGTCGTCCTGACCGACGACGAGCGAATCCGGAAGCTCAAACGCGAGCACTGGGGGGAGGACGCCGCCACCGATGTGCTCAGCTTCCCCACCTACGAGCCAGGGGATCCCTTTATGCCCCCGCATCTGGGGGACATCGTGATCAGCCTGGACACCGCCCGGCGTCAGGGGGAGGCGGCCGGGCACGGGCTTTGGCCCGAGGTCTGGACGCTCGCGGCCCACGGGCTTTGGCACCTTTTGGGCCACGACCACACCACGGAGGAGGAATGGCAAGGCTTTCGCAGGGTGCAGGGAAGGATTCAAGAGCTCTGAGTTTCGCCCGGCTCCGAAAGGCGTTTGGCCACGCCTTGGCCGGCCTCGCCTACGCCTGGCAACGGGAGCCGAACTTCCGGGTCGAGGTGGCGATCGGGGGGCTTGCGGTCCTGCTCGGGCTCGGGCTCGGGGTGAGCCTCGTCCCCATCCTGCTCGCGGTGGGGCTGGTGCTCGGCTTCGAGCTTTTGAACACCGCCCTCGAGGCCGCCCTCGATCTCCTCGCCCCAAGCCCCCACCCCCTGGCGAAGGCAGCCAAGGACGCAGCCGCCGCCGCGGTGCTGGTGGCGAGCCTGGTCGCCCTGCTGGTGGGCGTGTATCTCTTCCTGCCCCGGATCCTCCTCATCCTCGCGAGGTGAAGATGGCAAACGAGCACCCTCCCAGTTCCCCGAGAAAGCTCTTCGCGCCTTTGGTCCTGCTCGCGGCCCCGGCGTTCGCCGCCACCGGTGCGCCGACCCACCCCGGCGAGTACCTGCTCCTCGTCCTGCTTTTCGCCCTCTCCGCTTTCTTCTCGGCCTCGGAGACCGCGATCACCACGCTCTGGCCCTGGAAGGTCAAGGAGCTGGCCGAGGCCGAAGGGGGCAAGGGGCCGTTTAGCCTGCTCGAGCGCGACATCACCCGGTTTTTAACCACGATCCTGGTGGGCAACAACCTGGTGAACATCGCCGCCACCGCGCTGGTCACCGACCTCGCCACCAAGGCCTTCGGCTCCGCCGGGGTGGGGATCGCGACCGGGGTGATGACCTTCCTCGTGCTCTTCTTCGGCGAGATCACCCCGAAGTCGCTGGCGGTCCACCACGCCGACCGGCTCGCGCGGATCGTGGTGGGCCCGATCTACTGGCTCTCGGTTCTGCTCTATCCCATCGGCCGCTTCTTCACCTGGGCCTCGACCCTGATTCTCCGGGCCCTTGGGCTCGAGCCCCGGAACGAGCCGCTCGTCACCGAAAACGAGCTCCGCATGATCCTTGCCGGCGCCGAGCGCTCGGGGGCGATCGAGGAGGTCGAGGAGGACATGATCCAGGGCGTCCTCGAGCTCGGCGAGACCCAGGTGAAGGAGATCATGGTCCCCCGGGTCGAGATGGTGGCGATTCGGGCCGACGCGAGTCTCCGGGAGTTTTTAGACCTGGTGCGGGAACACCGCTTCTCCCGCTACCCGGTCTACCAGGAGAACATCGACCACGTGGTGGGGATCGCCCTGGTCAAGGACCTCCTCGACTACGTGGACGACGGCAGACTCGACGAGGTGCGGGTGGGGGCGCTCGCCCATGATCCCTACTTTGTGCCCGAGAGCATGCCGGTCTGGAACCTCCTCCGCGAGCTCCGGCGGCGGAAGATCCACATGGCGATCGTGGTGGACGAGTTCGGCGGCACCGCCGGGCTGGTGACGCTTGAAGACATCATCGAGGAGATCGTGGGCGAGATCTACGACGAGACCGACGAGCTCGAGCAGGCGATCCAGCCGCTCGCCGGCGGCGCCTACCTGATCGACGCCCAGACCCCGCTGGACGACGTCGCCGACGTACTCGGGATCGAGTTCCCCGAAGGGGAGTACGAGACCCTCTCGGGCTTCCTCTACGACCGCTTCGGCTACATCCCGAAAGAGGGCGAGGTGCTCGAGTACGGCGGCTGGCGTTTTCTCATCACCGAAGCCGACGAGCGGAAGGTCGAGCTGGTTCGCGCCGAGCCCGCGCCCGTGGAGGAAGCAACCGATGAAGAGGAAGCTGATTGAGGCGGCGAAACGCGCCCAACAAAACGCCTACGCCCCCTACTCTAGCTTTCCCGTAGGGGCCGCCATCCGAACGCCTAGCGGTAAGATCTATAGCGGCGCCAACGTGGAAAACAGCGCCTTTCCCCTCACCCGCTGCGCCGAGCAGATCGCGGTGGGAGCGATGGTGACCGCGGGAGAGCGGGAGATCGCGGAGGTGGTGATCTATACGAGCGCTTCCCCCCCCGCACCCCCTTGCGGCGCCTGCCGCCAGGTGCTGGCCGAGTTCGCCGGTCCCGAGACCCCGATCCTCTGCGTCAACGACCGAGGCGAGGAGCGTCGCTACACGCTCGGCGAGCTCCTGCCGGAGGCCTTCTCCTTAAACTCGGCGACCAAAACGTAGCGAAAACCCCGCTGCTGAAGGTGGGATCGGAAACCCCGCTCCTCCAGCATCGCTTGCAGGCGATCCGGAGGAAGGAAGCTCGCCGGCTCTCCCCAAAGCCGCTCCAAAAACCGCACCACCCGCCCGGGGAGCGGCCGGGGGTCGTAGTCGTAGACCCAGACCTTGCCGGAGGGGCCGAGCACCCGGGCGACCTCATCGAGCGCCCGCCCCACATCCTGGAAATGGTGGAGGGCCTCGCCGATGGCCACCGCGTGGAAGTAGCCGTCCTCGAAGGGAAGCGCCTCGGCCCGGGCCCGCACGGCGTGCACCCCATCCTCGACGTAAGCGAGCATCCCCTCCGAGGGATCGGCGACCCAGAGTTCGAGGTCGGGCCGGTGCTTTTGGGCCCAGCTCGCGAGCAGCCCGGTCCCCCCGCCGAGGTCCAAAAGCCGTGCCCCCCGAGAGAGCCGCAGCACGAAAAGGGAAAAGAGGTCCCGCACCCAGCCCGGGTAGACCCGGTGTCCATGCCGCTTGAAGAGCCCGCCGAGCCGATCAAACCGCGATCCGGTCAACGCACGACTCCCGAGAGCTCCAGTGCAAAGGTGCGTTCCACCACCCCGGGTACCGCCACCCGCACCGACCCCTGAAGCCGGAAGGGGGCCCCGGCGAAAAGCGTCCGGGCGGCTCCGGGCACGGCCGAAAGCGGCACCCGGAGCACGAAGGTGCCCTCCTCCTCCCCCGCCGGGGGAAGCCGGAGGGCGATCGGGGCCTTGCCAAGACGGACCTTCCCAAGCTCGGCGGCAAGGCCTCCTTCAACCAGAAAACCCACCGGCAAGGGGTTTTCCGCCCGGTAGCGGACCCGAAACTCGAGGGTACCGAAACCCAGCCGCACCTCGGCCGAGAGGGGGGTGATCCGGGGCGGCCTGAGGGCGAGCGCGAGCTTGACCCGATCTTCGAGCAAAGTGTAAGGGCCGAGCCAGACCCCCACTCCCAAGGCCTCCACCCGGAGCCGCCCCCCGATCCATAGGGGCAAGGTCTTTCCAGAAAGCAACTCGGCGGCGGTCGCCGCCGACCGCGCGAGGGAGGTCTCGACCCGAAGCGAGGCCCGCGCCCTCTTCCCCGCGGGGAGGGTCATCGCGGGGAGCCGGGCAGTGGTGTGCAGATCCCCGAGCTTTACCTTGAGCTCGCTTGCAAGCAGCGGCAGGTCGAAGGCGTTGGGGTTTTGGAGCTCGAGCTCAAGGTCGAGCGCAAAACGATCGGCAAAGGGGTCGATCGCGACGGGCTCCACGCCCACCAAACGGGCCGCCGGCGGCGCCACCTGGCGGCCACTCGGGGCGCAGGCCGCCATCAAGAAAAACACCGCCGCGCCCAAAAGCCAGAGCCTTGTCCTCATCCCTGCCTCCTTCCGCCCCATTCTAGAGGCGGTGGCTAGGGGGTAAGGCCGTCCTCCCGCGCCGCCTCCAAAAGGGGCAGGAACCGCGGCCAAAGCGGGCTCTCCTCGGGAAACGGGGGCCTCGGCGCCCCTACCGGGAAACCGAGGTGGCGCATCGCCTGCTTCAAAAGCACCACGCCCCCCGCCCCCAACATCCGGGCCAGGGGGTCAAGCCGGTTTTGAAGCCGCACCGCCTCAGCCAGGTCCCCCCGGCGGTAGGCCTCGAAGATCCCGCGCACGAGACGGGGCACCAGGTTCGCCGCCGCCAGGATGCCCCCCTCGGCGCCGTGGAGAAGGCTCGCCAGGAAGACGACCGCGCTCCCGGTGAAGACCCGAAGCTGGACGCCCTCCGCCTGGTAGTAGGCGAAGCGCGCGAGCTCGCCGCTCGAGTCCTTGATCCCCTGGACGCCTGGCAGTTCGGCGACGCGCTTGACCCAGGGAAGGGGGAGCTCGGTGCGGGTGAGACTCGGCACGTGGTAGACGAAGACCGGGTGCACCCGGGCGAGGGCCTCGAAGTAGCGTAGCGCCGCGGCTTCGTCCAGGGCGGCGAAGAAAAAGCGCGGCAGGTAGGCGAGGCCGGCGATCGCCCCCGCGTCCCGGGCCGCTTCCTGGTGGTAAAGGGCCTGGGGGGTGCTCTCATCCCCCACCCCGACGAGGAAGGGCTTCGGGGGGCGGATCCGGGCAAGCCCCGCCCGACGCTCCTCGGGGAGGAGCAGGGGGGCCTCGCCGTTCGAGCCGAAGACCAAGAACCCGTCCACCTCGGGGGCGAGCCGGTCCATCACCGCCTGGTAGGCCCCCCAGTCGGGGCGACCGGAGGGGTCCATGGGGGTGGGCAGCGCGGGCAGGATCACCGGCGCCCCCCGCGTAGGGCGAGGGCGAGCCCCACCAGGTTCAAGAGATAGGCCCCGGCGAGGAGGACGAGTCCCTCACCGCGTCCCGCCCAGGCCGCCCAGGCGCCCCCGAGCGCGAGGGCAAAGAGCAGGAGGCCCACCCCCCAGGCGAACCAAAAAAGCCCGGGCAAAAGCGCCGAGAGCAGGTAGACCGCCGCCCCCGGGGTCCGCGGCTCCCCGCGGGGTAAGGTCCAAAGGGCATGCAGGAAAAGGACGAGGAAAACCCCCAGGTAGAGGAAGAGTAGCGGCGGACTCCCGACGAGCTGGGTAAGGGCGGGAAAGGGACGGGCGAGGAGGTCGCGAAGAAGGGCGAGAGCGAAGGTGAGCTCGAGCTCCCGCGCGCTCGGGACCAAGGGACGGCTCCCAAGCGTCTCCCGGTAGACCGCGCTCCAGGGATCGCCCCCGATCCCGATCCCCTCGTTTGCCGCTCCGCTTTGGCTATCGAAGGCGAGCGCCCGGGCAGGCTCCCCGGCGCCAAGGAGGAGGGCCGCCGAAGGCGCCGCCCCCTTCCCGGCAAGGAGCGCCTCCCGCTCCGGCCCCTCGGGCAGGGCTCGGATCGCCTCCCGAGCCGCTTGGGTATCGAGCGTGCCCCGGTCCAGGGCGAAAAGCCGCAAATCCGCCCCGCGGGCAATGCCGTAGCCGAGCGCCGCCGCCCCGGAGAGGAGGAGGAAGACCAGGAGCAAAAGCCGCTCCGCGAAGGGAAGCCGCCCGCGGGCGAGGAACGCCTTTAGAAGGAGCGCCAAGTAGACCGCGGCAAAGAAGAGCAAAGCCGCGCCGAGGAGCCGCCCAAGCCCCAGGGGGCGGTAGTGCCGGATCCAGCCGACCCCCGCCCGAAGCCTTTCGGCCTCCACGACCCGGCCCTGGGCCCAGAGCCAATCGGCCGCCTCCTGGAAGAAGGCCTCGCTCCCCGGCAAAAGGGGCACGTAATCGAAGAGGAAGCGGGTGAGGGCGAGGCTCGGCTCGATCCCCTCTTCCCGGGCGGCGCGGGCTGCGGCCAAAAGGGGTGCGAAGGGGTGGTCCTCGCCCCAGGCGAGCTCCGCCCGGTGCCCCCTTTGAAAGAGGTCTTTCCCCATGGCCAAAAGGGCCTCGCTGTCGGTCCGGCCCTCGGCCAGGAGGCTCCAGTACGGGCGGTAGCCGTCGTAAGCGCCAAGGGCTCGCTCGAGCTCCGCGAGGCTCGCAAGCGTCTCCCAGGGTGCCTCGAAGGGGAGCGTCCGGAGGACGTCGAGCCCGAGCCTGCGCCCATCCGCGAGAAGAAGCTCGGGGCCCTCGAAGAGCTGCTTCACCGGGCTCGGGGGGTAGTGCCGCACCACCGCGCCGGTGAGTCGGTCCACCTCGAGCACCAAAAGCCCCCGGGCGACGTAGGCCTTGCGCCCCACGACCACCGGCCCGAGCCAGCGCTCCGGCTGGGGCAGGGCGAGGGTGCGGTGGGGCCCGAGGACGAGCCCGTCCCCGGTCAGCCGGGGCGGGGGCAAAAGCGCCTCCAGCACCCCCTCGAGCACGCTTCCGTCGAGCCGCAACCGGAAGCGGTAGGCCCCCGGCTCCTCGGGCACGAAGGGGAGCTCAAAGCGACCCTCGGGGGCCTCCACGGTGAAGACCCGTTCCCCGCCGTCGGGGAGTTCGAGCTCCAGCGCGTAGGTACCCGGTGGCAACGCCTCCCCGCGCACCGTCGCCGGCTCGCCTACCGGCCCCTCGGGGGGAACGATCAAGGACTGGCCGAAGGCCAGCGCCAGCATCCAGGGCAGGAAAAGGCCACGTCGCATAGGCCCATTCTTACCGCTCGCCGGCCGGGCCCGCCAGGGCTATGCTCGGAGTATGGGACTTTTGGACATGATCGGGCCGGTGATGATCGGCCCCTCCTCCAGCCACACCGCCGGAGCCGCCAAGATCGCCTGGCTCGCGAGGAAACTCCTCCCTGGGGAGCTCGAGCGGGTAGAGTTCGGACTCCACGGCTCGTTCGCCGAGACCGGCGAGGGGCACGGCACCAAGAAGGCGCTGCTCGCGGGCGTCCTTGGCCTCTCCCCCGACGACCCCCGGATCAAGGAGGCGGAAAAGCTCGCCGAAAAGGCGGGCCTCGCGTACGCCTTCAAAACCGTCGAGCTCGGCGACGTGCACCCGAATAGCGTCCGCATCACCCTGGAAAACCCCAAGGAGCGCGTGGTCGTCTACGGCTCCTCGCTCGGCGGCGGGCTGGTCAAGCTCTGGCGGCTCGACGACTTCGAGATCCACCTCACCGGCGAGTCCCCCGCCCTCCTCGTCAAGCACGTCGACACCCCCGGGGTGATCGCCCGGGTGGCCCGGGTGCTCGCCGACGACGAGGTGAACATCGCCCACCTGACCTCGAGCCGCACCAAGAAGGGAGGCGAGGCGATGATGGCGATCGAGATGGACAAACCCCTATCCGAACCCGCCCTCGCCTACTTGAACCACCTCTCCTACATCCTCTGGGCCCGGCCGGTGCCGCCGGCGCCGAGGTAGCCCGGCGGACGCGCCCGATCGTGGTAGCTTCGAACCTGGTGGAGCGCCCGCTTTTCGTCTACGACGCCGGGCCCTTCGAGGCCGAGGCCGCCCTCTCGCGCCTGGTCCGCGAGCTTCCCCGGATGCCTGCGGGGAGCCTGCTTTTCCTCTCGGGGTTCGTGCTCGACCGGCTCGAAAACGCCCTCGCCGAAGGGATCGCCGAGCGGGTCGAGCGGGAGGAGCTCGAGCTCCTGGGCGGAGGACTCTACTCCCCCTACCTGCCCCTCCTCCCCGAGCGGGACGCCGCCTGGCAGCTTTCGGACATGGCCGACCGGCTGGAGGAGCGCTTCGGGGTCGAGGTCCGGGGGGCCTGGCTTGGGGACGCCTTCGACCTCACCCTGATCCCCATCCTGGCCGAGGAGGGCTATACCTTCGCCCTCCTGCCGGAGGCCGCGCTCGCCGCTCCGGCCTACGCGGCGCTCGAGGAAGAAGGAGTCTGGCTCTTCCCCTACGCAAAAGGCCGGGTACGGACCGGCCCTAAGGACCCGCGCGCCCCCTTCCCGGCGGGGTTTTTCCCGGGAGGCGGCCACCCCCGCCTGCTTCCCCGGAAGCGCCCCGAGGCCGCCGACCTCTTCGCCAAGATGCGCTGGGTCTCGGACAAGCTCGAGGAGGCGAAACGCCCCCCGGAGGAGGCCTACCAAAGGCTCTATCGCGGCCAGTGGGGCCCCGCCTACCGGGGGGAGCCCAAGGCGGTGGCCTACGCCTGGCGCGAGCTGCTCGCCGCCGAAAACCGCTGCGACCCCAGGAAGTACGCCTGGCTCGAGCTCTACCTCGAGGACATGGACGCAGACGGCTTCGCCGAGGCGATCCTCGAAAGCCACACCTTAAACCTCTACCTCCGCCCGGCCGAGGGCGGCGCGCTTTTCGCCTTCGACGTGCGGGAGCTCGAACTGCCCCTGCTCGGAGGCCGGAGCATGGTGCCCCGGATCGCCGTCGATCCCGAGGCACTCGGGGACGGCTGGCACGAACTCCGCTTCGAGGCCACCAAGTACCGCGACCGGGTCCACCTGGCCGCAAGCCACCGGGGCTTCGCCCTGAAGGCCACCTACCGCCCGCGGCCGAAGGAGGAGGCGCTTGAGCTCGAGTGGCGGATCGGGCGCGAGGACGGCGGGGCCTTCTCTGGCTACTTCGCCTTAAACCTTGCCCTGAAAGATCCCCCCGCCCCCCTCCCCGAAGGCCCCGCCGAGCAATACCGCCTCGCCCTTGGAGCACTTTCCCTCGTGCTCGAAAGCCCAAGGCCCTTCTCCCTCGAACGCCGGGGCGAGGACCTCCTCCTCGTGTTTCCCACCGAGATCCCGCCGGGAAAAACCCGCCGGCATCGGCTCCTCCTCCGGGTGGAGCGGTGAGCCCCGCAGGACTGCTCTTCCTTCTGGAAGCGGTGCTCGGCCTCCTCGGAGCGGCGGGGATGGCGGCGCTCGGACTCCCGGTGGTGGCAAGACCCGACCCCTACCGGGACACCCTCGCCTTCCTGCTTCTTTTCGCCCTGCTCTCGGGGCTCGAGGCCGCCTTCGCCCGGCTTTTCCCGGGCGCCTACCGGGCTACCGAGGCGTTGATCCGGGAAGCGGTCCGCGCCCTCCCCGAAAGGGCCCTTTTGCCCCTCGCCGGAGCAAGCGCGCTGGCGGAGGAGCTCTTTTTCCGGGGGCTCTTGGTGGGCGGGCTCGCCCGCGTCCTCCCGCCGCCCCTCGCGGTCGCCTTGGGCGCTTTTATCTTCGCCCTCTTTCACCCGGTCCCCGACCGGCGGGCCTGGGCCTACCCCCTTTACGTCTTCCTCGCCGGGCTCCTCTTCGGCGCCGCCTACCTCGCCACCGGCTCGCTGGTCCCCGGCGTGCTCGCCCACTACCTCGCAAACGCCCGTGCGCTCGCCGAGGCCAAGGGACCTCCGTCCCCAAAGGACCGGTATCTTGGGTAGCGGAGGCTTGGGAGCATGTTCCAAAAGATCAAGGTTCCCGAATGGGGCGAGAAGATCCGCATCGAAAACGGGAAGCTGGTGGTACCCGACCACCCCATCGTCGCCTTCATCGAGGGCGACGGAACCGGCCCCGATATCTGGAACGCAGCGCAACCGGTATTTGACGCCGCGGTCGAGAAGGCCTACGGCGGCCGGCGCAAGATCGCCTGGATGGAGGTCTACGCCGGAGAAAAGGCGAACCGGGTCTACGGCGAGGAGGTCTGGCTGCCAGACGAGACGATCGAGGCCATCCGGGAGTACCTGGTGGCGATCAAGGGCCCCCTCACCACCCCGGTGGGCGGCGGCATCCGCTCGATCAACGTCGCCATCCGCCAGCGGCTCGACCTTTATGCCTGCGTCCGCCCGGTGCGCTACTTCGAGGGGGTACCGAGCCCGGTCAAGCACCCCGAGCTCGTCAACATGGTGATCTTCCGGGAAAACACCGAGGATACCTACGCCGGGGTGGAGTGGCCAGCGGGGAGCGAGGGGCAGAAGAAACTCCTCGACTTCTTAGCGCGCGAGTTCCCCGAGGAATACAAGAAGATCCGCTTCCCAGAGACCTCGGGGATCGGCCTCAAACCGATCAGCGAAGAGGGCACCAAGCGGCTCGTCGAGGCCGCCATCCGTTACGCCATCGAGGAACGGCGCAAAAGCGTCACCCTGGTGCACAAGGGCAACATCATGAAGTTCACCGAGGGGGCCTTCCGCAACTGGGGCTACGAGGTCGCTCGGGAAAAGTTCGGCGCCGAGCCCTTGGACGGTGGCCCCTGGCACGTGATGAAGCACCCCGAGACCGGCGAGGAGATCGTGATCAAGGACGTGATCGCCGACAACTTCCTGCAACAGATCCTCACCCGTCCCGCGGAGTACGACGTCATCGCCACCCCGAACCTAAACGGCGACTACATCTCCGACGCCCTCGCCGCTCAGGTAGGCGGGATCGGAATCGCGCCCGGAGCCAACATCAACTACAAGACCGGCCACGCGGTCTTCGAGGCCACCCACGGCACCGCCCCCAAGTACGCGGGGCAGGACAAGGTCAACCCCAGCTCGGTCATCCTCTCGGGCGAGATGATGCTCCGCTACATGGGCTGGAAGGAGGCCGCCGACCTGATCATCCAAGCAATGGAGGCGACGATCAAGGAAGGGCTCGTCACCTACGACTTCCACCGCCTGATGGTCGCCGAGGGCCGGGAGGCGAAGCTCCTAAAGACGAGCGAGTTTGGCCGGGCGCTGATCGAGCATATGTAGACCCGGCGGCGATCGGGGCGGGCGGTTTTGACCGCCCGCCTTTTTGTTCTCGCGATAAACTGAGGACGTTATGTTAAAGGAGTTCAAGGAGTTCATTCAAAGGGGCAACGTCCTCGATATGGCGATCGGCATCGTGATTGGCGCCGCCTTCGGGGCGGTGGTGAAGTCGTTTGTTCAAAACGTCCTCATGCCGCCGATCGGGCTCCTCCTAGGCGGGACCGATTTCTCCAACCTCTACATCCTGCTCAAGGCCGGCACCGAGCCCGGCCCCTACCCCACCCTGAAGGCGGCGCAGGAAGCGGGCGCCACCGTACTCGCCTGGGGGCTTTGGGTCAACGAGGTCATCAACTTCCTGATCATCGCCTTCGCCATCTTCCTGGTGGTCAAGGCGGTGAACCAGATGCGGAAGAAAGAGGAGGAAAAGGCCGAACCCGCGCCGCCCCCCGAGCCGCCGGAGGAGGTCAAGCTCCTCAGGGAGATCCGGGACGCCCTCAAGAAGGAGGGCTGAGCTCC